>JAZTYI010000045.1:0-21417 GCA_045636885.1 Alloprevotella sp.
CTTTATCCCCTTTCAGGGGAATCGTCCAAGCTGTGGGGCTTATACCATTCAAACATCTTTATATTCATAGAGTTAGAGGCGTTTACCGGACAGCAATATAAGAGTTTGAACTGCAATGCTTTTGCCCCTTCAGGGCGCAAATCCAAACATCCATAGACCCAGGGCGTTGCCCTGGGCTGGGTGCTTATTGGCCTTTCAGGCCGTTACTTCGATTGATTCAGGACGACTGCGTCCGTACCTGTCAAGCGAAATGCCAGGTCAAGTCTCAGCTGATTCAGAAAATATGACGTCGCTACGTTCGCGCCCTTTGCGTCTTTGCGTGAGAAGATAGAAGGCAGACCTGCGGGGGGGACTCACGCAAAGGCGCAAAGGGGCGCAAAGGGGTTTGTTATATTGAAGTCATAAATACCTATACCCCCAGGACTATAAAACACAAGCGGGTGTGTCGATCGACACACCCGCTTGTCAATAACTACATCTTAATAGATAGGATTGGGGAGATACCAGTTATTCTGGTTCTTGAGGAGTTCATAGAGATAGGTATTCTGTGTTCCTGTGGGTGCTACCAATTCGCCCTTTTCATCCAAGATGTCCATGTAAGGTGCTTGGTAAACGGAACGATTTGAAATCATCCATGCGAACCATTCGATACCATCGATATAACCTGCTTGTTGCTTATGACGTGCCTGACGCATAAGGTCGAAATAACGGTAACCTTCAAATGCTGTTTCAAGTGCCATTTCTTCACCGATAAGCAATTCTACAGCTTCCACTTCCCATTCATCAACAGGCTGAGGATTTTCCATGGCTGTTACGTCTGACTCAACTGCGATATACACAATGTTTTCGTATTCTGTAGGAGTCGTAGTGTTCTCGGTCTTCTTAGAAGCGAACGGTGGCATATAACCTGAACGTTGCCATTCTGCAGCGATGCGTTGATCTACTACATTCGTGTAAGTATATCTTGTGTCGAAATCGTTTGACTGACCACAACCGAGGGCATGGATACCTGCAGTATTCGCCCATTTTTCACTTGTAAAGTTGAGGTAAGGTTTATCCTGAGCGCGCAAAAGTTCGTCGGCAGACATGTAGATGTAGTGGTTATCCGTACCATTTACAACCTTAGGAGTAAGCACCTCTCTACGATAACAAGTGAGAGTTTTACCATCTTCACTCACTTCGTCGGGTTTAACGTTAGCAGGATCAAGAGGTTCTACGTACGTTACTTCTGCTTCCAAAGTGGGCATATATAACTTATTCAAACCATCACGAATGATTGCGAATGCATGAGCGGGGAAACCAGCACGGTTGATTGCTTCAGCGAAACGGAGGTAAACCTGACGCTTTCTATACACATTGATCGCATAGTTGAAAGTAAGCTTACCGCTTGCCATACCATCCTGATTGATGTTTGCAAACGTACCAAACTTCTGAATAAAGCGGGGTTTGCCATCTTCTGCAGTCTGATACATAGGAGAAGTAGCGTTCAAACGACCATCACCAACTGTGAAGTAGTCAGGAAGTGTAACATCAGCACCCTTCTCTTCATAACTTACGTATGTCTGAGCATGGTTGAGGGCGATATAACGCTGTGAAGGACCTACCTGACGCATCTTCGCATTGGGAGAAATGGTGATTTCACCAGTAGTTGTGCTACCTGAGGTTTGGTTGTACGAACTTGACTGGAAACCGTAGATGTTAGCTACGTTTGTCAACACCTTACCGAAACTGCTGTTCGCTGCAGAGGGTACGAGTGTTACTGTTTCATCATTCGCGCTGGCATAAGAAAGAAGTTTTTCATACCAGTTCTTAGAATCTGCCCAGTTCAAATACTTAATATCATTCTGTTCATAAATTGAAACAGAAACAGCATTTGAAGCCTTAACCGCTGACGTTGCGTTATCTTCCAACCAAGTGTAGTAATACATTGCAGCCTTTTCATAGTCAGCAACGCCGTTACCACGGAGGAGGTAGAGATCACCCAATACGAGGTCTGAGGGGAAGAGCATCAACTTGTGAAGGATGTTGGTACCACTCTTACCTGTGTTAAACTGACCATAGTCGGGGAAACCGTACGTCTTTTCAAACTGTGCAGCAAGAATCAACGTGGGTTCGAGCAATTCGATAAGGTTATCGGGAGTAGCCCAACCTTCAGCAGGACTTGTTTCCCAACCTGTATTGGCATTATCTACGGGAACCGTAATGAAGGGCACACGACCGTAGTGCTGTACAAGTTGCATATACGTCCATGCACGTACCATGTGTACCTGAGCAATTTCCTTACGCATGTACAAGATGTCGTTCTTAATGGCATTAGAATCTGCCTTCGCCAAGTAGAAATTACACTGGTTGATCACCTTGTAATAAGCAGCACGATTCAACAAAGCCGACTCACCATCCTTCAAAGAAGCATCAAACTGTGCGATGCGCGCAATGGAATCGGAACTGTACATCGTAGTGTCTGCGAGGTCGGCACGAATTTCATTAAGAATAACATTCTGCTCAACCAAATCCTGAACATTACGCATAATACCAAGGTAGAAATTCACAGTATCCGTACCGTTAAATCCTTCGGTATAACGTTCCATATCAGGAGTCAGAATATCTTCACAAGAGGTAGTGCAAACACCAAAGCCTGCAAGGAAGACAAAGAGACTAACTATTGATTTTTTCATTGTTGTATTTGTTTTAAGTGTATGTGATGGGGAGGGTAAGGGGAGGAAGTTCTACCACCACTCCCCATCACACTACCGTGTACTTCCGATTACAAGTTAACTGTGAGACCAAGACTAAAGTTACGACCTGATGTGAGATAACCAGCATCAATACCCTGATAGAGGATGCTATTACCTGCAGTTACTTCAGGATCGAGGCCTGTGTATTCAGAAAGTGTAAATACGTTGTTCGCTTCACCCCAAACTGTGAGACCCTGCAACCAACTGAGGTTGTTTACGGGAATCTTATAAGTCAAGCGTACCTTCTTCAACTTAAGGTAAGAACCATCTTCAATCCAGCGGTCAGAGAAGCGTTCGTTGTTCACCCACAAATCGTTGTCGGGCGACATGACACGAGGAATGTCTGTAACCTGACCCTGAGAGCGCCAACGGTTGCATACGGCTGTTGTCTGGTTCCATACGTTATTACCGCTTTCAAGCTGTGAGCGCTGATAGTTGAACACATCGTTGCCTACAGAATACTTGAAGTTGAAGTCAAGTGAAAGACGCTTATAACTGAAGGTGGTGAAGAAACTACCGAAGATTTCGGGGTTAGGATCACCGATAACTACCATGTCGGCTTCGTTAATCCAACCGTCACCATTTTGGTCAATAAAGTGTACGTCACCCGCACGGAAATCGCGAGAAGGAGACTGAGAAAGACCTGTAGGATACTTCAAACCTGCTTCCTTTGCTTCTTCGTCGGTTGCAAATACTGCAGAACCACCGCGAGAGGCTGCTGTTTGATAACCATAGAATACGCCGGCAGCGTGACCAACGGCTGTAAGAATGTTGTTATCGCCGTAAACGCTTGAAGTATAACCGTTGATAATCGTGGGTTCACCAGTCTTATTTCCCTTCGCGTCAAGCGCATAAACCTTGATCTGGTTTGAAGCGGGAAGCTTTTCGATCTTATTCTTGTAGGTACCTACAGTAAGACCTGCCTGCCAACTGAAGTTCTTGCTCTTCTTCAACACTGCATTAGCACTAACGTTGAAACCCTTATTGCTCAATTCACCGTCGTTACCCCACATCATAGACATACCAGTGATGTCGCTGACTGCCTTACGTGTCAAGAGGTTTGATGTCTTTGACCAATATACGTCAGCACCGAGTGACAAGCGATTGTTGAAAAGGTTCACCTGAGCACCTACGTTGAAGCGACGGTTTGTTTCCCACTGGATAGAAGGATTCTGAATGTTAGCCAACACGAGTGAAGTAGCCTTATCCATGAACTTTTGGTTCTGGAAGTAAGTACGACTTGCGTAATAGTCTACGTTGTCGTTACCACTTTCTTCGTAACCTACATTCAACTTCAAATAGTTTACATGAGGAGCCTTAAACCAGGGTTCCGCTGAAATCACCCACGCAGCCTGTACGCTGGGGAAGAGTCCCCAATTCACACCTGCGAGTTTCACACCTTCTACGGTTTCAGAACCGAAACGGCTTGATGATTCCATAGTAGTACCAAGGCGGAGGAAGTACTTATTCTTCAAGTTGTAGTTCAAATCCAAGTAGTAAGCAAGGTTGATCCAACTGTCGTTTGTACCGCCGTAGTCCTTATACTGCAATGAATAAGACATGTTAGGCATCTTATCATTGTCATTGTTGTAACCTACGATGTAGCTGTCGCTGTAAGAGAACGATGACATACGGAAACCACCGAGGAAGTCAAATGCATGCGCACCATATTGACGCTTCCAGTGTGCACGGAAATCATTGAAGAGTGTTGTTTCCTTACCGAACTGTGTCTTTACCACACTGGTCACACCACCAAGACCTTCTACGTCCTTTGTAGGAGTACCGGTGTTGGGGAGGTAGTACTTTTCGTTGTTACGGTTCAAGATATAACTGAAGCGGTCACTGATGGTCCAGTACTTACCGATGCGGTACTTAGGAGCGAAATTGATGCTGAACTGTGTCTGTTCGTGGTAGTTCTTATTTTCACCATCACCATTCTGGAGAATCCAGTAGGGGTTAGCCAAACCTTCGAAACCATAAGCAGAAGCAAACTTCAAGGGGTTGTTTGCGTCAGCATAGTTCTTACCAGTATACACATTTGAAGCGTGAACGAGGGCAAGTTTTCCGAGATCGTGGTCATACTTCACGTAATATTCGTAAGGACTCACGAAAGGACTCTGGAGCAAACCAAGCACATTGGGTGAACTGATGTTGCGAGTAGTATAATCTTCCGCCCATCCGTTGTCGCGAAGGTTGTAAGCATTCTTCGTATAAGCGATGTCAAACGCAGTAGTGAAGTTGCGGAACATTTCAATGTCCGTATTGAAGCGAATGTTCAAACGGTTGAAATCATTATTCTTCGCAGTAGCATCGCTCTGTGTGTAACCCAAAGAAAGGTTGTACATCGCAACGTCGTCACCACCTTCTACACTTACCTTATAGTTCTGTGTGTAACTATCCTCGTAAAGATCCTTCTGCCAATCTGTATTGTTGTGATAAAGATTGTAGTAGAGGTAGTTGGGATCTTCATTCAAGAAACCTCCCTGAGCGGTAGAAAGTTGCTTCGCATTCTTCGTTGTACCCAAGAATTCTGTTACGTAGTTACGATACTGACCCGCATTCATCATCTTGATTTGGTCGGGTGTCTGTTCGTAAGAACCATAGGCACGCACCTTAATGCGAGTGGCCATGCTCTTACCACGACGTGTATCGATTTCAATAACACCATTACCACCCTTCGCACCATAAAGCGCTGTTCCATTTGTCAACACGCGAACGTCAGCAATGTCTTCGGGGTCGATTACGCTAAACACGTTAGTGTAGAAACCATCGTGAAGCGTACCGCGGTCATACTGCATGTCCCAAATCACACCGTCTACAACAATGAGGGGTTGCGCATTGGTGTTCAATGAGTTCAAACCGTTGATAAACATCGCTGCACCCTGTGCAGGAAGACCACCACGAGAAATTGAACGTACAGCACCATTAAGGTAAGTTTCAATATCATCTTCAACAGTTACAGCGCTCGTTTCATTGAGTGTGTATTCGTGCTTCAATGTTAAGTCGGTGCCGTCCTTATAGATGTTTTTTACCAAACCGCTATAAAGGTAAGCATCCTGACCTGTAGCCGCCTTAATAGCAAACTGAGTAGCATTGTATTCATCTACACTCACGTAAAGTGTAGTAACAAATGTAGGAACTTTAATCGTGTAACTACCATTTTCGTCTGTCATAGCAGTGTACAAACGATTGTTCAACGCTTGTACACGAACACCTGCCATAGGTTCTTTCGTAGCAGCGTCGTAAACAGTACCCGAAATTTCCTTCATTTCGTACTTAGGCGCCTCCGTCTTTTTCTTAGCAGCGACGGGAGCATCCTGAGCCGAAAGTACACAAGTTCCTGATAACATCAAGAGTCCAACGGATGCACGGAGAACACCTTGCATGAAATTGTTATGTTTCTGTTTCATTTCTTCAGCATTTAATCGTTGGTACTTTCTTATCTATAGGGTTCAATGATAATCTTTGCGATGTTAATGGCTTTACACAAAGGGTTACCCCCGTCATCATATTGATAACCGCCCAACATTTGGAACTCCAAATAGGGGAACGATCTTACACCTGCGGGAAGTCCATCGTAAGAATATTCCAAGTGCAAATTATCGAAGAGCAAAACCTTTTCAACACGATCGTTGGGGGCTACAATTTCAGGTTCTGTCAACGCTTTTGTTTGCCCAGGTTCCCAAAACTTCGCGTCAAACTTTAATTGTTCTGTATAGTCCAACTCAAAACCATTGTGAATGGCAGACGGCAACAAGATTGCGTAAATCTTATAGTGACCACTCTTCAACGAAGGAAGTTCAAGTGAGAATTTCAAATCTTGACCATCAGTAGACAATTCATAACGTGTAAAATTCTTAATATCGAAACGGTCGGCAATCTCTTCATTCTTATCATCTACGCCAAGCGAGAAATTCTGAGAAAATCCGTTGGCAATAGGTCCCATCGTAGTAACACCCACTTCGCGACGCTCTATAAATGAATACGCAGGATCCAAATTGTAACGATTTACTGCGAACACGTAACCATTAGAAACCTTAATGGGTTCTACGTCCTCGTTGTCCTTACCCAAGAAGAAAGGATTCTTACCGTCAGCAGTCTTCTTGCTATAAATAGTCTTACCATTCGTTGTCTTAACAGAGTCATTGTACAAACAATAGTTAATAATTGCTTCTGAGTCTGTAAGATCCATGTCCTTACCCATAATAGAGGGAGAGAAGAACATCGAAGAGAAGAGCAACTTCTTGGCATTCAAATCGGTCAAAGAGTCAAAATTAAAACCAGACTTCATGGTTGCAGCATCTGACCACTTACCATTACCTTCATAGTTCTGATAAACCTTATCTCTTCTGTAATTAAACAAACCCTTTACAACTTCCATCGCTTCGTCGAATGCTTCATCTGTGGGGAATACAGCTACATAAACCGAGTCTTCATTCTTGAGTTGTGCATTGGCTGCATTGAGGAGCGTATTGGTATTGGTATACACTGAGTCAACATATTCCATCTTACCATCACTATTCAAAGCACCTTCAGTAGACCATTCGGGAGAGAACGTAGTGATGTCAAACTCCTTGTCGGTAAACACACTGTTGATCTTTGACAACGCGGGAGTAGATGACAAAAAGTCAAACACGTTGTAAGCATATACAGATGCTGTACTCAGCACATGCAACGTACCGTTAGAAGACGTAAGTGTAGGATTTTCTGCAAGCAAAGCAATACCATCAAAGGTCTTTGCATTCGCATCATAGACAATGTACTTTGAGTTGAGCATACGCACACGCTTATCTTCACCTTGTGATTCGTGGTTGAAGCGAGCGATGTGCTGACCGAGGAACTGTGAAGCGAAAATGTATTCTTCCTTCGTTGCAGCCTTAGGGTCTACACTGTACTTATCCTTAATAGTCTGAAGTTGTGCCAACTTTGCTTCTACATCAAAACTACCATTGATAGGTGCCCATACGGTCAATGACTGGGGAGAGTTAAGATATTCAGCATAACTCATTTTGGCAGCACCAGAGGGGAAGTCCATATCATTTTTCAGATAAGAGGTAGCGCTCAAGACACTGGCAAAATCAGAAAGATTTTCGTTCTCCTGAATATTCTGCCATATTGTCTTCTTAGCTGTTTCTCCGGTTTCCACGATATCGTAGTGGTCGTCAGTACATGCAGCCATGCCCAACACGGTCATGACACTGAGCAAACCTCCTTTGAACCAGTTTTTATATGAATTATTCATACGGTTGTTTTTGTTAATTTCAAATTTTATAGTGGAGAAGAAAGTCACCTTCCTCAGTAGCGGAAGGCGCTTCCTTCTACAAATTCTATCTCTTACCAAATATCCTCATCTACAGCACCGTCGTACACTTCCTTCGGTACAATTTCAATGAAGTCTAAGAACCATTCAGCGTCCATCTTCTTCAAAGCAGACTTGAAACGCAAGTAATACGTTTCGTTGGGTTTCATATACTGACGAGAAACGATACGACGAAGACCAGGAGAACCGGGAGATGCGTTACGCACGCTGCTTACGCCCTTTGTACCTGAAGTGGTGAAGTAATTCGGTGCCTTCATGTAACCTTGGTTACGCAAATTCTTGTCGTTTTCAATATTGGTCAAATCATCACCTTCAATATCTTCCACCCAAGGAATTGCGGGATTGTTCACACATGACTGACGCATGTCGTAAGGCAAACCTGCAGGCATCAAGCGGTCAGGGTCGTTACCGAAATACAACTGCGCCATGCCACGCCAAGCATTGTGAGAAGCATAAATACGCAATTCATATTCCTTTTCTACGGGCACGGGAGGCAACTTAATGATAAAGTCAAACAAACCTGTAGCCAAGAATTCATCACCCTGATAATCCTTCCAGTTACCACCGCCATACGCTGTGTGGAGGTAGGTCAACTTCGTATCTGTGGAAGCACGCACCAAGTTGTCAAAGTAAGTATGACTATCATCCAACTGGGGGAAATGCGTGTAAGCGCCACCACGAACGTTGTTTGAAGTCGTTTCATGGAAGATTGTGGTGAAGTCGATACGCATACGTTCCTTAGCCATCGTTTCACGCTGAGCAGGACCGAATACTAACAAATCGCTGATGGGATATACATAACCGTTGCTCGGAGCAATCGCTTCTTGTTCAAGAACCTTGATACCTTCATCAATCACTGTTTCCACATCGTAATTATCCTGGAAACCATTCTTGTAAGTACAGAATCTGTTGATGTAAATAGGATGTTCTGAACCTTCCACACCAGCATCACCCTGCTGCAGAATCTTCAAAATACTGCGCTGTTCAGGGGTATTATTCTTAAGAACTGCCGATTTACCGATGGTAGTATAATAGTCCCAAACATCGAGAGGCAAACTTGAAGTCTGAGGTTCCTTCTGACTCGCACCGGGATCGTAACGGAATTCGTTGTTGTGTGCCACAAACTTACCAGGTGCCAACTTACCATTGATGAAGTGGTACAAGACAAACTTGTAAAGAGCATTGTTGGGGTCGCTCAAGTCGTCTGAAGCAACACCATACGCTTCGATAATCTCAGGTATATTCTTTATCGCATCAATAATTTCGTCGGCATTGATGATGTTATCTGAATTGATTTCGTCATCCGCATATTGAGGAGCGGGCACACCGAGTTTTTTGAAGATGTCGTCCTTTTCTACAAAACCAGTAAACGCGATGTAGCGCTTCAAGGGCACGTTGGCCTTACCAAATGTTGCGGTCGTCGTAAAGATTTCAGGATGCTCAACTTCTTCGTATGCCATATCGCGTTCATCGCCCTGAAGCAACGCTGCAATACCTGTTTTGCTGAGCAAGAGCCCCATAATCTGCATATCGGGATTAACCTTGATTGCATCAGCAAGACGGTCGGTAAGGGGTGCGATCACATCACTCACTACGTGAACGCGACCGTTAGACGCTTCAAGATCGGAAGACAATACGCATGATGAATTTTCAATCACGTAATACACTTGCTGCTCGGTGTAGACGGGGTTACCTTCTTCATCCAAAACAGGAAGTTCGGTAAATTCGTCGTACTTCACACGCTTTACCACAGAGTCCTTTTCTTCGCAAGTCAACAAACGGTCAAATAGGTTTGACAAGTTGAACGTTGCATTTGTGGGAAAATCTGTTGATTCATACGCTTGCAAATCACCGTTGTCAATCACACAACTATAGGCAATCAACTGTGCAAGTTCAGCGGGCAATGAATAGATGTCTTCTACGCCTTGCTTTTCAAGGTAGTTATCAATCGCTTCATTATCGGGAACGAATGCAGTGTAATTACCACGAGCAGAGAGTACACTGTAAATAGAAGAACCGTTACCAAGGGGCACCATCTTGAAGAGATCGCGAGCCTTAGACAAGTTCTTGTTGGTATCAAGAACGTCGGCTACGGTTTGCTCTTTTTTAATGGCAAAATTAGAGGAGTCGATTTCTTCTTCACAACTACTGATTGCAACTGTAGCAGTAGCACAGCACATGAGAAGTGCCACCTTTGCAATGTTTTTGTTAAAGAATGAATATGTATTCATAATCTAATCTTAGATATTAAAGGGATGCTGAATGTATTCTCGAATCAACTCCCTAAATTACTTCTTTGTATAACGGTCCCAAACGGGGTTCTGAACCAAAGAACCACCATTTTCAACACCGGCAATCTTCATTTCTTCGGCGTGAATGGGGTTATAGAACGAGAGCAACAACTTGAGACGGTTGCGTACCGTTGTAGTAACAGACATGTGTGTTGAAAGCACATTGGCAGTTGAATTTTCATATTCTGCCTGACGTACAAGGTCGTACCAACGCTTACCTTCGCCTACAAATTCACGCTGACGCTCGTTGTATACTAACGTCAAGAGGTCGGCACCAGTCTTGTTCAAGGGATAAGCAGGTGACAAGCGGTCACAAGTCTTTTCAGGATTGTTGATAACTGCAGCAAGCGGATTTTCAAGCGTCGGATTACTGCGCTTAAAGAGTGCATTAACAAGGTCAAAACACTGCATCACCAACAATTGGTTAGCGTCTGTAACCTTAGATCTGTCATCATACACGGCAGCTTCATTCTTTTCGTTCGTATAAGAACCCACCTTTACGGTTGAGTGCAAACGAGCAACTGCTTCTGCCTTAATCAACATCACATCGGCAGCACGGTAAACGGGCCAGTTAGCATCCATATTGCTGGATTCGCGGAACTGGTAGTTGGCACCTGCTGTCATGTCTTGACGGTCGTTATAGTCAATAGAACGAGCTACATTCTTAAGAACAGGGTAAGCACCTGTATTGTTAGACTTTTCGTATCTGATTGTAGAAAGCAAACGGTTGTCTGACTGTCCGAAACCCTTTTCAGGATTGTATGAATTGATACTTGAGATCAAAGAACTGCTGATGACGAGTGCCTTTGTTGACAAGTTGTTCGCGTATGATGACAAGTAATTGCCATAGGTATTGTTGACATTATTAGTACCATCATACTGAAGTTCAAAGATAGATTCATACGTAGCATTCTTCTGACCAAAAATAGTCTGGTAAACAACGTCATTCACGCTGTAAGGTTCGGGAACGGTCAACCAATCAATGGTCAAATGATCGCGGTCGCCTTTACCGTTGTTGGAAGTAGGATTTTCCAACTCGTCTCTATCATATTCAGCCTGAATGTGATTCAAGACAAAATCAGCATGCTCAATAGTTTTGTTCAAGCAATTGGTGATTTCAGTGCTTGCATCAGCCACGTTGTCGCCCTTTGCAGCTGACGAACGGAGCATACAGCTACGCCACAAATACATATCTGCCATCAATGCGTGAATGCTACGCTTGGTAAAACGTCCCTTGTTGTCTGTTGTCGAACCGTAGTTTTCAACAGCCTTATCTACAGATTCTTCCATCTCTTGGAGAAGAGCAGCGAGGATTTCTACACCCTTTGTTTGGGGCGTATTCGCACGCTTTGCTTCAGCATCGGTAGAAATAGATTTGGTTACAAAAGGCACATCACGATATGCGCGTACCAAGTGGAAGTAATAGAGCGCACGAAGTGCCTGCATTTCAGCCTTCAAGGGTGCCCAGTCGGATTCGCCGAAACTGGGGTCACGACCGTCACTGGCCATAGCCGCACCATATTCCAACACCTTATTACAATAGTTAATACCTGTATAAAAATGTTCCCAACTGAAAAGTCCTTCAGTAGGTTGCAACACACCTTCCATGATATACTGCATGCTGGTGTTACTCAAGTCATTGAGGCGTAAATTGTCAGAACGTACTTCACCCCATACAAACATACGGTTGGTCACGTCGCCCGACACCATCTTAGCGTAGGCAGCCGCACGCACGTTGTTCAAGTCATTCTTGTCGTTCCAGAAGTCTTCTTCAGTAATCTGGTCGGTTGGCAACACCGTGAGATAATCGTCACACGATGTAATCCCTGCGGTCAAGATCAAACCACCGGCAAGAAATAGTTTAGAGAAAATATTTGACATTTTCATTGTTGTATAAGTTATTCGTGAGAGGCTGGTGGAGGCAACCCTTATCAGAAAGGAGTTGCACACCATCAAACCTTTAACTTCTTAGAAACCAAAGTTCAAACTAAATGTGAATGAGCGTGAACGAGGTGTAGAGTTGTTATCAACACAGGGATTGAAACCGCCTGCTGAATGTTCGGGGTCAGTACCTGAATACTTCGTGATGAAGAAGATGTTGTCAGCAGAAGCTGAGAGATTCAACTGAGTCAAACCCCATTTCTTCAACTTCGCAGGATCCACGCTGTATGAAAGCTGAATGTTGTTCATACGGAGGAAGTCGCCGGGTTCTACATAACGGTCGCTTACCAAAGCATTGTATGAAGTACCTGCAGCTTGGTTCATCGCGCGAGGAATGTCAGTGACATCACCATTCTTACGCCAACGGTGTGATACAGAAGCACACTGGTTCTTGTTTGTACGCATGTCTTCAGCATAGAGGCGAGCCATGTTCAAGATCTTGTTACCGAGACGGTAGCTAAATCTTGTCTTCAAGCGCCAACGACCATAGTTGAAGTCAATGTTGAAACCACCATTGATGTCGGGGTTAGAACTACCGAGGTAAACGATATCGAGTTCGTCGATGTTACCGTCGTGGTTGATATCTTCATAGATAACGTCACCACCCTGGAACTGGTAGTTTCTACCACCATAGTTGAAGTACATGGGAAGAGGATTACCACGCTTGTCGTAAATCACCTTTCCTTCAGCATCGCGTGCGATAGGAGCAGTCTTGCCTGTTGCAGCAGCGGTGTTACGATTACCGTTAGCATCGTAGTATTCATTCTTCTTGTCGTCAATGAAGTAACCGTTGTGGTCGTAGTCATAAGCATAAACACCCTTATAACGGAAACCGTAGATACCACCGAGAGCGTGACCAATTTGTACGCGCTTTACGTAAGAGTGGTTGTTATAGTTGTAGTCTGCATTTGCTGCAGCCAACACGTTGGCATCCATTTCTGTGATGGTGTTGATGTTCTGTGCAAAGTTCACACGGAAATTCATGCTGAACTTACCCACCTTGAACACATCCTTGGTGCTGATGTACAATTCCCAACCTTCATTTTCCATTGAACCTACGTTTGCAGAACTCAAAGTGCTGAAACCTGTAGATGAAGGAATGCGCACACCGCTGTTCAAGAGGTCGGTTGTCTTCTTCTTATAAGCATTGAAATCCAACTTGAAGAGACCGTCGAAGAGGTGAATGTCGGCACCAATGTTCCATGATTCGGTCTTTTCCCAACGGATTTCTGTCAAACGGAGGTTTTCAGGACGGATACCTTGAACACCGTTGTAAGAACCGTAAGCAGCATACTTATTATAAATAAGACCTTCAGCGAAACTTGCATTACCTACGATACCCCAACCTGGACGGAGTGAAAGCATGTTCACCACCTTGCGGAGAGGTTCGAAGAAACGTTCGTCAGAGATATTCCAACGTGCTGAAAGACCGGGGAAGTAACCCCACTTGTTACCCGAACCGAACTTTGTAGAACCGTCGGCACGAAGTGTAGCACTCAATGAATACTTTGAACCATAAGAGTAGTGCATAC
The DNA here is from genome assembly GCA_045636885.1 of Alloprevotella sp. Classification (GTDB taxonomy): domain Bacteria; phylum Bacteroidota; class Bacteroidia; order Bacteroidales; family Bacteroidaceae; genus Alloprevotella. The sequence continues at coordinate 13,820 of JAZTYI010000045.1, forward strand.
TTGCAATACCCGACATGCTATGACCTGTCCATGTGCCTGAAGAAGCACCTGTGAGGTAACCAGGAACAGTGGGGTCAGTAATACCACCACTAATACCTGTAGAAGAAAGCGACTGACTGGTGCTCTGGTTAGAACCCATTTCACCACGAACCATCAACTGGAATGAATGGTTGTCGTTGTAGAAGAAGGGTTTGAATACCAAAGAGTGACGTGTGGTGAAACTAAAGTTCTTAGAGTCGCTGTTTGATGTCTTGTCAACACCTGCACTCCACTTTTCAGACGTCAATGTGTGGGGATAGAATGAGTTCGTAGTCTGCGTATTCGCATTCATGTGAACTTCACCGGTATAATCCAACTGTGTAGACTCATCGTCCTTACCCAAAAGTTTGTATTCCAATGAGAATGAGGGCGTGATGGTATACGTAGAAGTTCTTGACCATGACTCATTAGCTGTAGCAACAGGGTTACCGTTGCTTACCATATCGCTAAGGTAGTATGAAGAAAGGTTAGAACCGTTGTCTACCAAACCAGGAGAACCAGCTGCAGGAGGCATGATGTAATAGTCGCCAGTCTGGTAATATGTCTGTGATTTCTTATCATACTCGTTACGATACACCGCCATATTAGGCATTGCATTGTAAGCTGCTGAGAGGATACCGTTGTAGTTCTGAAGGTTGTTCGTGTAACTCAAAGAGAAGTTAGAAGAGAACTTGATACGGTCAGACACCCAATAGTCCAACGCCATACGCGTAGTGAAGCGGTCCAATTCCTGCTTAATGATGGTACCTGTTGCATGATTGTAAGATGCTGACACACGGAATGTTGCCTTTTCACCACCACCAGAAATATTCACATTATAGTCGTGAGTCTGACCAAACTGTGTTACTTCGTCAATCCAGTCAGTATTTTTGTTGTAGTTCGCATAGTAAGCGGGGTGACTCTGGAGGTATGAAATTTCCACGATACCTGCAGCCACGTCACTTTGCTTCGGATTGAAGTAAGCTTCCTTCAACATCATAGTGTAACCGTCACCATCAAGCATCTTCATGCCATCGGGCTGCCAAGAACCCTTAAACTGATAACTGAAGTTCACCTTTGTCTTACCACGTGAACCACGGCGTGTCTTAATTTCAATGACACCATTAGAACCACGTGAACCCCAGATAGCTGTTGCAGATGCGTCCTTCAACACATTGATACTCTGAATATCTTGAGGGTTAATCTGAAGAAGGGTTGCGAACTTTTCTTCGTCCATGTTGTTGGGGTCAAAGTCCTGACTGTTATAGTCTTCGAGTACGAAACCATCGACAACGATAAGGGGTTCGGAAGAACCGTTGATTGAAGTCACACCACGAAGGCGCATAGAAGTACCCGCACCGAGGTTACCAGAGTTGGCAACGATATCAAGACCTGCGATTTCCCCCTGAAGTGCTTCACCGGCAGTTTCAAATGAGAGACCTGCCATCTCGTCCATGTTCAACGACTGCTGCGCCACAGAGATTTCGCGTTCGGGAATAGCCAAACCGTTTGTCTTAATCTTACGCTTACCCACAACTTGTGCTTCGCTCATCATTGAGTTGTCCTTCAATTCAATCTTGAATGAAGTAGTTTCACCAATGGGCATCTTTGTAGTAGCATAACCAATGTATGAAACCTGAAGTGTATTTGCTTTGTTCTTAATTGACAAAGTAAAGTTACCACTTGCGTCGGTTTGAGTTGCAGAAACCACACGGTTGGTTTTATCCAACTCAACAACATTCGCCATAATAACGGGGCCGTCGAGTTCACTCCATACATGACCCGAAATTCTCTTTTGTGCCATCACCATAGTAAACGTGCAGCACAATGCGAGGGTTAAGAGATATTTTATGTAATTCATAATATTAACTTATTATCTGAGTCTGTATTTAGCTACATAAGTTTCAATTTGCTCGGGAGTTGCATAATTCCAGAAGTCGAAGCGACCAACAGGCATTGCTTCCTTTGAAGAATCACCTTCAAAGTAAAGTCCTTCATAGTCTTCAGGTGCATTGAAGTTGAGGTAACCGTCAATCTGATGCAACACGGCGTAAGATGAATTCTTAATAGTAGTTGCATTGTTGGCAGTGGTCGTTGCAGCATTATAACAGATATCGCGAGCGAGTAGGTTTCTATTTGCCTCTGCGTCAACCACATTCACTGTATTGCCCAATCTATCAACTACTGAAAGTCTTGAGGGTGACTGAGTTACTTCAAGAGAAAGGTAAGAATCTGTTACATTGTCGACACATGAAGTCTGATATTTACCCTGTGCTGTAACGTTGTCCACAAAGACAGATTGGTCTTGGAAGTGATACTTTACGAAGTTCACCAACGTGGTGATCATTGCTCTTGCCTTAAGTTGGTTTTCTTCAGAAAGAGGTTCTTTGAATTTATTTGTATTTTTAGACACAAAATTTTCAATATCAGTCCATGTCTTCAACCCCATTTCCTTTGCTTTCTCAATTTGGTCTGCAGTGGGGATGTAAACCGTGTAGTTATAGTTATTGAAGAAACGAACCAATTGTTCTTCACGTGAAGGGTAAAGCACACCTTCATTATCATTACTACGTGCAAATACAAGATACTTCAACCTTTCCTTTTTCTTTTCAGCATCTTCCATTGGAACAAGATCGCCCTTGTCGTTGAGTTTCATATAGTAACCACATGCCTCAAGCAACTCGTCAGAGAATGGCTTCTGAGCTGGGTCTACCAATTTCCAGAATGCATTGTAAGGATTCTTTGACTTAGGATAAGTCATGTGGTTGTAGACAGAGCGCATCGTTGCCTGAATGGGGCGGTCGATAATATAAGTAACACCGTTACCATATTCGTTTTTCGCTTGTGTCTTATCATAGTGGCTGACAACCGTAGCAACGTGGTCATTTGCAAGATCGACATCAGAAGCATCGTTCACCATGACCTGGTAACCACCTTCTACTATCATGCCTGTAGTATCTTTCTTGTTGGTCAAACGCACGGGGGCTCCACCACGTGACAAATAATATTGACGATCATTATTTTCATGAACGCCATCAGGATTGTCATGTACCAAAATATGTTGGTTGATCATCTCAATAAGAAGCGAACGCTTCACTGAACTTAACTCAGAAGATTCATCTGTGGCGTCAGAACCTTTTTCACCTTTCACCGTATGTTCTTTATTATCATCTTTACTACCACCTTCTACATACTTATGACCCTGCTTGAGGTTAAATTTATAGATCTTACCCGTAATAGGGAACTTTGAACCACTTTCATCATAAGCAAATGTCCAGAAATAGCGTACGTTATTGGTAGTAAGAGCTGTACCAATATTTGCACCTATTGGATAACGTCCGAAGCAAGCAGGGTCTACAATACCATAGGTAGCGAGACCTTTATCTGTGGGCACGAAGAATGAGAAGTAACTCTGCATCGCCTTAAGGTAGGTAGAGAAGTACTGCTTCAAGGGAGCTTCGTTATACTTTGTACCTTCAATGTAGTTGTCATCGGCCTTTACTACAGCACGCACCACCTTAAGGTCGTCCAACAACGACACGGGCGCCATGACTGACGCATATTCGGCAGGCGCATTGAGTTTACCCATCACGTACACAATACCGTTATTCGCTACCATACATTCTACAATAGAGTTCTTAAAGTCCTCAGCTGTAGCGTAAGACGAAGTAAACATGTAGTCCTGAGCGTCGTTCACGATAGTCGCATACTTACTGGGTACTGACTCATTGAATGAGTCCTTCATCAAGTTCTCAAGCAAGGGATGGATGAGCGAGAGGGGAATGCGGTAAAGGTTTTCTTCCAGATTAGCCCTATCGTTAATACCGTTACCATAACGCTCAATCATTTCCTTACCACCACCTTTTACGAAATATTCAAACATGGCTTCATCATTGGGCACGAACATTGCCGCCATATCGTGTTCCTTGGGTGTAGAAGACGATACAGCATATTGGTTCCATCCTGGGTCGAAGGGGAGGTAGAACTGACGTGCGTCAAAAGTTTCACCATTGGGGTCGCGAGAAATACCGCCACCCTGTGAACGATTGGAGATATAACGCTTTTCGTAAACAGAGTCAGCCTTGATATCGTTCAATGCCTTATACTGTCGTGTAAGTTGCTCATTATAATAAGGCGCCGCAAAACGATCGAGCATCTTGCTGAAAAGTTGTGTATTAGGATTATTACGAATCATTTCAGCCATGTTGCCAGGAGCGAGCAACACCTTATCAAGCACGTGAATGTAACCATTCAAGCAAACGATGTCACCGTCGATAATACGGCAGTCGTTGATAAAACCAAAAGTTTTCTTACCCTGCGTATTCCATTCCTGACCCATAATCTTTTCAACGTCAGCAAAGGTGATGCTCTTATTCTTTAACTGACCTTCGATAAAGTGTGTCATCATGGGGTCTGAAGAGTCAAGCGCCATGTACACAGAGTCACCTCTTTCACGGAGGTTCTTAAACCAGTCAATGTCTGTTGTAGACTGCGTTGCGGGCAATTGATCAACATGCCAGCGCGAAACAGAGTCAGACGCTGTAGCAGAGGTACCTTGACGCAAGCAGAGGTTCTTACCACCGCCTTCAGTATTTGCCAACATTTCAAGAACGTATGCATTGTTCAACATGGCATTGTTCAACAATACGCGCTTTTGGTTCTTAGAGAGTTGGTCATACGCCGTTACTTTCCAAGGATTGTTCTTGTAAAACTCGTCAAAAGCCGCATCGTTAGCTACAAAGAGGGTCTTACTACCTGTCTTTGAAAGCACGTCAGCATAATCCAGGTCCTCAATAAGTTTGAGCACCGTTTTGTATTCACCACGATTCTGCAACTCATGATAAATACTCAACCCATGACGGGGATTTTCCTCTAAATCCTTCAGATGAAACTGGTCATCTGCGCAGGAAGTAAAGCCGACAGCAGAAAGCAGCGCAACATTAAGCAACGCCTTTCCCATTTTGCTAAAATGGTTTTTCATACGCATCAAGATAAAATTTATTATGTTGTTATTGTTATTATTCACTTTTCCCGCCCAGACACAATATGGACATAGTATACGGGATTGTGGCAAATTTAGCAGTTTTTTGCTAAATGACCTTGACAATTTTTGTTTTTTTATGATTCGAGGGCGAAAAATCGCTTGTAAGGAGTCACTTTTTGTTAAACACATCTTAAAACATGTTTATTTTGACAAAATCAGACATTTTAAAAAAACTATTAACTTTACACCTCAAAAATCACAGAAGACAAGATGTAAAATGTCTCATTTTTTCGTCATAAAAAATCCGCAGTCTTTTTATTTCCTGCTGTTTACATACTGCATTCAACAGTCATTTAAGCGCTCACAATGCTAACATTCCAGAGCGCCACAGGATGACCAGGAAAATTCCGCAACGACAGGTGGATATAGACCGTAATGCACAAACGGTATGCTGTAGGAAACTGAAACTTCTTTTTCTTTTCGCACCCAATGACTGGGCAAAAAAAATTTCACGCAAAGACGCAAAGGGCGACAAGAGTGTTATTAGAGCAATACGGCACCCCGGTTTAGGAGTTATCCCAGGTCATGCAAACAACACCTATGTGTTTCCTTTTTTCATACAAGCGATTCCCTGATACGTACCACGCTGGCGCAGGGTCTTTTTCACGAGTTCTACAAACTGATAATTCTTCAATCCCCAGTCGGGCGCAAGAAGGAGTTCCTTTGGCGACTGAGAGGTAAAGCGTTCCACGGCAATGCGGGTGTCTAACCGCTCTAAGAAATCTGCCACAAGTGCAGCGTATTCTTCCACCGTGAAGAGTCGAAAATCGGCGGATTCATCGGCAAAATCCTGTGCCATTTTCGTACCGCGCACGATTTGCAATTGGTGTAATTTCAAGGTATCCAGGGGGAGTCTTGAGATGCTTTCTGCCTGTGCCACAATATCTTCCCAGGCCTCTCCGGGAAGTCCTAAAATGAAGTGCGCCCCAACGGGTATGCCACGCTGAGCGGTGCGACGGATGGCATCTTCTGCTTGTGCAAAAGTGTGCCCGCGATTGATGCGCTTGAGGGTAACGTCGCTGGTAGTTTCCACCCCATATTCGATGAGCACAAAGTGCTTCTTTTGCAACTCCGCGAAGTAGTCAAGCAATTCGTCGGGCACGCAGTCGGGGCGCGTACCAATGACGAGCCCCACCACGTCATCCACCTCCAGCGCCTCCTCATACAGGCGCTTCAAATGCTCCAGTTCGCCATACGTATTGGTATATGCCTGGAAGTACGCCAAGTATTTCATCTCGGGATATTTACGTCCGAAGAATGCCTTGCCTTCCTCCAACTGCTCGGTAACACTGCGCTGCGTGGCGCAGTATTCAGGATTGAACGTCTGGTTGTTGCAATACGTGCAACCACCACGCCCAATCTTCCCGTCGCGGTTGGGGCAGGTAAAACCAGCATGCACGGAGATTTTCTGCACCTTCACAGAAAAGAAGCGCTTGAGGAATTGCGAGAAATCGGTGTATAAATAGGTGGGAGTAAGCATATCAAGAGGGTATGGAGGGAACTATAGAAACTATAATTACTATAGCCACTATAATTATTATAGCTACTATAGATACTATAAATTGAACCCCAAATTGCTCTTGCAAAGATAAGTTTAGAAAATTTAACAAGCAACCTGGATGAAAAAATCTTTCTGAAAACTTGCAGGCAGAAAAATTTTCTCTACCTTTGCAACAATAAAATTCACATTTTGCAGTTGCAATGGTTTGCAACGCTCTAACTTAAACTTGTTTTGCCTATCGAAAAGACTTTACTCTAAATCTAAAAAATAGTAAAGTATGAACATGCTCACCATGCGCACCGACGAGGAGTTGGTGGCGCTTTATGCAACGGGTAAGGACGAAGCGTTTGACGTCCTGCTTGAGCGTTATAAGGATAGGCTTTTCTCCTACATTCTTTATCAGGTACGTAATGCAGATGTTGCGGAAGACATTTTCCAGGAAACATTTGTCAAGGTCGTTATTACCATTCGCGATGGTCGCTATACCGAAAGCGGAAAATTCTTTTCGTGGGTGACGCGTATTGCGCACAACCTCGTCATCGACTTTTTCCGTCGCGAAAAGGGCGAGAACACGGTTTCGACAGACGAGTCGGAAGTGGACCTGCTCAATAACGCAAAACTCGCTGATCGCTGCGCACAAAGTGCTATTGATAGCGAGCAAACGTTTATCGACCTGCAACACCTGATTGAGAAACTCCCACAGGAACAGCGCGAAGTCGTCCAGATGCACTACTTCCAGGAAATGACCTTTAAGGAAATCGCCGAGGAAAAGGGCATCAGCATCAACACCGCCCTGGGTCGCATGCGCTACGGTATATTAAATATGCGTAAGATGGCGCAACGCTTTGATTTGGGACTGAGCTTATAGAGAAAAATTTTAGGTAATAATATAGTAGATGTCCACAAATAATCCTTACACCAAAGATATTGTGCGCTTATTAGTTTAGCCACTAATGGGCACTAATTTTCACTAATGCCTTGCGGGGCATTTAAGACCGGATGGATATTGACTTACCCGACCTTCGGTTCGTGAAA
>JAZTYI010000046.1:0-3977 GCA_045636885.1 Alloprevotella sp.
CCCATCCGCCCCGTCTCATCTTTTCTCCTTTCTTTCTCAATTAAAAAATATTGCTGTCCGGTAAACGCCTCTAACTCTATGAATATAAAGATGTTTGAATAGTATAAGTCCCACAGTTCGCATGATTCCCCTGAAAGGGGAAAAAGCCATTAGCCCAGGGCAACGCCCTGGGTGTTGTTGCAGTGGAGACTTACGCCCTGAAAGGGCAAAAGCAATTATAAGAGTTTGAACTGCAATGCTTTTGCCCCTTCAGGGCGCAAATCCAAACATCCATAGACCCAGGGTGTTGCCCTGGTCTGGGTGCTTATTGGCCTTTCAGGCCGTTACTTCTCAAAAACTTTACCGGACACCAATAATAAGAAAATGGTTATAAAATAAGTGCCTCCCCCAATATGAGTCAACTACCATATTATTGCTCTATAATTCTAAAACCGATTTGTAAACAAGTTTGATTTTGGAAAATTGTTACAGGTAAACAAAAAGCGAGTCATCCTATGAGGAGTGACTCGCTTTTGCATTTTATTGCACTATGGGTAACTTCGTTTAGAAGGGCACTGTTACGCCAAAGTTAAACTGACCGTTGAAGTTGTTGATGGGAATGAATTCCTTAGAGAGGTCTCCGAAGAGTCGGTCAGCGCCAATGTAGATCTTTGCAACCTTAAGATTTGCGCTCAATGCACCGCCACAAGTGAATCCTGTAGATGACAATGCCACATTGGCATTCGCTTCTAACCATTTCAAGGGGCGATAGTTTGCTGAAATCATACCTTGATGCCAACTGTAAAGACCGTTGATGCGACCTGTATAAAGTGCGCCAAAACTAATCTTGTCGTATACGGGGAGGGTGTATTCTGCACCAGCATTGATCGTTGCTGCGAGCATTGTAGTTACATTCTGCTTACCGTCGTAGTAAACGGAGAACATTTCTTCAAGGTCATCGCCTAAATCTTCCAACTGGGGACCGATGCGCTCGCTAGGTTGCTCTTGGTTTTTATTACCAAATACCTTAATTTCATGAGTAAATCCATCAAATGTGTAATCTCCCTTTGATGAAGCCTTATGCGTGTTCTTCCAAGTCATGAAACCGAGGTCGGTAATACCTGCACTTACGGTGAGATATTCATCGATCTTGTAAGATGCGCCGAGGTCTACGGCAAAACCGAGACCGGGCAGGCCGAATGCTGTTTCATCAACACCCTTCACGCGACGGCGACCGTCATCGGAATTCTTGTGTGTGGGTTCAAACTCTAACTGTGAATCCATGATAGCCGCTTCAACCTGTGTGTTGGCGTTGATGCTCCACTGGTTGCCGTTCATGGTGATGTCCATACGGTCGACATTAAAGTCGGCATAGGCTGCTCCAAGCAACACCTTAACCTTTGCACCTACACGAAGTTTTTCGTTGATGTTGCGAGCGTGTCCAAAGGCGAGTTCTGCGTAGTTTGTAGTGCGCATGCCGATGTCCTCAAGGTGGTAGGACGATTTTGCTCCTGCAGTTTTGGCAAATTCAAAGAATTCGTAGGGGAGTGTAAGGTGTGTGTTAGAACGGATGTTGAGTTCTACGAGGTTAGTACCACCGAATGCTCTAAAGGCGCAGGAGAGGAGGTTGTAGTTGACGTAGAGGTCCATGCGATTCTTGTCGTCCAGATCGCCGAGGAATTCGGAGGCAGAGATGTTGGGATTAAGGAATGTGGTGTAATCGTATCCCTTAGCGTCGGTCTTGTAGATGAAGTTTCCGAGTCCGACATTACCCGTTGCTCCGATATTGACGTTACCCAGCAGTAATGACTTATAGGGGGCGTCAAGGAAAGCGGGATTCATCTGGTGGCGGAAACTTGATGACTGCATGAAGTAGGAGGTACGTGATTCCTGTGCCTCAGCAGAGAAGGCCATTGTGGTAACAGCAAGGGCTGCTAAACTGTATCTTTTAAATATACTTTTCATAACGAGGCATTAGTTTAAATCAGCAATAATCTGTCCCAAAAGTTCAAGTGTCAAATTTTGGAGTTGGATAGACTGCTTGCTTGTGAGCGTTGCGTTTCCTGTGCCAGTTTCGGCAGTTACTTTCAACGAGAGACGGTCTAATTTTTGTAGATCGTAGGGGTTGCTGAATTTAATGGTGATTTCGATGTTGCTTACAGCGCTGGCGGGAACTTTAATGGATGAAACTTCCACACCAGGAATAATTTTTCCCTTGGCATCCATGACTTCAGCAGTGAGGTTCAATTCAAGTGGTACTTTATTATCAACGAGTGCTGTAATCTTGGCGCCATCAGCAGCAAGGTCTTCTAAATCGCCACCGAGGTCTTCGATATCTTCAGTGTAAACGATCTTCATGCCTTGGTTGAATTTGAAGGGAACGTATACACTGTAGTCCACTGAAGCATTGAAAGTCTTGCCCAACTGGATTTTGGTCAATTCGTCCGTCAACTGGATCTTGTTGTCGTCCATATCTACCTTAATCTTGTGAGGAATCTTTTCTACAAGGTCGTTAAGGTTGCCTATATTGTAAGTTGTGGAATTTGGGGCAATGCCGTTGGGATCGAAGGGTTCTGCTTCTTGACAGAAGTAGATAATTGACTTTTGCGCACCATGGAGCGCCACTTTGTTCGCACCAGGGATACGAACGTTTGCCATGTTCTGATTGGCCTTATCCTTGGCATAAAGGTTTCCCCAGAGTGTGAGATTTACGGGCACTTGACTCATGTCTACACTAAGGCGGAATGTAGGATTGGCAGCCTTAATGCATACTTCTTCATCCTTAAGGAATTCAGGAACGTCGTCGCCGATGTTGATATCCTTGATGTTGGGATCAATGTCGGGGTTGAATACACCCTCAACTTCGGCAAATGAGATGTTCACCTTGTTGCTACTTGCCTGATTGCCAACTTTTATGATTACGCGAATGGTAGTTTCATCGCCCTGCTTGATCGTAAAGTTTTCTGAAGCTTTAATGCTGAAGTCGCCTTGCACCTCATATTCACCTAAGATATCTAATGTGTTCTTATCGGTGAGGTCAAAACCCTTCTCGCCATCAAGTTCGAGTGCTTCAACTGTAAATTCTGCAAGCGTTACGCTCTTCTTATTGACGTTTGTGTTGTTGGGGATGGTGATTTCGTTTTTCTCAAGTGCTACACCATCCTTCTTCAACTTAAAGAACTTGGGGAGTGTTACTTTTACATTTTCGTAAGTGTCAACAACAAACTTTTGTGAAGTTGTGTTAGAAACAATTTCCAATGACACGGTAACATCGCGACTATCATTTTGAGGAATAATGCGCTTGAGATTCTTGATCTCTTTAGGAAGGTTTGATACGCTAAACAACTCTTTAGATGCCACGCTTAATGGTAACTTGGGAGATTTCCAGTCACCTTTAACAGGCAGTTGATTGATGTTGACTCCCTTAGAGAAGTCATCAAACTTAAGCATAGGAAGTTCTGGCGTAAGTGATGCTACGTCTACCGTCGCTTTAAACGAGGGTACGTCAAAGGTGAAATTAGAGGCATCTCCGTCCTTTATCAAGTAGAACAGACCTTCAGAGGTTTGTTCGAGCATTTCTTCCTCATCAACTTCAAGCACATCTGCCAACTTGATTTCCTCAGTATTACCCAAATTAAGTTTTAGACCCTTTGCGCCTAAACCTACGGTCATGTCAATCTCTTTGCTCATGTCATACGTGTCATCTATACACGATGTCAGCGAACCCGCAACAGCGATGACAAACATGCCGTTAAGAAAAAATCTTCTGTTTTTCATCTGTTAATATTTAAGTTAAATAATGTTATCGTTGTACACGCTTATATGATGTTGCAAATTTATTAAAATTTATTAACAAATACTAGTGATGCGATAAAATTCGATTGACTACATTTATATGCTTAATATTTAACAACTTATAAGCGATCTTTATTTTTTTTGATTTGAATTTGATTGAATAATTTTGCAGCCAAAACTGCAGAATTATGAATTTTGGCAAA
>JAZTYI010000047.1:0-88022 GCA_045636885.1 Alloprevotella sp.
GCAACAACACCCAGGGCGTTGCCCTGGGCTAATGGCTTTATCCCCTTTCAGGGGAATCGTCCAAGCTGTGGGGCTTATACCATTCAAACATCTTTATATTCATAGAGTTAGAGGCGTTTACCGGACAGCAATAAAAAACAATGTAACTTATTTTTTGCCCCTAAAAATGGGATTTTTGAGACAAAAAAAGTGGAGATAACCCTGATTTCAAGGGCTATCTCCACTTCCGTAGTACAAAGATACAAAATTTGGGAGCAAAATGCAAATCCGTTAACGTTTGTTAACACGATATTTATTTTTCATTTTTCTTCATTTTTTTGAATCAGAGAATACCTATTCATATAGGCAAATCTGTGAGATATTTTATCGGACACTACTATAAAAAATATCCACATCACCCATTTGTCGGGATGTGGATATATAGTTATGTCGCTTCAGGGTTTTAAAAGACTGCTTATGACAGCGGGTGATTCCTAAAAAGGATGAGTTTTGGTTCCTTGATGGGGAGTCTGTTAATATTCGTCGTTTTTTTTAAATTCTGTCGAGCACAGTGGTTATCAACTGGTTGATTGTATTTTGATATCCTGTATTTGCTTGGTGTGCTACACGGTTTGCTATGACGAGGCAGACGGTTAGGGCTTTATGTCCGAGCAGGGCAGAGAGACCTGCTACAGCGCTACTTTCCATTTCGAAATTAGTGATCGTGTGTCCTTGATAGGTGAAGCGAGCGATTTTCTCATTTTGCTGCGGGTCGGCAAGTGGGAGTCGTAATATGCGCCCTTGTGGTCCGTAGAACCCTCCGCAGGCGATGGTGACACCACGAACCATGTCGCGCTGTGCGATGCGCTCAGTGAGCGTGGAATCTGCGTGAACTACGTAGGGATGGGGGATGCACTGGGTGTCCTGCCACTGCATGTGAGCGGTGAAGTGGGTTTCAAAGGGGATGTCGCAAACGTCGGCGCGACCAGCGTAGAAATTGAGCAGTCCGTCGAAACCGATGCTGATTTCGCTGGCGATGAAGGTGCCTACGGGGCAGTGGGGTTGGAGTCCGCCACAGGTCCCGATGCGGACGATGTCGAGCGAGCGGAGTTGTGACTTGACGGTGCGCGTGGCGAAGTCTATATTGGCGAGTGCGTCGATTTCGTTGAGTACGATATCAATGTTGTCACACCCTATGCCTGTGGAGATGACAGTGATGCGCTTTCCGCGATAGGTGCCTGTGATGGTGTGGAATTCTCGGTTGACCGCGGTGCATTCAATAGTGTCGAAATGACTCGCTACGAGGTCTACACGGGCGGGGTCGCCAACGAGGATGACTTTGTCGGCGAGTTGCTGGGGGGTGAGGTGCAGGTGGAATATGGATCCATCGGCGTTGATGATGAGTTCGGAGGAGGGAATCATAGGGAAATGAGAAATGAGAAAGGAGAAATGAGAAAGGAGAACCGACGCCAAACCGAGTGCAATCAACTGACGCGGGAGTGAGTGTAAAGATAAGTTTACTTAATCTTTGCCGAGCGACAAGGAAGAAAACTCGCTTAAGCTGGCTTGAATTGCCGAGGTGCGACTTGCGAAGCTTGATGAGCGTCAGCGAATAAGGAGGAAAAGACCACGAAGTGGGATTAAATGAGAAAAGGGTTGGAGCGATGGTTATTCCGCAGGGAACTTTCACTGTTAATCGTTTCCAGTTCACGGTTTATTGATCACCGTTGATCGTCAAGTTTTCAAGTTCTCGGAGTTGGTGTTCCAATGCTTTGATGTCGGTGACGTTTTGCGCTCTTTCGAGTTCAAGGTGTAAGATGTTGTCGTGAAGTGCGGGGGTGGGTGATTTGCTGTATTGCTTACGGAGGACAGCGAGTAGTGTTTCTTGAGCGGTGCGTGAGGAGTATCGCGTGAGGAGTTGTCTGGCTATTTCTCTCGCTTGAGGATTTTGGAATTGTGAGAGGTTGTCGTAAACGGTGTGGTTATTGATGATGAATGAATGGCGATTGTTGATGGTGGCGGAGGTTAGATTGTTATCGTGTGCTGCTCTCCATTGGGCGATGCGCGCTTCTTGTCCCGTCTGTGTGGTGGCGATGCAGGTGATGGATGCTGCATGAAAGAGGGTGAGGAAGTCAGTGCCCGGGGGATAGGGTGTGTGAGCGGAGTTGGGGATAAAGGTGTAAAGACACACGCTGTCGGCGGGTTGACGGCGGTCGGTGAGGAAGTAACCCGTATTGGAACTTTCGTCGACGTAATACATATAGTCGTTGGCATCGGAATTGAAGGGCATGCCAATATTTTGTGGTTTTAGAAAGGTCTTTTCTTCTGTGTCGTAACGTGTGACATAGATGTCCCAACCGCCATAACCGTTGGGCGCTTGTGCCGAAAAGTAGAGGTTTAGTCCGTCGGCAAGGAGGAAGGGATAGTCCTGCGGGATGCTATCAAGTTCGGGGATGTGGAGCAGTTCGGGTTTCGACCACGAATTGCCGGTGCGTATGGAGCGACTTAATGCATTGATGCCGTTGTGGGCAGTGGCGAGGAAGGCGTTGTCGTTGAGGGCATTGATATATCCCATTTCGCCAGAAGTGGGGAGGGAGAGTTGAAGTTCGTCGGCGAGTTTTTTACCCGTACTGATTTTTCCCATTTCGGGATTTAACTTGAGGTGGTTAATGACGGCACTCTTGGGTATAACAATGCTGTCAACGAAGACGATGTGCTGGGTGGCGCGAATGTTGGTTTCGGCTATACGCATCTGCTCAGAGAGCAAGTGCAGGGAGTCAACATTGCATGTGGGGCGGCGCAGTTTCTTTTGAGCGGTTAATTGTGTGGCGATATACTCTTGTGCTTGGGGGTAGTCTCCGGTTTGCATGAGCTGCAGCGCCACTTGAACGGGGTTGACTTTGGGTTGTTTCTTTTTGCGTTGACCTTCAGAGGGGATACTCACTATAAGGCATAAGCAGAGGGCAAGAAGGTATGAGGGGAACTGAATTACGTAGGATTTTAGGTGCATGTCTGTATTGTTGGTTAGATTTTGCCTTCAAAAGTACGCTTTTCTTTTATTAAATGATTACTTTTGCGTTAGAATATTCCTAAAACTTGTGTTTATGGAGTGCATACTCCCCGTTTTACGGCGAACTTGTGAATCAAAACTCCTTAACCCATAAATTCTTTCATTACACTATGATGAAACATTATATCCGTACGGTATTCCTCCTGTTGATGTTTGCTTGTGCCACGTTGGGGGTTGCTCAAAAGCGCGTGGTTGCAGTGCACGAGGTGAAAAAGGGGGAGACGCTTTACAGTTTGTCGAAGCAATATGGTGTGACGCTTGAGGACTTGACAACGGTGAATCCCGACCTTTCAAAGAATCCTGATAAGAAATTGAAAAGCGGTTACCTTATCAACATACCCCAGAATGGTAAACAACAGACAGAGGGGGGTACAGAAGACACGTTAAAGTTGGCGGTTGTGCTCCCTTTCAGTGCTGAAGGTAAGGAGGGAAAGCGTAGCATAGAGTTTTATCGCGGTGTGTTAATGGCTATGGACAAAGAGCGTGAACGCGGGGCATGTGTGAGCGTCATGGCAATTGAAGAACCGCAGGTGAAAGAAGATCTTACGAATGTCATCGCAACCTTGAGCGCATGTGAGGGATTGGATGTCGTAGTTGGACCGTTGTATCCCACGCATTTTCAGGAACTTTCTGATTTCTGTAAAATGCGTCAACTTGAAAATGTCATTTGCTTTTCCTCAAAGGTCAAGCAGGTGGAAACAAATCCCTACATCTACTTGCTGAATACGCCTCAAGATATTGTTGAACAGCATAGTTTTGACCTTTTTGAAAGCAAATTTGAAGGGCGTCGTTGTGTCGTTATTCGCACTGTTGATGGAGCAGAAGAGCAGATCGTGAATAGTTGGATCGACAAGATGCTTGAAGAGCAATATGAAGTCCAGACACTATCGGCATCGTTTACTGTTCAAGACTTGCAACAGGCATTTAGTCAAACTAAATCGAACGTAATCGTTGTGGACGGTTCAAACCAGCAGGAAGTGTTAAGCATCTTGCAACGCATCAACAAGTTTCGTGAAGCAAACGGCACATATAAGTTTGCCGTTGTGGGACATAATGCGTGGCAACAATTCTCAATGGAGTATAACGAATTGTTGAGCACTCTTGACACGTATCTCCTGGCTGGCGATTTCTATAATGCTTACAGTCTTTCCGTTATTGAATTTGAAGATAATTACTATAAATGGTTTAAAGAATATCCAATGATGTTGCATCCCAGGATGGGGGAGTTAGGTTATGACACAGGTCTCTTTGTGTTAAACTACTACAAACAACAATCAGGTGCTGATATTCAATGGGATAAGGTTGGTTATTTGCAGACAAGATTTAACTTCGTGCAAATTGGTAGTGGTGGGTATGCTAACACGACTTTGATGTTTGTTCGTTTCGCTCCCAATAATAAAGTCGAACTAATTGAATTGAAGAAGTGAAAAAGATAATTCTGTTGCTTTTCGTGCTATGTATGCCCTTGTTGGCTGTAGCACAGATTGGTGAGTATCGCAATAATATGTGCTTTGGCGTGAATGCCGGAGTGTCTATGAATCAGATGGGGTTTGATCCAACCATCAATCAGAAGTTTCATGTGAGTCCCACCTTTGGGCTGACATTTCGATATACCAGTGAGAAATATTTAACTGCATATTGTGCCCTTCAGGTAGAACTCAACTATGCGCGTCTAGGGTGGACAGAAGAAATTTTAGACCATAATTCAACACCACTCCCTGACTCGTTTAAGTCAAACTTGGATTACATCCAACTGCCCTTTATGGCACGTTTGGCATGGGGTAGAGAACACCGAGGAGCGATGTTTTACCTGTTGTTAGGTCCCCAAATTGGTTATTGCATTGCTGAAAGTAAGGAGCGTAGTGATGTGTGGACGCTCAACGAAGTTACAGGAATGCCCGACCGCCCGAATAACGTATATGAACAATATTCGCTTCCTGTCAAACACAAGTTTGACTATGGCATCACCGGGGGTATAGGTATAGAAGTAAATACAGGTATTGGTCATTTCCTCCTTGAAGGTCGTTATTACTACGGACTTTCCGATGTGTTTGGTAATTCCAAAAAGGACGTGTTCTCGCGTTCTAACCATGGAGCAATCGTTGCGAAAATGACATATTTGTTTGATATCAATAAGTAAGAAACATAATTCTTTCTGTAAGAATGAATGTTGAAAAAGGGAGCATCATGAGTGTCCCCTTTTCCTATTTACAATGAAATTATCAGATTTACATACAGGGCAAATCGCCGTAATCGCCAAGGTTGGTGGTCACGGCGGTTTTAGAAAGCGCATTGTTGAGATGGGGTTCATTAAGGGTAAAAAAATTAAAGTTGTCCTTAATGCCCCCCTTCGTGATCCTATCGAATATGAGTTGATGGGGTATAAGATATCATTGCGCCGAGAAGAGGCTGCTCTTGTTGAAGTTATTAGTGAGGAGGACGTAGAGGGTGTGTTGCGTAAAGATGACGGTGAGCATCTTTCTGCTCTTGAACTCACCCAGCAGGAGCAAACAGAATTGGAGGCACGTATGCAACAGATGGCGGAACTGCGTGGACATACCCTTCGTGTTGCGCTTGTTGGAAATCCTAATTGTGGAAAAACCTCGTTGTTTAACATAGCTTCAGGCAGTCGTGAGCACGTAGGTAATTATGCCGGTGTGACGGTTGATGCCAAGGAAGGAGAGTTTCAGTTCGTTCGCCAAGCAACAGGTGAACGCTATACCATCGTGTTGGTAGACCTGCCTGGCACGTACTCCCTTTCCGCCTATAGCGCCGAAGAGCGCTATGTGAGGAGTCAACTGATTGAACATACCCCCGACGTGGTAATTAACGTGGTGGATGCATCTAACTTGGAGCGCAATTTGTATCTGACAACGCAACTGATAGATATGAACCTGCGTATGGTGGTGGCGCTAAACATGTACGATGAAGTACGCACAAATGGCGACCAACTTGATTATCATCAGTTGGGTATATTGTTGGGGACACCAATGGTACCCACAGTATCAAGAAGTGGCGAGGGAATCAATGATTTGTTTGAACAGGTTATAGATGTTTACGAATACAAATCAACCGTTGCTCGCCATATACATGTGAATCACGGTAATGAACTAGAGCAGAGCATTGATCGCATTAAGGAGGTGATACAAAAGAATGGTCAGATTCGACATAAGTATTCTACGCGCTATCTTGCTATCAAATTGCTTGAAGGAGATAAGGAATATAATAGTTTTCTTGACACATTAAGCAATCATGACGAACTAGTTGCCACTCGTTACGAGGAGTGTGGGCGCATTATGCAGGTAATGGGTTCGGGAGCAGAAGAAGCGTTGATTGATGCGAAATATGGGTTTATCCAAGGAGCTTTGAAGGAGACACATAAATGTTCGCAAACGAAAAGGCATGCAGAAACACTCTCTGAGCGAATAGACCGTATCGTGACACACAAATGGTTGAGTTATCCTATCTTCGTGGTTCTATTGTTCCTGATTTTTGAAACAACCTTCACGCTTGGGGAATACCCTATGAACTGGTTGTCGTGGTTGGTGGAGCAATTTGCAGCATTTGTCTCTATGAGTATGCCCGAGGGAATCTTAAGAGATATGGTTGTTGACGGAGCTATAGGAGGGGTAGGGAGTGTTATAGTATTTTTGCCCAACATCTTATTGCTCTACCTGTTTATATCCTTGTTTGAAGATTCTGGTTATATGGCTCGTGCAGCATTTATCACTGATAAATTCATGCATCGTATAGGTCTTCATGGTAAATCTCTTATCCCCATGGTGATGGGATTTGGTTGTAATGTGCCCTCTGTGATGGCCACTCGTATGATTGAGAATCCAAAGAGTCGCCTCATAACAATGCTCATTATTCCCTTCATGTCATGTTCAGCTCGATTGCCCATTTACCTCCTTTTGACCTCTGCGTTCTTCCCTCATTCAGGAAGTTTGGTTTTGTTAGCATTATACACATTAGGTATATTCGTGGCATTGCTGTCTGCCAAGGTGTTCTCTAAATATTTCAACGTGGGTGAAGACCTTCCGTTTGTGATGGAATTGCCACCGTATCGTATTCCAACCTTGAAGTCAGTCGTGCGTCATACTTGGGAAAAGGGACAACAATATCTCCGTAAAATGGGCGGGTTGATACTTGCTTTTTCTATCGTGATATGGGCCTTGGGTTATTTCCAGTCGCCATTCGTTCAGCGTGAATCAGAAGGTGTACATTATTCTTGTCTTGAACATTTAGGGCGAACCGTGTCTCCTTTGTTTGCTCCAATGGGATTTGATTGGGAAATGTCGGTAGGTTTGTTGAGTGGTTTAGGTGCAAAGGAATTAGTGGTGAGTACTTTGGGCGTCCTTTATGCTACCACAGATCAGGAGGGCACTCCACAAAGTTTGCCTGAAGTCTTGTCTGCTACAATTTCTCCCGAAGTTGCATTAGCGTATATGGTATTTATACTCTTGTATATCCCCTGTATAGCAACGATTGTAGCAATAAAGTCAGAAAGTGGTTCAGTAAAATGGGCCTTATTCTCTGTAGTCTATTCTACATTCTTTGCTTACCTCTTGTCTTGGTGCTCCTATCTAGTATGTCGCCTTGTTATATAATGATTAATTAACGTGATGAACATAGAAGAAAAAACATATTTAGAAAGTTTTGAGGCGCGCGTCAAAGAATCAGTCCTATTGCCTGTCGTTGAACTAAATGGAGATTTCATCTTAACGGATGATATTTCGTCACAATGGGAGCGTATGCAACAGGATTACATCGCAGATGCAGTTACTCAAATTGCAGATTATCCAGAAGTTTCAGTGGCATGGGCGGCATATTTAGGTCTTGCTGTAGCAGAAGGGTGGGATAGAGATTGGGAAAAATTCTCTCAATCTTCTTACACTTCCTTTTACGGTCAGCAAGGATTTGATGATATGGACGATAACATCTTGATGAATCATCTCGGTCTTGCATTAGATAGTGATGAAGCACAGCGATACGTATCGCTCTTTCGCACATGTGCAAAAATCGTAACTAGCAGTATACGTCGTGAACAGATACCTCCGCAATCACCATTAGCTTATCATTGTTTTGTCATTGTATGTAGGTTAATGTTCAATCTTGGAGCATCTTTGCGACTTAAACATTTAGGATATTCACTCCAAAAGGTCGATTTGTAGTTCCCAATGTGTGAAAAATAGTGTTAAATGTTGAAAATAATAAGGGTGTATCTTTGTCGAATGAAATAATAGTTGTAATTTTGCACCGCTTTTTGCGGACATGTGTAATGTTTAGCAGAGCACATTATTAACACATTTAATTATTAACAAACGTATGATGAATCAGTACGAGACCGTTTTCATCCTTACTCCCGTTTTGTCTGACGTACAGGCAAAGGAAGCGGTCGAAAAGTTCAAGGGTATTCTCGCAGAACAAGGTGCAGAGATTATCAATGAAGAAGCTTGGGGCATGAAGAAGCTTGCTTACCCCATCCAGAAGAAGTCTACAGGTTTCTATCAGATGGTAGAATTTAAGGCTGAGCCTACAGTAGTAGACAAGTTGGAAGTTGCTTTCCGTCGTGACGAACGCGTAATGCGTTACCTCACAGTTAAGATGGAAAAGTATGCTGCTGAATACGCAGCTAAGCGTCGTAACAAAAATTCAAACTAAAGGAGGACTAAGCAATGGCACAATCAGAAATCAGATATTTGACTCCCCCCACAGTGGATGTTAAGAAGAAGAAGTATTGCCGTTTCAAGAAGAGCGGTATCAAGTATATCGACTACAAGGATCCCGAATTCCTCAAGAAGTTCTTGAACGAACAGGGTAAGATCCTTCCCCGTCGTATCACTGGTACTTCATTGAAGTTCCAGCGTCGTGTAGCTCAGGCAGTGAAGCGTGCTCGTCACTTGGCGTTGCTTCCTTTCGTAACAGATATGATGAAATAAAAAAGGAGGTATAAGATATGGAACTCATTTTGAAAGAAAACGTTATTGGTTTGGGTTACAAGGACGAAATCGTTACTGTAAAGGACGGTTACGGACGCAACTACCTTATCCCCACTGGCAAGGCTGTTATCGCTTCTGCATCTGCTAAGAAGATGCTCGCTGAAGAATTGAAGCAGCGTGCTCACAAGATTGCACAAATCAAGAAGGAAGCTGAAGAACTCGGCGCTAAGCTCGGTGCAATTGAAAACATCGTAATCGCAACTAAGGTTAGCGCAACTGGTGCAACTTATGGTAGCATTACTAACCATCACATTGCTGAAGAACTCGCAAAGCTCGGATACAATGTTGATCGTAAGATTATCGTCCTCAAGGACGTTAAGGAAGTAGGTAAATTCACTGCAACAGTTAAGCTTCACAAGGAAGTTAATGTAGAACTTCCCTTCGAAGTAGTTGCTGAAGAAGCATAATACTTTCTCTCTCTCTCAATTTAAAAAGGTTTTTTCTCAATACGGATGCCATACTTCGGGAGAAGTGTGGCATTTTTTCTTTTTGTCTCAAAGGTTAGAAAGCATCTCCTTATCGCCCCTAATGAGGTCAAATCCCCTGATGCCCTAACCCCTCATAACGAAGCAATATCACCCCCTCATAACTCCAACCCTATGCGCTACCTTATAGCCCTTTCATACGACGGAACCAATTATCACGGTTGGCAAGTGCAGCCCCATTCCATCTCTGTACAGCAAAAGGTAAATGAAGCATTATCCCTTTTGTTGCGCACACCTATAGAAGTGACAGGAGCAGGACGCACGGATACAGGAGTGTGCGCTGCCAAGATGTATGCACATTTTGATGCTCCAGAAATTGAAGACGTCGTAAAGTTGGCAGACCGATTAAATAGAGTGCTCCCCCAAGATATTGCCGTGCAATACGTTAAGCAAGTCTCAGAGGATTTTCATGCGCGTTTCAGTGCCACCCACCGCACGTATTATTACTATGTATATACGCGCAAAAATCCCTTCCTGCGCCACTTTGCCACCCAACTGCATTACACACCCGATTATCAACTCATGAATGAGGCGGCAAAACTCTTGCTTGAGGTGAGCGACTTTACCAGTTTCTCAAAGCTCCATACGGATGTCAAAACCAATATTTGCAAGGTGACTCGCGCCGAGTGGGTGCAGATAGAGGGAGATTATTGGCGCTTTGAAATTACCGCCGACCGCTTCCTGCGCAATATGGTGCGCGCCGTCGTAGGCACACTCCTCGAAGTAGGGCGGGGGAGAATGGCTATCGAAGCGTTTAAGCAAGTGATAGCCTCCAAAAACAGATGTGCCGCAGGCGATAGTGCGCCAGCCAGAGCTCTGCAAATCGTAGATGTTGGCTACGAAGGGTGGGATATATAATACAAAAAAAGAGTAAAGACAACCCAGCGGGGAAATCTCCGAAAGGTTATCTTTACTCTTTAATTTTATTTGCGCTTCCGATTACTTATTCTTAAGCAAGTCGCGGATTTCAGTGAGCAACACTTCTTCCTTAGAAGGAGCAGGAGGTGCGGGAGGAGTAGCAGGCTTCGCTTCTTCTTCCTTCTTCTTTGAAAGCTTCATGATAAGGCGTACCAACATGAATACGCAGAAAGCGATGATGATGAAGTCAAGTGTTGTCTGAAGGAAGTTACCATAGTTGATTGTCACAGGAACTGCTTCCACGCCTTCCTTAACGCTCATGGGGTTGATGGGAAGTTCCAACTTCAAATCCTTGAAGTCAACACCGCCGATTACCCAACCGATAGGAGGCATGATAAGGTCATTAACGATAGAAGTGACAATCTTACCGAAAGCACCACCAATGATTACACCGACAGCCATGTCAATGGCATTGCCCTTAACAGCAAAGGCCTTGAACTCTTGTAAAAATGTAGATTTTGCCATAATTGAAAAAAATGTGGTTTATTTTCGGTGCAAAAATAAAAAAAAAATAGTAATTTTGCGGAGTACAAGGTGAGGAATTACCTTCTGTACGCTCAGAAAACTTGAAAAACAGTTATTAACAACCCTTTTATAACTAATTTAAAACAATGATTAAAGTAGGTATTAACGGTTTCGGTCGTATCGGCCGTTTCGTTTTCCGCGCAGCTCAGACTCGCAACGACATTCAGATCGTAGGTATCAATGACCTCTGCCCCGTAGATTACTTGGCATACATGCTCAAGTACGACACAATGCACGGTCAGTTTGAAGGCACTAACGAAGCAGACGTAGAAAAGAGCCAGCTCATCGTAAACGGTAACGTAATCCGCGTAACTGCAGAACGTAACCCCGCTGACCTTAAGTGGAACGAAGTAGAAGCTGAATACGTAGTTGAATCTACAGGTCTCTTCCTTTCTAAGGACAAGGCTCAGGCTCACATCGAAGCTGGTGCAAAGTACGTTGTAATGTCAGCTCCCTCAAAGGACGACACTCCCATGTTCGTATGCGGTGTAAACCTCGACAAGTACGAAAAGGGCACTCAGTTCGTTTCTAACGCTTCTTGTACTACAAACTGCTTGGCTCCCATCGCTAAGGTTCTTAACGACAAGTGGGGTATCGTAGACGGTTTGATGACTACAGTTCACTCTACAACAGCTACTCAGAAGACAGTTGACGGTCCTTCTCTCAAGGACTGGCGTGGTGGCCGCGCTGCTGCTGGCAACATCATCCCCTCTTCTACAGGTGCTGCTAAGGCTGTAGGTAAGGTTATTCCCGAACTCAACAAGAAGCTCACTGGTATGGCATTCCGCGTACCCACTCTCGACGTTTCTGTAGTCGACCTCACTGTAAACCTTGCTAAGCCCGCTACTTACGAAGAAATTTGCGCAGCAATGGAAGAAGCTTCTAAGGGCGAACTCGCTGGCGTACTCGGTTACACTAATGAAGAAGTAGTTTCTGCTGACTTCCTCGGTGACACTCGCACTTCTATCTTCGACGCTAAGGCTGGTATCCAGCTCACTCCCACATTCGTGAAGGTAGTTTCTTGGTATGACAATGAAATCGGTTACTCTAACAAGGTTCTCGATCTCATCGCACACATGAAGAAGGTTAACGGTTAATCCATTATACCAATATTATGAAGAGGATGCTACATGTAGCGTCCTCTTTTTTTACGCTCAACATGAGAGTTACTTAACTGGTGTAACTGTCCCTGCATGAGGTCCCACAACAACAGGGTAAGTTATATGGCAACTTATAACATATTGAAGTGTGACTTTAGGTTGACTTATGTTTGGGTGTCTGTTCACTTAATAACACTCAAGGTCTCACAGTTGTGTTAACTTGTAACCACTAATGCTCACGAGTTGAAAATCGCGTAAGCAACCCGAAGGTCGAAGTAGTCAATATCCATCTAAGTTTAATTACTCATCCGAGCAAGCATGTCACTGCAATTTTTTTGCGAAAAATTGTGACAGTTTCACCCTTCATTTTTCGTCATTTTTCGCTGAAAACTTTAACAAACATTAACACTCTGACTACTCACCCTAACGACAATATCTATTTGTGTCGCAAGAATAAGTAACATTAAAAACCGGTTGTTTAACCTCGTAAAAACAATGTAACTGATTTTTAGACCCCCAAAATGGGATTTTTAGCATAAAAAAGTGGAGATAACCCCGATTTCTAGGGCTATCTCCTCTTCCGTAATACAAAGATACAAAATTTCGGAGCGAAATGCAAATTCATTAACTTTTGTTAACGCGATGTTTATTTCTCATTTTTCGTCATTTTTTACATAAGAAATAGCCGCAATATAGTCTTCAGTCTCTTTAACGTGAAGCGATATAAAACATGGTTCAATTAATGCTCACTTATGTAATTGTTATATTATTACGAATGTGTTCACCGTGAGGTGGAATCTTAAGAAAACAGGGGCAAATATTTCGTCTGACGAATAAAACTTCATATAAGTCATATGTCTATATTTAAGGTCGCTCAACAAACTATAGGCCTATAGACATTCGGAAATGGTTATCTAAATGAAACAGCCATAAAATGGTAAGTTTATGCCCTAACCTGTGTAAGTCTCACAGAAGAGTAGAAATGTAGGTAGTAATAACTAATTGCATATTGGTAAGGACAGAATAGTGTAATCAAATAGTTAATTCATGTCTGACAACGTGTATTGTTGTCAGATGTTTGAAAAACGTCCTTTGGCTACACGATATGACAGAATCCAACAATAGGATATAACCTCTCTTTATGGGATCGATGTAAACAACTTACATGAAAAGCACGAAACATTCGTATGCCGAACGGCGCGTGGTCTGGGAGGTCGGTATATGTGAAATAGGAGGTAAATATTTATATCTGTGTTAACATCCTATTTGTTTTTACTTTTGAAGTATAAATAGGGAAATAGGTGAATAAATGGTTGGTTAAATGAGATTCTTAATTTTTATTAATTCAAGTTTGAAAAAATGAAGTAACTTTGCACTGCTCCTTTATGTGCTGTTTGTAAAGCATTTAGGGGTGTATATATGATTTGGCGATTACTACGCTTGATTTGACTGTCAAAACTCTCAACTTTGGATCCCTGTCAATGATAGCAATGGTGAATGCTACTCTGAGTATGGTAATGCTCGGCTTCATTGTTATATATAGATAACAGTGTTGCCTTGTCATCATATTCGGCGTGGGTGTTCGCATTGCTTGTCCAGACAGGGAGGTAGTGCGAGCCTTGACAGCGGTACAAGCTTACGTGATTAAGCCCACGCTTTTTCTATATACCATAGTTAATCGAGAATAAAACCTATCCAGCTTTGGGCTTTGACTGGTAAAAAAAGAAGGACGAACTATGTCAAAGCGTTTAACATTGGTGCTGTTGGTTTTGGGACTGACATTAAATTTCTCCTTTGGGCAGACCATTATTGGGGATTCACTAATAATTCAAGGCAAGAAAGGGACTCTTGCTAAAGTGCTCAAAAGCAAGAAGTATACTAATATTACCAAAATCAAAGTTATTGGTGATGTGGGTGAGAAAGACTTTCTCGGCGTTTTGTCCTCTAGAGATAACCTTGTTTCTCTTGATTTATCCGATGCAACTTATATTCTCACATCTACAGAACATTGGGAATTAACTCACCGTAAAAGTAGTTTAGATCGTTTGTATATAAGCATTGGTAAGAATCTTAATCAGTTGAAGCTATTTAAAAAAGCGACATATAAAGGAGAAGTTGTTCCTGTAAATGTTGAAATTCATGGTAGTGACAGGGAAGAAATATCACTTTTGACCGTTTATTTTAGCAAAGACATGAGTATTTCTAAACTTTATGCATGGGAAACTGTTACAAAAGGAATTGTGTATGACGATGGTAATGTGCCAGCATCTTTTGAAACAAAACAATGGTTTGACATATTAGAAGTTCCTTGTCTTTCAGATTTAGGAAAAATGGAGTTTTATTGTGCTATTTTAAACATTCAAGATATAAATGAGTGTATTATCTATAGATCTGATTATGGACATTATCCTGATCCTGGTCAGAGGGATATTCCTCAGGGAGGCTATAAATACTGGCTTGATTATTTGAAGAAAGCAACTACATTAGAATTTCACGCCTTAGACGAAGAAGTATTGTTTCCAATTGTTAATTTAGTAGATACTATTTACCTCCCAAATGTTAAGCGGATAGATGAGTTTGCATTTGAACGTGATTCTGATCGAAAATATTCTTATGAATGGAAAGAAATCGGCAAAAGCATTAGTTTAATTCTGTCAAGTTTAGATACAGTACCAGATTTTCATCACAGTATTTTCAGAAATGCAAATATTGAATTAATCTCGATGGATTCTGCAACAACAATTTCTCCTGACGCATTTAAGGAATGTACTATAAAAAAAGTTTATCTACCTAATGTACAATCCATCGGCGAAAGTGCATTTAGCTGCGTAAAAGGGTTAGAAGAGATCTCTATACCTAAAGTAAAAAATATAGGAAGGTCTGCATTTAATTGTTGCAAGCTTAACTCAAACCGGATAGATATTCCTGTTAGTATTGAAAAAATTGAGAGATGTGCATTTGAAGGATCTGTTGATACAATTAAATTTGAAGGAATGACTCCTCCGTTGATGGATGATAATGCTTTTGGTGATAATGACTGGCATGTTATAGTTGTTCCTAACGGAGCATATGAGAACTATAGTTCTATAGCTCAGAAAAATGTGAAAGTGTTAGAAGAATGGGAAAAGTCTCATAATAACAAGTTTGTAATAAAGACTTCTGCTCCCGGACAAATAAAAGAATCTTTGACCGATGAAATGAAAAGATATGCCGACACATTGGTAATTAGCGGTCAAATGTATTGGGAAGAAACTAAATGGCTAAAGCAACAATTTAATAGAAAGGTTGAATTAGATTGGTCAGAGGTAAGATTTATTCAATCGCCAGAGGAGTTGCAACGCTATAGAAATCAGCAAAAAGCAGAACGTGAACTTGCAGAGAAAAGACGGAAGTATGGCGTCGGATCTGTTTCCGAAGGATATTCAATAGGATATAATGACGCTTTAGGGAATGTTAATAATATTATGTCGTATAAATATAGCACAACCCCATATTATACTGAACAATTTTTAGATGGGTATAGGCGAGGATTCAGTAGAGGTCAAGATGAACTAATGAAAAACACATTAAGAAATATGAGAAGCTGGTAAATCATTTTATTATTAAACGCTATAATTACATATATTCAATACCTTTCAACGTCCATCATCATTGGTGGACGTTTTTTATTATCAAATCTCAAGACATTGTAGCCCATCTACTTTCGATTTTATTAAAAAGCATTAATAAACTGCTAATTATACAACGAAGAAAGTTTGTTATTTCTATATTCGTTCTGGGAATCTCTAATTTGGTACTATACAGCAGAAAATGGTCAATAGATTTTCTTTCTTCATGAGACCTAAACTTATGTGTTGAGAGTTGTGATAAGCTAGACTTGGAGTATGGAAAATCCTTGGTCTATTTGGTTTTTGCTGGCGTTGCTTAGATGGTGGCAAGATTTTGAAAATATAACACACCAGTCTTGGATAGACGAAAATAGCGTTTTCACTTTTTGAAAGCGTTTAGCGCATCTACCACTGCGCGTGCTTCCTGTAAGGTCATGACCGGACTTATGGGCAGACTCAGTTCTTCAGCGCTGATGCGCTCTATAACGGGAAGCGAAAGATGATTAAACTCACTGTAACACTGCTGCTTGTGAGGCGGAATGGGGTAGTGAATTAAGGTTTCAATGCCCCGTTCTCGGAGGTAGTTTTGCAACTCATTACGGTGCGCAGTACGGATGGGGAACAGGTGGTAAACGTGTGACTCCCGTTCCGAAATCTGAGGCAGGGAAATGAGCGGATTGCTAATGTGCGTGCGGTAAAAATCGGCAATGTTTCGGCGCGCCTCAATGTCGGCGTCGAGGTGGCGCAATTTGACGTTAAGGATAGCTGCTTGAATCTCGTCCAACCTTGAATTTTTGCCAATTTCTGGGCATACGTATTTCTCAGAATACCCGTAGTTTCCCAGTTGGCGGATGAGCGCCGCAAGTTCTCCGTCGTTCGTCGTTACAGCTCCACCGTCGCCCATCGCTCCAAGGTTTTTGCCGGGATAAAAACTATGTGCTGCCGCCGTGCCCAGGCTTCCCGTGCGGCGTGTCCCGTAAAGGCATCCGTGGGCTTGAGCGTTGTCTTCGAGCAGGAGTAGGTTGTGCTCCATGCAAAACGTTTCAATCGCTTGAGTCATAGCGCATTGTCCGTAGAGGTGTACGATGAGTAGGGCGCGTGTGCGTGGCGTGAGTGCGGCTGAGAGTTGTGCTTCGTCGATTTGCCCGTTGTCGTCTCTGGCATCAACAAAGATGGGTCGCAAACCGTTTTCGGTAATGCCGTGGATGGTGGCGATAAACGTGTTGGCGGGAACTAAAATTTCGTCGCCCTCCTTGAGGCGTCCCTGCAATAGGAGCGCTCTAAACATCAGCAGGAGTGCGTCGAGGCCATTGGCACACCCTACGCAATGGTGCGTACCTATGTATGCGGCATAGTGCGCCTCGAATTGTTGTGTCTCCTTCCCGAGCAAATACCACCCACTGTCCACGGTGCGCTTTACTGCCTCGTGGATTTCATCGTGATATTTATGTGTAAGGGTTTGAAGGTCGAGAAACTTTATCATAACGTAGGGGGAGGATCAAAATAAAATTAGGTTATAAGGTTTACCGCGCGCTCCACAAGTTACTTTCGTGCAGGGCGACGTTAAACCTTATAACCTTCAACTATTTATCTGTTCTCATACATTGAGGCATAGTATTGCTCGTAGGCACCGCTGGTGATGCGGTCCATCCATTCCTGGTTGTCAAGATACCAGCGAACGGTCTTTTCAATACCTTCCTCAAACTGCAGTGAGGGGTCCCAACCGAGTTCCTTTTGCAACTTCGTAGAGTCGATGGCATAACGGAGGTCGTGACCCGCACGGTCGGTAACATACGTAATAAGGTCAAGCGAATGTCCCTCGGGGTTGCCGAGAAGTCTGTCTACGGTCTTGATGATGACATGGATGATGTCAATGTTCTTCCACTCGTTGAACCCACCAATGTTGTAGGTTTCGTTCACCTTGCCTTCGTGGAAAATAAGGTCGATGGCACGAGCGTGGTCAACTACGTAGAGCCAGTCGCGTACGTTCTCCCCCTTGCCATAAACGGGCAGCGGTTTGCGCTGACGGATGTTGTTGATGAAGAGGGGGATGAGCTTTTCGGGGAACTGATAGGGACCATAGTTGTTTGAGCAGTTGGTCACGATGGTGGGCATGCCGTAAGTATCGTGAAAGGCGCGCACAAAGTGGTCCGAACTTGCCTTTGAAGCAGAGTAGGGCGAGTGAGGGTTGTAAGGCGTTGTTTCGTAGAAGAAGTCCTCACCGTAGGCAAGGTGGTGTTCTTCAGACGAAGCCGTAGTCGTAAAGGGAGGTGTGATACCCTCGGGGTGACTCAACTGCAACGCACCATACACTTCGTCGGTAGAGATGTGGTAGAAGCGCTTACCCTCGTAGCGTTCGGGGAGTGATTCCCAATACACTTTTGCAGCCTGAAGGAGCGACAATGTGCCCATCACATTGGTGCGTGCAAAGGTGAAGGGATCCTTAATGCTGCGGTCTACATGACTTTCAGCAGCAAGGTGGATAACACCCGTTACAGCATGCTCCTTCATGAGCTCTAACATCTTCTCGAAATCGCAGATGTCCGCACGTACGAAGGTGTAGTTCGAAGCATTTTCAATATCCTTAAGGTTCTCAAGATTACCAGCATAGGTTAGTTTATCTAAATTGATAATCTTATTGTTGGGATATTTGTTTACAAAGAGGCGCACGACATGACTGCCAATAAAACCTGCGCCGCCTGTGATAAGAATTGATTGCATAGTTAGAAAGGAGAAAGGTGAAAGGAAAAAGGAGAACCGACGCCAAACCGAGTGCAATCAACTGACGCCGGAGTGAGTGTAAAGATAAGTTTACTTAATCTTTGCCGAGCGACAAGGAAGAAAACTCGCTTAAGCTTGCTTGAATTGCCGAGGTGCGAAGGAGGAAAAGACCACGGAGTGGAATTAAAGGAGAAAGACCTTGCGGATGACATGTGAGAAAATACCGGATGGTTTATTTCTCCTTTTTCATTTCTCAGTTTAATTTTAGTTTACATCAGGGAGGAAATTGTAATCACGTGAGTAGCGAAGCATCTGCTCGTCGTACTTTTCAGTATAGTCGAGTTCTACCTTAATGATGTTGCCTGCTTCGTCATACGTTACGTTGTACACCGGGTTGATAAATCCCTTGTAAGGTGCGAGGTTGAGGGTTGCATAACGGTCAAGGATTTCCTTGTGGAGCTCAGCGTCAACATTTACCGCATACTGTTCAACGATAGCACGCGCAGCTTCGAAATCACCTGTGCTCTTGATGCGCTGGATTTCAGCGAGGAGTTCGCCAAAGAGACCGCGGAGGGCTTCGAAATCGTTGATTTGCACGTAAGTCTTACCGTCGCGCTTGATGAGTTCTACAACGTTGTTTTCCTTGCCGTGTTCATACGCCCAATGAGCGATGAGCTGGCGGTTGCGCATGTGTGCTTCTTCAATGGTAAAACCGGGTTTGATGCGCACGAGCTGTGTCATAAGACCATTGAGCATGTAGGTGTAGTACTGCGACTTGTAGGCTTCAGCATTAGGAGTAAGTCCCAATTCAACCATCTTCGCATCGGCAATATAGTAAAGTCCGAAGAGGTCGGCACGCGCTTCTTCGATAGTAGAACTGTAGGCCTTGAGGGCTTCGCTATCTACACCAGGAGCCAACTTTCCAGAGCCGTGACCAAGACATTCGTGGAGGTCGGTGTGGAGGTCGTCGCAGACATGACCATACTTTGAGAGGAGTTCGCGAGTAGCATCATCCACCACAAATTCGTCGTTCATGCCACTACCTGCAGCAGCCTGTGCGTACGCAGCGGTGAGGTTGGCAATCGTCACACTCTTTGAACCGTAGTCACGACGAACCCAGTCGGAGTTGGGGAGGTTAATACCGATCGCTGTTGAGGGATAGAGGTCACCACCGAGGATAGCTGCGGTAATAACCTTTGCAGAAACACCCTTACATTCTTCCTTCTTAAATTCGTCAGCGATGGGAGCGTGGTCTTCAAACCACTGTGCATTTTCGCTCATCTTCTCCGCACGAGCGGTAGCAGCGAGGT
Organism: Alloprevotella sp.; assembly: GCA_045636885.1. GTDB lineage: Bacteria > Bacteroidota > Bacteroidia > Bacteroidales > Bacteroidaceae > Alloprevotella. The sequence goes on from JAZTYI010000047.1 coordinate 19,719, forward strand.
CTTTGTAGTTGACCAATGCTTCCCAAGAGGCCTTCATGCCGAGGGGGTCACCATAACTTTCTGTAAAACCATTTACGAAGTCCACCTGACTGAGGGTGTCCTGAAGCCAAAGGATGCTGTATTCGTCGAAAGTCTTGAGGTCGCCAGACTTGTAGTAGTCAACGAGGCGGTTGAGTACCTTTGCCTGTGCTTCATTTTCGGTATAGGGAACGGCTTTTTCTAACCAGTACACAATCTTTTCGATAGCCGAACCATAGAGACCGCCAACCTTCCAAGTGTTTTCGTAAAGGTTGCCCTTAGCGTCTTCTTCAAGTCGACTGTTCATACCATACATGATGGGTTGTGTGTCGCCAGGCTTCTTCATCTTGGCATAGAAGTCTTCAGCTTCTTTTTGTGTAACACCTTCACCATAATAGTTTGCAGCAGAGGTAAGTACGAGGTCTTCACCATCCTTCTGATTGACGCGCATTGCCATAACAGCAGGGACAAAGATTACGGGGAAGATTTCGTCGCAGAGTTGGTCAACGGTTTGTCCTTCAGCAAGGGGAAGCTTTGCTGCATCCACGCTCTTGAGAGCTTCGCGGAAGAAATCCTGTGAGAAATTAGCTTCAAACTTTTCACAGCCGTAGTGGTGGTGAATACCGTTAGAGAACCATACGCGCTTGAGGTAAGTTACCATTTCCTTGAAGTCCGCACTTCCACGGTCGCCTTGAAAATCTGTATAAACTGTTTCAAGCATGCGACGGATGCGCAAGTTGTAGCGACCGTTTTGGTCAAACAAGATGTCGCGACCAGCCAAAGATGCTTCTGAAAGGTAGTAAATCAATGTCTGTTGCTGAAGCGTAAGATTTTCAAAACCATCCACTTGGTAGCGGAGCATTTGAATGTCAGCAAACTTTTCGTCGGTGTAATTGAATGTGCTCTCTGTAGTTTCAGGAGCGTTGCAAGCTGCCAATGATGTAGCAAGTAGCATAGACAATGCAATTTTTTTCATTATTTGTTGAGGTTATGAAGGTTTCGAGGTTGTGAGGTTATAAGGTTATGAGGTCGTTTCACTTTGAGGTTATGAGGTCGCTTCGCTTTGATATTGGAAAGTCGCTTCGCTCTGAGGTGTCAAGGTTTTAAGGGGAATCCCCACGCTGCATAGTCCATACAACCTAAGGACCTTAGAGCGAAGCAACCTTAAAACCTTATCTAATTTTCTTTCCAAAAATCGGGGAAGAAGGGGAGTAGCAACGAGAATATTTCCAAACGTCCTGCGAGCATCAGGAAGGAGCATACCCAGAGTCCTGTGTCGGGGATAGCATCCCAAGAATCCAACGGTCCTACGGCATGTCCGAGAGTCGGACCAATATTACTGAAGGAGGAAATGCTCAATCCCACCGCATCAAGCATCGGGATACCTAATGCTGCTAAAATTCCTGTTCCAAGGACTAGCAGTGCCGCACAGATGGCGAAATATACGAAGATGGTACGACACATCTCGTTCGTGATAATAGTGTGGTTGATGCGTACGGGAAAAACTGCCTTGGGGTGGAGCGTACGACGAAATTCGCAGAGGGAAATCTTGTAGGCAGTCAGTACGCGGATGGACTTCAGTCCACCGCTTGTTGAACCAGCACAAGCTCCCATCACGCCAATCATGGTAATCACCATCCATACACAAGGGTGCCACATCATGAAGTCATTGGTGGTAAACCCTGTCGTAGAAGAAATGGATACTACATTAAAGAGGGCATTGCGAATGGCGCCATTGAAATTCTCTTCGTGGGCAACGATGAGTGTGCCGGCAACAAAGACGGTTGAAAGTAACACCGTACATGTGAAGAAACGGAGTTCGGCGTCTTTTAGTACCTCGCGGAACCTGAATTTGATAATAAATAGGTAGAGCAGTGTGAAGTTGATGCTCGCAAGGAACATAAAGGCGATAGCGATATATTCAATCGTGGCGCTGTTGTAATAAGCAATACTTGCTTGATGTGTGGAGAAACCACCCGTTGCTACTGTAGAAAGTGCGTGGTTGATGGCGTCAAACATATCCATGCCCCCAAGGTGGTAGGCAGTGGTGCAGGCGATAGTCATGATGAGGTATAAACTCCACAACCAGCGCGCTGTTGTCGAAATTTTGGGGTGTAACTTCCCGATTTTGAGCCCCGTAGATTCAGCTGAGAAAAGTTTTTGGTCACCATTTCCAATCGTAGGCAATATGGCAACGGTGAAGAAGACAATCCCCATACCGCCAATCCAATGCGTCATGCTGCGCCAAAAGAGTATGGAGTGAGGAAGTGCATCGATGTTGGTAAAGATACTTGCGCCCGTTGTGGTGAATCCTGACATTGTTTCAAAGAACGCATGGGCTACGTTGGATGTGCTCCCACCAATAAGAAAGGGCAACATCCCAATGATGGAGTAGATAATCCAAGTTGAGGAGATGATGAGGTAACCATCGCGTCGCCCTAATTTGTTCACCGCCTTCCGTCCACAACGAAAGAGGATGATTGCAAGCAACAAGGTGATAGCGATGGAGATACCAAATGTGGTATAGTCCGTCTCCTTATAAAATAATCCCACTCCAAATGCCGAAGATAGTAGTATCGCTTCAAGCAAAAGGAGTGAACTGATAACGTGGGCTATGAGGCGAAGGTTGAGCATATTTTGTTGAGGTTGTGAGGTTGTGAGGTTATGAGGTTTTGAGAAGTCCATGCGGTCAGTATAGTCCTTAAAACCTTAAAGCGAAGCGCCCTTGTAACCTTAAAACCTTCCCTTAAAATAAATCCCCAAGAGAGAATTTTGAGGAGAAGAATTTCTCTAACTTATGGATGCCGTCCTCAATGCAGAAAGCAACGACGGTATCACCCTCCTGGAGTTGCGTGTTCCCATTAATGAGGTGGCACTCACCGTTGCGGATGAATCCACCAAGTGTTGCGTTGAAGGGGAGTTTCAGGTCGCGAATGGGCTTCTTACTTACCCTACTGTTTTTGGCAACCTTGATTTCAGCCACGTCTGCGTTGGCGATGGTGAGCGATTTGAGCGATGCTACGTCAGCCTTAAGCATCATCTGGTAGATATGACTTGCGGCAAATGTCTTTTTATTGATAATGGTACCGATGTCCAAACTTTCTGCCATTCCGATGTAGTCGGAGTTTTCCACCATGGCAACCGTCTTTCTTACCCCCATTCGTTTGGCGGCAAGGCAGGCAAGAATGTTTGTTTCCGAGTTTTCAGTTGTCGCTACAAAGGCTTGGGTGAAGGCAATATTCTCTTCTTGCAAGAGATTCATATCGCGACCATCTGCTTGGAGCACAGTGATTTGTCCTTCATCGATTTCTTCCAAGAAGATGTCTGCTAATTCTTCTACGCGTTTGGGGTCGGTTTCAAAAACCTTGGCAGTCATTGTCTTGGGCATGTTCTTAATGGTATGAATGGCTGTAGAACTACCACCAAGGAACATGACGTGCTTGATTTCCTTGTAACCCTCTTTACCCGCCAACTGCTTGATTTGCTCAAGGTGCTCGGGCTTTGTCATAAAATAGACAATATCATCGGGCGTGATGCAGGTGTTCCCGCGTGGGATAAGTGTTTCTGTACCATGCTTCAACGCAACGATGTGGTAGGGATCATCGGGTTTACTAAAATCCTTGAGTGGGATGTTGACAATGCTGGAGTTTTCGCGCACCTTAACACCGAGCAGGATGAGTTTCCCGTCCTCAAACTCCCACCATTGGCGCACCCAAGAGCGTGAGAGGTCGTGACTGATTTCCCTACCTGCAAGCATTTCGGGGTAAACAATGGAGTTGATGCCCGCTTCCTTGAAGAATGAGCGAAATTCGGGGGTGATATACTCACTATTGTCCACTCGTGCCACCGTCTTTTTTGCGCCCAACTTATGTGCAAGCATGCACGAAGTCATATTACGCGCCTCGTCGGGGGTGACACCGATAAAAAGGTCGGTGCGGTCCGCACCTGCCATGCGTAAGTTTGTGATGGATGTTGGCGATGCTACCATCGTCATGATGTCCATATTCCCCATGAGACCATCCAACTTTGTGGACGATTCGTCAATGAGGGTTATTTCATGCTTCTCCCTCGCAAGGAGTCGGGCAAGGTGTGTACCAACAGCACCTGCACCAGCAATGATGATTTTCATATTTTTTTAGTTGACGAGTAGACAAGTAGACGAGGTACGAGATAGATGCCGAGATAAACGATGGAAATAATATAGGTGCTGTCCACGAAAACTCATTTGTTTTATTTCGAGCCACTAATGAACACGAATTTTCACTAATATCCATCCGGTCTTAAATGCCCCGCAAGGCATTAGTGTAAATTAGTGCTCATTAGTGGCTACAATAATAAGCGCACAACATCTTTGGTGTAGGGATTATTTGTGGACATCTACTATATTTTTACCTAAACGATTGTATACCCCGCATGGAATCTTTACTCTTTACTCTAACATTACTATTTCAACATTCTTCCTATCTCCTTCAACACATGCGCTTCGTCAATACCACAAATGTCATAAAGTTCGGGCACACTGCCGTGTTCTATAAAGCGGTCGGGGATGCCGAGGCGAGTAATCTTGGGCGTATAGCCGTTGTCGGCAAAGAATTCGAGCAGTGCACTGCCCATACCGCCCTTTAAGCAACCATCTTCAAGAGTGATGATGTGCTGGAAGTTTTTGCCGATATTGTGGAGTAAGGTTTCGTCTAACGGTTTGAGGAAGCGCAGGTCGTAATGTGCAATCTTTACTTCGGGGTGTGTCGTTTCGTAGGTAACAATAGCATCTGCGGCAATATTGCCGATGGGACCTAATGTGATAATCGCCAAATGCTTACCCTCTTTCATAATGCGTCCCGTTCCTACTTCAACGGGTTCAAGCGGACATTTCCAATCCGTGAGTCTGCCGTTTCCACGAGGATAGCGGATGACGAAGGTGCCCTTCTCGGGGAGTTGTGCCGTGTACATCAGTCGGCGCAATTCACGTTCGTCATAGGGAGATGCAATGGTGATGCCAGGAATGGTGCGCAGTGCTGCAAGGTCAAATGCTCCATGGTGCGTAGGTCCATCTTCGCCCACGAGCCCTGCACGGTCTAAGCAGATACACAAATTCAAATTCAGCAGTGCTGCGTCATGAATAATATTGTCGTACGCGCGCTGGGCAAATGAAGAATAGATGTTGCAGAAAGGCATTCTGCCTTCTTTTGCCATCCCTGCTGAGAAAGTTACAGCATGCCCTTCGGCAATACCCACGTCAAAGGTGCGGTCGGGCATCGCGCGCATCATGGTGTTCATCGAACAACCTGTTGGCATTGCGGGAGTTACGCCCACAATCTTATCGTTGAGTGTAGCTAATTCAAGAAGCGTATCGCCAAATACATCCTGGAAGCGTGGAGGTTGCAAACCGCCGTTGACCGTTGTACGTTGTCCGTTGTCGGCGTCGAAAAGTCCAGGCGCATGCCATACGGTGGGGTTCTCTTCTGCCTGCTTAAAACCTTTACCTTTCACCGTGTGCAGGTGCAGCAGTTTGGGACCCTTCATATTCTTAATCTCCTTGAGGATGCGCACCAACTCAATGACGTCGTGTCCGTTTGTAGGACCTATGTAGCGAATGTTCATGCCCTCAAAGACGTTCTGCTGGTTCGTAAGCAATGCCTTTACGGAATTGTTGAAGCGCAGGATGGAGCGGCGACGGTTTTCATTGAGCCATCCCCATTCCGTCATCTTGCGTGCCAACTTAAAGCGTAGGCGGTTGTAGAGGTTGCTCGTCTGCAACTGCATTAAATAATTGGTCATCCCCCCCACGGCACGGTCAATACTCATATTGTTGTCGTTGAGGATGATGAGCATGTTGTTGGGCGTGTCTGAGGCGTTGTTAAGTCCTTCAAAAGCCAATCCGCCACTCATAGCACCGTCTCCTATAATCGCTACTACGCGTCTGTCTTCCTGTCCATTCTGAATCGCTGCAGTAGCCATACCGAGGGCTGCAGAAATGGAGTTTGAGGCATGCCCACAGGCAAAGGTGTCGTACTCGCTTTCCTGGGGAGAAGGGAAGGGTTTTACACCTCCCAATTTTCGGTTGGTATGGAAATTCTCGCGTCGTCCAGTCAAAATCTTATGACCATACGCCTGATGCCCCACGTCCCACACAAGGCGGTCGTAGGGTGTATTATATACGTAATGGAGCGCCACGGTCAACTCAATAACGCCCAAACTCGAAGCCAAGTGACCAGGATTTTGAGCCAGCACTTCCCAAATATATTGGCGCAACTCCTGACAAAGTTGTGGGAGTTGCTCTACCTTGAATTTACGAAGGTCTTCAGGTGTGTTTATCTGTGTGAGTAGCGAGAATGCAGAAGGTTCGTTCATTACTTCCGAAATGATGAATAAATTCTTAAAAGCAAAGGTAGTTATTTTTTATGAGATGAGGTATGTTTGAGGGAAAAAGTGAGATAACCATAGGTCTAATATAAACTCTAAACTGAATATCTCGGTTCCCTTAATTATAACACTAAACGTAAATGGTGCATAATTATCAATGCAGAAGTAGTGACAGCTTGCGTATCAATTCAGTCTCCTTAATGTACTTAAGTTCAGACTATTGATCTTAAATTTATGCTCTCCATTCGGTTAATTGTCATTGTTGAAGAACTATGAAATACAGAATTTATGAGTAAAGTAAGACGCTACAATATTTTTGTATAGTCTTATTTACCAGTTCTTTTCCAGATTTTTAGGTCTTCTGTTTCTCATTGCTTTGTCAACTTTCTCCTTTGCTCGTTTCTCTGCTTGTTTTGCGAGGTTGAGGAGTTGCTGAGTTTGCTTGTCGTTGGAGTTTTGTTGTTGCTCCTGTTGTTCCTGTTGTTCGTTTGGTTGCTCCTGTTGATCTGCGCTTTGCGGCTCGGGAGATTGCTGTGATTGCTGGTTGTTTGAAGGAATCTCCTTTAGCAGTTTTTGACAGAGTGCTAGGTTGTACCGTGTATTGTGGTCGGAGGGATTGATGCGCAAACTTTGCTTATAATAGTTTATCGCTTCTCTCAATGCGCGTTGACGTTCGTCCTCTTTTGTTGAAGACATGGCTATAGCTTGATAAATGTAACCTTGATTATGGAGTGCAAGGGCAGCGAGGGATTTGTCTTGCGAAGCGTTTTGGCATTGCTGGAAGAAGTCAAAGGCAGCCTGTGCGTTGCCCTTTGCAAGTTGCACATTTCCTAAGTTGAAGAGTGCCACTACGCTTTTAGGATTATTTTTAAGCACGTTCATATAATTGATTTCTGCTTGTGAATAATCCTTCCGCTGAAAGGCGCGGTAGCCCTGTGTGGTGAGTTTCCACTCTGTTGTTTGTCCCATGGCGGGATACAGGGTAAGGAAGAATAAAATGTGGGTAATTATACGTAGGGTTAACATTGTTATCTTTCTCTCTGGTTTAATGTGGATTCAAACAGGTGGAAACGTTTATAGATGGGGTGAACTATATCAAGGAGGAAGAATTCGGCGAGTAGGAGGATAAGGGCAAGTATGCCTAAAGCAATGAACTGTTCAGAGTAGGTAGAGTAGGTGGATTGACTTTCTTTGTGCTTGAGACGCGATATTTCTTCGTGGAGTTGTTGCAGAGATGTGTTACTGTTGTCTACAAGGTAGAATTTACCGCCTCCTGCTGTGGCAATTTTTTGTGCGAAGGTTGTGTTTATGGTGGTTCTTACAACCTGTCCGCGGTTGTCAGTCATAGGTCCATAAGGAGTAGGGATTGTTGCGCCAGTCTGTGTACCTACCCCGAGTATGTAAACAGTCATGCCTTCCTCGTGTGCTTGTTGAGCTGCGAGAACTGCGCCATCTTCATGATCTTCTCCATCAGTAACGATGATTATAGCCTTTCCTACATCCTTCTGATTCGTAAAAGAATGTTGGGCCAACTGGATTGCCGAAGCGATGCTAGTGCCCTGAAGTGTGACCATGCCCGTGGAGATGTTGTCAAGAAAGAGTTTAACGGATGTGTTGTCGCTCGTGATGGGCATTTGAGGGTAGGCTTCGCCAGCAAATACGTTGAGGGCTACTTTGTCGTCGCTCATGCGATCTATAAGGTTGTTTATGATTTTCTTGCTTCGCTCTAAACGGTTGGGTGAGACATCTGTAGCGAGCATAGAGTTGGATACGTCAATAGAGATGACCACCTCGATACCAGATGTCGAGCGTTGCTCGCTGATAATACCGAATTGGGGGCGAGCAAGAGTGAGGCAGATTAAGCAAATAACTATGAGTAGTAATACGAATTTTAAATGTTTACGTAGGGATGAATAACTGGAGACAAGCGTCCAGAACAAGCGTGGGGTAGCGTATCTCTTTATCCTGCGTTTTGCTTTCCATTCGGAATAACTATATAGCAGGATGAGCAGGATTGGAATTGCTAAAAGGTAAAGGAATTCAGGAGATGCGAAGCGCATAAATAGTTGATTGAGGAGTCTTTAACTAATCAATAAAATGCTTATGGTAATCTGCGTAACAACGTTAAGCGCAAAATTATTTCAGCCAAGAAAGTAAGGAGGGCAATGAGGGCAAAGGGTTGATAGGCTTCATAATGTTTGTCGTAATTTGCTACCTTCATCTTAGTGCGTTCAAGTTTGTCGATGTCTTGATAAATCTCTTCAAGTCGAGTCGTAGAGGTGGCGTGATAGAAGAGTCCGCCAGTCGCCGACGCAATCGTTTGAAGCGTCTGCGTATCCATTTGGCTTTCAACTTCTTCTTCATATGCTTCTCCGTTGGAGAGTTGTGCCACTACCTGTTTGGATTTCCCCGGTTTCCCGAGTGCAATGGTGTAGACGCGTACCTCCTGTTTTTGTGCAAGTTCTGCTGCCATGAGCGGGGAAATATCTCCAACGTTGTTTTCGCCATCCGTGAGCAAAATTACGATTCGACTTTTTGATTTGCTGTGCTCCAGATGTGCTAAAGAACTTGATAATCCCATCCCTATTGCCGTTCCAGGACTTATGATGCCATAGGCTTGGAGTTCGCAACTGACATTTGCAAACATGGAGAGAAGTACTTCATGATTCATCGTTAGCGGACAATAGGTAAATGCTTCACCACCGAAGAGTGTCAACCCAATGTTGTCATTAGGGCGATTGGCTATAAATTCAGTAGCGACCAATTTAGCCGCCTCAATTCTGTTCGGGGCAAGATCTTCCGCAAGCATACTTGTGGAGATGTCAATGGTCATCATGATATCAATACCCTCACGCTCGCTTTCGGTAAGTGAATCATGGGTTTGAGGGCGTGCTATTACCAAAATCAAGAATGTTATGGTAAAAATTCTTAACACAAAAGGGGCATGAATCAGCAGTGTACGTGGTGTGATGTGCTTTGACTTCTGAAACACACTCGTTGTAGCAACGCGTAATGTCGGTTGATGCTTCAACTTGAATATATACCATAAGGTAAGGGGAAGTATCAACAATAATAGATAGAGGCAAGCGGGATTGGCAAAAGTCATATGATGAAGTGAAGAGAGATAGTGTTCCTCTTATCTGTTTTTATATTCAGTAACTTTAGAGATTACTATTCAGAATCCAGGTACAATATTATGACCGTAGTATATTGTTCTTACGCTATAAAACACATGTAAATATCGGTAAGGATATAACCTACAATGTAAATGGCAGTAAGTCCAAGAATGCTCATAAGTACGATGAGCGCGATACGAATGGTTCGCTGTTTATTTTGGGAGATGGTGACAATTTTAACCTCGGGCTTGGGAAGTTGATCGTCTGATAAGCGTGTGGAATTTACATAATCAAGTGCCATGGCAACACTTCGGTTTGCTTCGCTCATACTCGCTTTGTATTTTGCAAATTTCACCAAGTCAGCTGTTGATAATATTTCTTTGAGTTCACGAAGTGCAACGGCATTATTTGAGGCAGTCAACTTGCTGATAATTTCCTCAGACGTCAACTCTTTTGCGTTAAGGTTGAATCGGTTCTCAATATATTGGCGTAGAATATTGGTGATTTGGTCGTAGTATACCTTTAATTCATCTTCATAATCAAGATGTTGGGGCGTAATAGTTGCAAATTGTGCCAATGCTTCTTGGTGTGCTGGAGTGGGGGGAGCGATGACAATGCGCTTTGTGATGGGAGTATTTCTTCTTATGCTCTTATAAAGCAAAATGACGATATATACCAATAATGGAATTAGAAGAATTAACAACCAGTATGTTAAGTTCCATTCAAAGGGAATTGTAGTTACGGTATATGGTCCAGCAAAATTGTTGGCATTTACGGTGTCAACGGGTATTGAGGTTACTTTTAAACCAATAGTCGTTGGCGCTATGAATGTATCGTTTTCAACAACAACATAAAAGGGAGGCAAACGGTAAAATGCCGAGTCAAATGAGGTTAATTTATAGGTGCGTGCAAGTTGCATGCGCTTTCCTGAATTAAGGAGTGTGGTGTCAATCTTTCCCTCACTCACAACCTCGACTCCATCCATGTAATTTTGGGTAGCAAATATGGGATAATTTACTCTTTGATTAGCATCAACAAGTACAATGGTTTCTAATTCCACCTGCTCACCTATGAGGATATCGACTTGCGATATTTTTTGCTCAACGATAACTTGCGAATATAATGTTATATGGCTAATAAATAACAGGATATAAGCAAATATTCTATTCATAGTATAAATGTGTAATGATTTATTTATTGAATTATCGACTTCGATTTTTAAGCAACTTTTGAAGCGGTTTGACGTAATCTTCGGCAGTGCTAATGGAGACATAGTCCACCTTACTTTTTCGTAAGGTTAATTCAAAACACTCCAATTCATCTGTCCACCATTTTTGAAGACTTTCTCGAACTTTAGAAGATGATGAGTCCAACCACATCGTAGCACCCGTTTCTGCATCTTCAATCTTCATTAATCCTACGTTGGGTAATTCCTTTATGCGTTGGTCATAAACCTTAATGGCTACAATGTCATGCTTATGAGAAGCGATGGATAATTGTTGATCAAATTTAGGGGTGTCAATAAAGTCTGAAAGTAAGAAGGCTATGCTATGTCTTTGCTTTACTCGCATAAGAAACTCTAGTGCTACTCCTACATTTGTTTGTTGGTGTTTAGGTTCAAAGTCGAGAAGTTCTCGAATAAGGTAAAGTATGTGTTTTCGACCCTTTTTTGGGGGGATATATTTCTCCACTTGATCCGTGAACAATATCATCCCTACTTTATCATTATTTTGCAACGCTGAAAATGCTACGGTAGCAATAATTTCTGTAACCAATTCACGTTGTGTGCGCATTTCGGTGCCAAATTTAAGACTACCAGATACGTCTACAAGCATCATTACAGTTAATTCGCGTTCTTCTTCATATACCTTGATGTGTGCACGATTGGTGCGTGCTGTGACGTTCCAGTCAATGTCACGCACGTCGTCGCCTGTCTGATATTCACGTACTTCTGCAAACGACATCCCTCTGCCCTTAAAGGCAGAGTGATATTCACCCGCAAACACGTTGTTTGACAAATTGCGAGTCTTTATTTCAATGCGTCTTACACGCTTGATGAGTTCGGTAACGTCCACAATCCTTTATATTACTTTAAATGACTTGCTTTTGTATGGTTGCAAAACCTTAAGGCACCTCAATCTTATTTAATATTTCATCTATGATGCCATCAACCGTAATGTTTTCTGCTTCGGCTTCATAGGTCATACCAATACGATGGCGCAATACATCATGAGCAACTTCACGCACATCTTCTGGTATTACGTAACCGCGACGTTTGATAAATGCACAAGCACGGGATGCTAAAGCCAAGTTAATAGACGCACGTGGCGAACCACCAAACGAGATGTAGTTCTTCAAATTGTTAAGTTTATACTGCTCCGGATAGCGGGTTGCAAATACTATGTCTGCTATATACTGCTCAATACGTTCATCAACGTATACCTGCTTTACCAGTTCACGTGCTGCTACAATTTTTTGAATATTTACTATAGGTAGCACTTTGGTGAAATTATCGGATAGGTGTGCGCGGATGATTTTCTTTTCTTCTTCCAACTTGGGAAAGTCAATAAGAACTTTCAACATAAAGCGGTCTACCTGTGCTTCTGGAAGTGCATACGTACCCTCCTGTTCTATAGGATTTTGAGTGGCCATTACTAAAAATGGTGAGGGCAACGGCAATGTACGTTCACCAATGGTTACTTGTCGTTCTTGCATGGCTTCTAATAATGCGCTCTGAACTTTGGCAGGAGCACGGTTGATTTCATCAGCAAGAACAAAGTTCGCAAACACTGGACCTTGTTTAATTGAAAACGTTTCTGACTTTTGACTGTACACTTGAGTACCCACTACGTCAGCGGGTAGTAGGTCTGGGGTAAATTGGATGCGACTAAACTTTGCATCAATCAAACTTGCTAACGTTTTAATAGCAAGTGTCTTTGCAAGACCAGGTACACCCTCAAGAAGAATGTGACCATCGCTGAGCAATCCTATTAGCAAAGAGTTGATCAAATGTTTTTGACCAACTATTGTTCTATTCATTCCTGCCATAAGTTCCGTGATGAAACCAGTTTGGCTTTCAATCAGTGCGTTCAACTCACGCATATCAATTTGTTGTGACATTATGATGTAGTTATTTTAAGATAATCTTTGTTAGAGTTAATTCTTTGTTACGTACACTTCAACTTGCAAAGTTACAATATTCGTCTCATCCGTACTCTTAAATAGTTTTAAAAATATGATCTGCGTACAAATTTAGGTGTGTTCTACAATATAACATTGTTGATAAAATTAATTTTTTCTAAGTTGGTAGATGAGTAATCTAGCGCCTTGAATTGACCTTTCTGGAATCACTAATGAATGCTAATGCAAACGAATCTAAAATCGCGTAAGCAACCTAATGCCGCGCAAGTCAACATCCGTTTGGATTAAATGACTACGAAAGTCAGACTACTGTAATCATATTGGCGAAAAATTGTGACAGTTCAAACCTTCATTTTTCGTCATTTTTCGCAGAAAACTTTAACAAACATTAACATATCACCTACTCTCCCTAGCGACAATGTCTATTTGTAGCGCAAGAATAAGTAACATTAAAAACCGGTTGTTTAACCTCGAAAAAACAATGTAACTTATTTTTTACCCTTAAAAATGGGTTTTTCGAGACAAAAAAAAGTGGAGATACCCCTGATTCCAAGGGGCATCTCCACTTCCGTAGTACAAAGATACAAAATTTTGGAGCGAAATGCAAATCCGTTAACACTTGTTAACACCAAAATTATTTTTCTTTTTTCATCGTTTTTGCCACGTGATTTTTAAGGTCCTTTTAACAGGAATTTCTCCTATTTTATGGGCGTGCGTGAATGGTTTAAAGCGTATGGTAATGATATAGCAGTTACTTGGGTAACCATAGGTTGACACATTGTGATTTTATATCTTCATTGCCCTCTTGATACCCCTCTGCAACTGTGTAGACGTCTCCTCCCACAGTGGGATAAAAGCATTATGAGTGTAATATCCTCTGATGCTAACATATAAAACTACATTTTGTGCAACTGCTAAATTATGCTCTAAATTTTTGTAACGGTGAGTGGTAATTTGCTTGCAAATCTTATAGATAAAAACAATTTTGTATAATGAACTAATCTAAATTCTGTAGAATTGTTCAATGCGTTCTACTAAAATAGTCACTAACAACCAGACTTTTTTTATATATTTTAAGCTATCAAAAAAAATATATAGTATCTTTGCAGAACAAATCAAAGTTTACGATATGAAACTGGTACTAATGTCCACTCCACAATTCTTTGTTGAAGAGCATCAAATATTGACTGCTTTATTTGACGAGGGTTTGGAAATGGTCCATCTAAATAAGCCTAATTCGGAACCCGTCTTTTGTGAGCGTTTGCTCACTCTTATTCCTGACGCTTACCGCAAGTTAATTGTTACGCACGACCATTTTTACTTGCAGAATGAGTATGAACTCAGAGGAATACACTTATCTGAGCGAAATTCTGAGCGTCCTGCAAATTACCACGGTAAGGTTAGTTGTACGTGTAATAGCATAGAGGATGTTGTTGCGGTAAAGAAAGAAATGGATCACGTGATTTGGGATACATCGTCCGTAGATTTGCCTTTGCTTATGAAGGATAATGCACGACGTAAGAACATAGACAAAAAAGTATATGTTAGTGGCACTATAGATGTTGAAAACATACAGCAGGTAGCCGAATATGGATTTGGCGGGATAGTTCTTCAAAATGCCATCTGGGATCGTTTTGATATACGTAACACTCAAGATTTTAAGGAAATTATTAACTACTTTAGGAAATTGAAACGTATTGTTGACTAATCCCGTAGCACTCTTTCGTGTACGTTACCTCAAAATTTTAATAATAACTCCTATTTATCCCTAAACCTCAATTTTTAGGATTAAGAATTAAACCTCAATACATACACATTTCAGATTATGAATAACTTTTTGGTTTTCTCTGGCACAAAGTCACGTTACCTTGCTGAAAAAATCTGTAAGGAACTTGGTTGCCCACTTGGTAATCTTGACATTACCTATTTTGCTGATGGCGAATTTGAAGTATGTTACGAAGAATCTATCCGCGGTCGCGATGTATTCCTCGTACAGTCAACATTCCCTAATAGCGATAACCTCATGGAATTGTTGCTCATGATTGATGCAGCAAAGCGTGCGTCGGCAAAAACAATTTGTGCAGTAGTGCCTTATTTTGGATGGGCACGTCAAGACCGAAAGAGCAAACCCCGTGTGAGCATTGGTGCTAAATTGGTTGCTGATATACTTAGTGTAGCTGGCATTGACCGTCTTATCACAATGGATCTTCACGCCGATCAAGAACAGGGTTTCTTTGATGTTCCTGTTGATCACCTCTATGGTTCGTCAATTATCGCTCCTTATCTGCAGAGTTTGAATCTCCCCAACTTGTGTATTGCAACTCCTGATATAGGCGGTTCAAAGCGTGCTGCTGCGTATGCAAAGTATTTCAATTGTCCTCTCGTACTCTGTAACAAGACTCGTAAGAAGGCTAACGAAGTTGATACAATGCAGATCATTGGTGATGTGCAGGGCATGGACGTAGTGCTTATCGATGATATTGTTGATACAGCAGGAACAATCACCAAGGCTGCAAATATCATGATTGAAAATGGAGCAACAAGCGTTCGCGCAATTGCAAGTCACTGCATCATGTCAGGACCTGCTGATCAGCGCGTAATGGATAGTGATCTTGAAGAAATGGTATTTACCGACACCATTCCTTATCGTGGTTCTTGCCCCAAGGTGAAGCAGATTTCTTGCTCAGCGCTCATTGCCGAAGCTATTCGTTGCGTGTTGGGTAACAAGAGCATTAGTTCACAATATTTAATGTAATAACAACGTATAACCTTTTTATAATACAAGAAGTAAAATGGAAAAAAGTGCATTGCAGATTGCGCGCGCAGCTTATCAACCTAAGTTGCCCAAGGCCCTTCAGGGTGCAGTAAAGGCTGTAGAAGGTGCAGCTACACAGAGTGTTGGTAATCAGGAAGAAATTAAGGCTCTTTTCCCCAATACTTATGGTATGCCCGTAGTTGAATTCGTTGCTGCAGAAAGCGAAAACAACGAAGCAATCAACGTAGGTATTATCCTTTCAGGTGGTCAAGCTCCTGGTGGTCACAACGTAATCAGCGGTCTTTATGACGGCGTGAAGTCTCTTAATAAGGACAGCAAGCTTTATGGTTTCTTGATGGGACCTGGTGGTTTGGTTGATCACAAGTATCTCGAATTTACTGACGAACTCATCAATGAATATCGTAACACTGGCGGTTTTGATATCATCGGTTCTGGACGTACTAAGTTGGAAAAGGAAAGTCAGTTTGAAGCTGGTATTGAAATCCTTCGCAAACTTAACATCAAGGCATTGGTAATTATCGGTGGTGACGACTCTAACACTAACGCTTGCGTTTTGGCTGAATACTATGCTGCTAAGAACTATGGTGTGCAGGTAATTGGTTGTCCTAAGACTATCGATGGTGACTTGAAGAACGAACAGATTGAAACTTCATTTGGTTTCGACACTGCTTGTAAGACATATTCTGAACTTATCGGTAACATCCAGCGTGACTGTAACAGTGCTCGTAAGTACTGGCACTTCATCAAGTTGATGGGTCGTAGCGCTTCTCACATCGCTTTGGAATGCGCATTGGAAACTCAGCCCAACATCTGTCTCGTGTCTGAAGAAGTTGAACAAAAGGAAATGTCATTGGATGACGTAGTAACTTACATCGCTGAGATTGTTGCTAACCGTGCTGCTGATGGTAATAACTACGGTACAGTTTTGATTCCTGAAGGTTTGATCGAATTCATTCCCGCTATCAAGAAGTTGATTCAGCAACTTAACGAAGTTCTTACTGATCCCGCAACAGGTGAGTCACGTGAGTTCGCTAGCGCTGAAGAACAGATTGCTTTCGTTAAGAGCAATATCGCTCCTGAAAACCTTGCAATCCTTGAATCTTTGCCCGCAGACGTAGCTCGTCAGCTCTGCTTGGATCGTGACCCCCACGGTAACGTTCAGGTTTCACTTATCGAAACTGAAAAGTTGCTCAGCCGCATGGTTGAAGTTAAGTTGGCTGCTTGGAAGGAAGAAGGTAAATTCGCAGGTAAGTTCAGTGCTCAACACCACTTCTTCGGTTACGAAGGTCGTTGCGCTGCTCCCTCAAACTATGATGCTGACTACTGCTACAGCCTTGGTTACAACGCAAGCCGCTTGATTGCTAATGGCAAGACAGGTTACATGAGTGTTATTAAGAACACAACTGCTCCTGCTGCAGAATGGATTGCTGGTGGTGTGCCCATCACAATGATGATGAACATCGAACGTCGTAATGGTGCTAACAAGCCCGTTATCCGTAAGGCTTTGGTTGAATTGGAAGGTGCTCCTTTCAAGTATTTCGCTGCCAATCGTGAACAGTGGGCTAAGCAGACTGCATACGTTTATCCCGGTCCTATCCAGTACTTCGGTCCTTCTGAAGTGTGTGACCAGTGCACAATGACTTTGAAACTCGAACAGGCTAAGTAATCCTGCTTATTTCTGATTAATTGAGAATTGGGTGTTGAGACTCGGTATATGAAAAATCAATACCCAATTCTCTTTTTATATTGATAGAGAACTAATTTGTAAATTATTTTTACCTCTTACTGCTCACTAATATATGTCTGAACAAAAGGGTAAGAAACATAAGAAAATAGGTGCTACTAAAAAAAGCAGATTTCCTGTAGTAATAATCTTAATAGTTTTGGGCATTGCACTTGCCATTGGATTTTATAGTTACGTTTTCCAATGGTACGTGCTCTCACCTTATAGTCGATTTCGAGCTTCGCATAGTGAAGTGCGCTATCCAGATGGTTATTCTGTGCGTGGCATAGACATAAGTCGCTATCAAGGTACTATTGATTGGCAAAAGGTAAAAAATGACATGATTGGTGGTAGTTCCATACAATTTGTGTTTATAAAAGCAACCGAGGGGGTTACGATTTTTGACCCTCATTTTAATGACAATTTCTATAAAGTGCGTGAGCATGGATTACTCAGAGGTGCATATCATTTTTTTACGCCGTCTGAAAATGGTGAAAAACAAGCAGCTCATTTCCTGCGACAAGTTCATTTAGAAGAAGGAGATCTACCTCCTGTTATTGATGTTGAAGAGATTGGTAACCTTTCGGTTAGTCAATTAAGAAGTGAAGTGCTTGATTGGCTGAGAATTGTTGAACATCATTATGGTGTTAAACCAATAATATATTCAGGATATACTTTCAAAAAGAATTATTTAAATACACCCGAATTAAACAAATATCCCTTCTGGATAGCACACTATTATCGTGAAAAACTTACTTATTCAGGAGATTGGATGTTTTGGCAACATACGGATTTGGGTGATGTAAAGGGTATTAATGGAGATGTAGATTTAAATATCTTCAATGGCACACTACATGACCTTCATGCACTCACTATTGACAGTATTTTTTAATAAAAAGTCACTTTGTTATCAATATTGTTGTGAAAAACTTGATGACATATTTGGTGGAACGCAGAAAAGTTGCTATTTTTGCACTCGTTAAACGACAGTACACATGGGTAAGTGCTGTACGGCCAGCTCCCTTCGAATCCTCCAGGGCTTGATCGCAGCAAAGGTAGTTGGTTGTAGCGGCGCGATGCAGTGAGCTTACCCTCCCGCCTCTTTAGCTCAGTTGGCCAGAGCACGTGATTTGTAATCTCGGGGTCGTTGGTTCGAATCCGACAAGAGGCTCACTTGTAATAAGTATAAAAAAGCAGAATCAATTTGATTCTGCTTTTTTATATTTAATAACAGTATGTTATTGTGGATAGGTGAGATTTTCCTCACTTATATTGTATAATGTTTCTGAAAGATATTTACTGGCTTCCCATCGTGCCATAGGTAAATCTTGAAGTAAGTAATTCCCACAATCTTTTGCTGTAGCACCCGGAATTTCACCTTCATATTTTGCGATAAACTCAAAAGTTTCTATCAGTAGGGGAAGAATATCAATTGACGTCAAATCACCTTTAAGAATAAGATAGTTTCCTGTAAGACACCCCATAGGTCCCCAGTATATAATTCTGTCTTTCCATTCTTTGTGATTTCGAAGAAATGTAGCGGCAAGATGTTCAATAGTATGCAGTGCTCCTTGTTGAAGTGCGGGTTCCTTATTGGGTTCTTTCATACGCACATCAAAAGTTGTGATAATTTCATTTCCAACAATGTCTTGACGTGATACGAATATTCCTCTTTTAAGGCGAAGATGGTCTATAGTGAAACTTGGGATTTTATCCATGATGATAGTGGTAATAAGATTGATGCGAGCAGATGATTTTGTGTTAAGTTAAGCCTTAAAACAATGTGATTTAAAAAGGAATCTAGTCGCTAATAATAGCTTCGAGGAAATGTTTGGTAACTTGGAAACTGCGTGTTGCCATTTCCCCCCAGAAGTCCTCATATTGCTGGAGGTGTTCTTCTACACCAGGTGTGTCACTGATAATACGGAAACTTACAAAAGGCACTTTATATATGTGACAAGTGTGAGCAATGGCACATGACTCCATATCAACAGCGAGTCCGTTTTTAAAGTTGCTTTTAATGCGGTTCAACTCTTCTCTGGAAGTAATGAATTGGTCGCCTGTGCAAATAAGACCTTTGTGAATCTTTGATTCTTGTTTACCATTTAATGAAACTGCTGCTTTAACGAGATTTTCTGTGGCATTAAAGAACGTTGGGAATCCTTGGATTTGTCCATGTTCACAACCCATACCGCACCATACATCGTGATATACAGTTTGCTCGCTAACGACTACATCCATCACAGAAAGGCGCTGGTCAATTCCACCAGCAACACCTGTACTGATAATGCATTGAGGACCGTAATTACGTATAAGTTCGGTTGTGCCGATTGTAGCATTTACTTTACCAATGCCACATTGAATAAGGATGATTTCATGTTTTCCCATTGTCCCATGAAGGAAACTGAATTCATTGACATTTTTTATTTCCTTATTATTCAATAGCGATGCAAGTAAGTCATGCTCTGATTGCATTGCTGTGAGGATTCCGATAATCATAATTAGTTGAAGATTTTTCTTAATTCAGAAATTCAGGGTCTTTCCATCTACCACGTGTGAAATCTGGAATGCGGACGGGTATACTCCCGCTTAAGGCAGATTGTCTGCTTAATTCCGCTAAACATGACCACTCTGCTGCATCATAAACATCAATATCAAGTGGTAACCCGTTTTTGAGGCAATAGATGAGTCTACAATCCATTGTGTAGTTCATTTCGTTGGGTACATTAAGTTTGTGCCCTTCTTGCCATAGTTTTGCAGTCGGACTGTTGAAATATTCTTCCGCTTTTTTAAGTGCTTCTTCTCCTATTGTAGGAGTTTCTTCTCCATCTAATTGTATAGTTGGAAGCGGATATTTCTGTACGAATCCTTTTGTGCCACATACAGTTTGTAGACGACTATATGGTCGAGGAGTTGAAACATCTAGTTGCAGAAGAATGCTTACTCCGTTAACAGTGCGGATGAGTGTTGAATTTACTTTGTTCTTGCTGTCAGACGTAAGTGAAACTAAATAATCCATTCGGTCAGTTCGATGAAGTCCTAATAGTTGACCAATAGGACCAATCCCGTGAGTGGGGTAGGGATTCCCTCCGTGCTGTGCGCATGATTGTTCCATCCAACTTGCGCTCAAGTTTTCAATTTTGTGAATATATGCCCCTTCACAATGGGTGATATCTCCTAGTAACCCCAGGCGTTTCATCTCTAAAGTAGCCAGTGCAAAATTATCATAACAACAATTTTCCGTCATAAAGCAATGACGTTGGGTTCGTTCAGATGTGTTAACCAACTGCCAGCATTCTTCTACTGTTTCTGCAGCAGGCACTTCTACTGCAACATGTTTTCCCGATTCCATTGCTGTAACGGCCATTTTGCAATGGGTACTCCAATCTGTACAGATGTAGATTAGGTCGATATCATTTTGCTTGCAGATTTCCTTCCATCCGTTTTCACCACTATAACTACGTGCTAATGGACGTCCGGTTGATTGCAATGTTTGATTCGCCTGTTCTAATTTTTGTGGGTCTACGTCGGCAATGCACACAATGGTAGCATCTTTTATGTAGGCATAACGTTCAAGTGTTTTCATGCCACGTTGACCGAGACCGATTAAAGCGATTCGTACATGTGGGATGGGGGGAACTCTCATGGTGGGTATATTAAGGTTGGGAATTTATAAGATATTGTTACTTAAACTTCTTGAACTTTAAAAGTTTCAAATAGGATATTATAAGTATTGTAGTTCAAATTATTTTACTTCTATTTGTTACAAAGTTACTTATAATTTTTACAACACGAGATAATAATCCTAGTCAAGTAGAAATTCGCTATAAATTATTTCGGGTTCTCTTTTCAAATTGAATTGGATAAACTCAAAAAAGGTGCGTCCCAAAATATGAGACACACCTTTGTTTATTTAAACCTAAACTAAACACAAGGTGTGTTTAGAGGATATTATTTTACTTCTTACGAGACTGACCGTAGCGGCTCATGAACTTGTCTACGCGACCTGCTGTGTCAACGAGCTTAGACTTACCAGTGTAGAAGGGGTGAGAAGTTGATGAGATTTCCAACTTAACAACGGGGTAAGTTTCGCCTTCAAATTCTACTGTGTCGTTTGTCTTGCAAGTAGAACGTGAGAGGAACATGTCGCCGTTAGACATATCCTTAAATACTACGGGACGATAATTTTCAGGGTGAAGACCTTTTTTCATTTTAGTTATGAGTGTGTTTTATGGTTTCTACTAATTGTCTGGTAACAACAATTGTGTAATGGTCGTAAATTCGTGTGCAAAATTACATAATAAATTTTGTGTGGCAAATGTTTCTTGCGATTTTTAGTATCCTTTTTGCGTAAATATTCTACAAAATATGTATTTTCGCAGTCATGAAACGAATATCTATACTCCTATTCCTTGGTTTAACACTGTTAAAAACTTCAGTTTTTGCACAGCCGGTTGATAGTATCTTCCTAAAATTACAGGTCCCTGAATTGTCGTTTTTATCAAAGAATAACAAACTTGACCTGTTGGATTATATAAATTGTGGGCAGGTGGGAACTGTTGAAAATCTGTTTTTGGGTAAAACTTCTTTAACAAAGAAGACGACTGACTATTTACATTTAGAAATGTCTTCTGTGAACTGTGTAGACTTGATAGTTTTGCCTCGTGAGGTAGGTGACACAATTGTTGGGATTATATCAACAATTACAGAACCCATAAAAGAGAGTCGTATGCGCTTTTATTCGTTAGATGGTGTTCTTCTGTCCGTTGATTTTGATCTTCCTTCTTTAAATGAATTGATACAATCTGAATGCTCACATATTAAGAAAGATTTATTCTTAAAACTACAAGTAACCCTAAACTATTTGTGCGATGAGCGTATTCTAGTATGCCAAGTTTCTAAAAATAGTTTTACAATAGAAGAAGATAAAGAGAATGATTTAGTTTTCAAACAGTTGCGATATAAATGGAACGGTCATTCGTTTGTGATTGAATAATGTTTCCGTAAGAACTCTAGGTCTTCCTTGTAAGTAATTTTTATATTAGAATTTTCGCCCTCAATAATCTTTATATGAGTATCAGGAAGGTATTTAAATACAACTCCACAATCATCTGTCGCAACAAACTGTGGATCCTTAAGTGCCTTCTCGTAAGCCCTAGCAAGAGTTTCTCGTTTAAATCCTTGTGGGGTCTGTACTTGTCTTAATCGGTCACGTCTTGGTGCTCCAACCATAATCCCGTTTTCTACCTCAATTATCGTGTCTACTGCTGGAACGGCTAAATTTACGGCCTCGTATTCATTAAGTGCTGTACACACATTCATAATGATATCTAACGAAACTAAAGGACGAACTCCGTCGTGTATCAGTAGTCTATCATCATTATTTGTATATGCATTGAGAGCTGATAGAGTAGAGTCTGTTCGTTCTTTACCTCCTAATAGGACACGTGTGACTTTTTTCCAAGGATTAGAAGCAATGATTTGTTTCATTTCTTCTACGTAATCTGGATGCGTAACAATTGCTATTTCATTGATGTGTGTAGATTGTTCAAATGCATCAATTGTATACTCAATCACCATCTTATCATTCACCTTGAGAAACTGTTTAGGGAGTGCACTCCCCATTCTACGTCCAGAACCTCCGGCAAGAATTATTGCTATGTATTTCATGTATTATCAGAGTGCTGTATTAGGGTCTTCCAAAGAGATATTTTCTAAATATGGGACTAATACGGAGTATATTGGATGTTAATAGACAGAATCCAATTACAAGAAGTCCCGTAACTACAGATAGCGTAGTGTCCAACACAAAATTTCTTCGATACTCAGTAAAGAAGGAACCTATCGTTTTCGCATTGGGCAAAAATATGAAGTGAAGTAGGTATATGTCTAACGTTCTTGTTCCTATGTACTGGAGTGCTCTGCTCACTATAGTTTTTTGAGTAAACCAAGCATTATAGTGCCTGAAAAACATAACAACGATGAGTATTAAACTATACATCGCTATTGTTCGTGGTAGGTTTGCCCATTGTAGACGTAAAGTATGCCACTTAAGATAGTCAACAGCACATAAGAATGCGATAACTACAATTATTGTATAAAACCACTTTGAGTCAAATAAGCGTTCTATCATATCCCATTTTCGGCGCACAATAGTACCAAAAAGAAAGAAGTGAAAATAAGTCATTACTTGAATAAGACTTGTGTACTGATAGAATGGGTCTTTATGGTATGTAAACCATGAAGGCATATACAGTGTCGCATATACAACAGTAGCGCCCCCCCATAATAGAATAATGGGAATAACAGTCTTCTTGGGCAGTTTGCTTTCAAGATAAGCAAACACGTAATACACAATAAACATCAAAAGTAATGCCCACGTAAACCAGTATCCAGATTTAGTTGGAAGTCGAAGAGTTGCTTCAAATGCCTCTACAAAGTTTGGGCGCATTAGGGCAAGAAAAGCGCACAGAAATACGAGGGTTGGAATAAGTTGCACTCTGCATTTTTTCAGGAGATTGCTACCTAATGTCTTTAAGTTCCATTCAACCTTGTTACTGTATGCCAAAAATCCAGATACGAAAAAGAAAAGTGGCATTCGGAAGAGCACGAAGAACGAAAGTGCTGTAGAATGTTTGATGTTTTGTCCGAAACTAAATATCGACACATGATATGCCACGACAAGAATCATTGTGAATCCTCTCATAGCATCTAACCATTCCATTCTTGGACGTTTATTTAACTGTAATTCGACACTCATAGAAGTGTAAATTTTGATTTAAAGTTCGATAGATAGTCTTATGCTAATTTGCCTTCCTGTCAAATAATTAGGCACAGCATAACGTGTGTTTGTTATATCCGTAATCCAGTAATAAGAATTCACATTGTTGATTCCCAGTAGATTCAAAGCGTCAATACCTACCCAAGCATTTTTTATCCATTTCAATCGTGGATAACTCATTAAGTAATCGTCGTTGTTGAAAAGGCAGTATGAAAGTCCCATGTCTACGCGTTTGTATGCAGGCGCTCTAAATACATGTTTTTCACGTTCTGAATGTGAAGGACCAAATGGTAGACCATCAGCAACCGCAGCTTTTAAAATGAGTCGCCAACGCTCTGAACCAGGGAAATAATCGGTGAAGTAGAGTGACAAGTTATACCTTTGATCTGTTGGACGTGGAATCCACACACCATTGAGTTTTTCTTCGGTCTTCATTAACGAAAGTGTAACCCAAGAATCGGTTCCAGGCACAAATTCTCCGAATAACTTTAGGTCTATACCTGCAGCATATCCTTTAGACATATTTCGTCCGTAGTATACAACACGCACATTGTCTACGGTGTACGGAATCAAATTTGATAGTGCCTTATAGTATGTTTCTGTTGTAAATTTGAAGGGGCGATTAAACATACGGAACGTGTAGTCACCTCCAAGAACGAAATGTATACTTTTTTGAGACTTAATGTCCTTATTCAGTTTAGCTGTGGCCATCCCTCCAATGAATGTTGTATCTCTTAGTTCCTTATAGAATGGTGCTTGGTAATATATACCAGTAGCAAATCGTAAAGAAAGTTTATCATTTTGGGGAAGTAAACCGATTGAAACACGAGGAGATATTAGAGTTTCTCTATTCCAGTCCCAATGCGATATTCTTATGCCATAGTTTAAATTAAATAACCCAATGTTTGATTTAAACCTCCATGTATCTTGCAAGTAAGTTTCAATACGATTGGAAGTAAGTCTGTTATGAGACTTTAAACTATATATGAGTAACAATTCTTGTGGATTGTAGGGTAGGGAATATCCCATAGAATCTCGCATCTCCCATTCGCGTGAATTCTCTTTGATGCGCATACTTTGCCAATTAACTCCGGCTTGAATAGTGTGACCGGTAATTTTAGTTCTGAAGGCCAATCCTGCATTATTTACTTCTGCTTGTAGGTAATTGCGTGCATGCTCCATATAGGTGCCAACACCTAATTGTTCTTGAGTAGTTGCTTCATTTAACCAATACTCACCTTGGATATCATATGTTTCTTGTTCTTTAGTTAGGAATCTTGAATAATTTGCTGCAAGGTAAGTTTCTGGAGAAAAATGATGTGTAATAGTAGCTGCTCCGAAGTAGGTTCTAAAATAATCTTTTTCTTGTCCGTCAAAATATACTTTAAATTGTTTGGCGGCCTCCATCGTACCGAAATTAGTTTCACGATCTTCAGGTTGAAAACGGTAAGTGTTATCAGAAATATTCCCTAACACATCAAAAGACCATTTCAACGAAGGGCGCCAACTGATATATGTCTGATAATCTAAAAAGTGAGGTTGGTATTCCCCGTCTGTATCTGTAGAAGCAAGTAAGTATTTTGTCGTTTTATAGCGTACAGAAGTCATTACACTAATTTTCTTATTTCCCCATCCCACATACGCACCTCCACCTAAAAGAGAAGCATTTGCTTTAGCCTCAAATTTCTCAGGTTTTCTGTAAGTGATATCCAAAACAGACGACATTTTGTCACCATATCTAGCTTCAAACCCACCGCTCGAAAAAAGGATCTTTTCTACCATGTCATTGTTAATGATGGAAAGTCCTTCTTGTTGGCCTGAACGTATAAGCATGGGGCGATATACTTCAATGCCATTGAGATACACAACATTTTCATCAAACGAACCTCCTCTCACATTGTATTGTGAAGAGAGTTCATTATGAGTGCTCACGCCTGCTTGTGTGGCAATCATTTCTTCTACGGCATTTCCTGTTGTAGATGGAAGGAATTTTCCTTCTACGGGTTTAATTTGTTGCGTACTACCTAATTGTATACGCTGTCCTGTTACAACTGCTTCGCCGAAGAAGTCTTCATAGGTTGGGAGTACAATGTCTAATCGTACTGAATCAATCGGTGTGTGTAGCGTTCGCTTACGACTTTCATAACCAATCATGGAGAATACAATTTCTACTGTGTCTTTTGACAAGCAATAGAAACTATATTCTCCTTGTAAACTCGTAATTGTACCCGTATTTTGATCAGGTACACGAACGTTTGCCAACTCAATGGGTTCGCCACTCATGTTTTTTACACTTCCGAATATACGACAACGTTTCTGTGCATGTAGTGAAACCATACATGTCATAAATCCGATCAAAAGTAAAATCAAGTGACTACTATATTTATATGTCATATGAGTAAAATCCAACAATTGTCAGCATATTAAACGATTCACTCCGCTATAATATTGTGTCGAGGTAGGCATATATTAAGAGTGCTGCATATGTGACTATGATTCCTTCTGATAATAATTTTGAATGTTGTGACGTGTATAAGGCATTGTGGTTGCCAGAGATAAACTTTACAGATAATAAGTTATATATCTTATATACAATCCATCCAACGAAGGTGCCCCATAACAATCCTACAGTTATATCTCCTACATAATGAACTCCTAAATAGAGGCGTGTCCAGCAATTGAGTAACGACCAAGAACAAATGAGAATTGTAAATAATTTGTTTCGGAATAACAACGACACAAAAACGGCTACAGCACTTGTGTTTGCTGCATGACTGCTGAAAAAACCATATCTCCCCCCTTTATATCCGTTGACTAAGTCGATGAAACCTTCTAGTTCGGGATTGTGTGAGGGGCGTAATCTACCCACCAATGGTTTGAATATACCGCTTGCCACTTGGTCGGCAAATGTAATCGCCAGTGCGATACATAAGATTACCAATAAAAGGTTTTTCCAATTTTTAATGCTTACTAGTACATACAACAATAGCAATCCTAATGGAATCCATGTTGTCGTTTTCGTAGCATAGAATGCCAAGTTATCAACGAAAAGACTATCGCTACCGTTGAGAAGCAAGGTTAATTGTGTATCTAATGATTTAATAGATTCAAGCATGTTCGTTATTATGTGTTTAATTCAGTTCGACCTTTTCTACTGTTGTATTTTCACACCATGCTTGTCGTCCATCGGGCAGGTTGACGTTATACCAATGTCCCTCAAATGAGTCATTCAATTTAAGTAAGACTCCAGGTGTTACTTCTCCAATTTGTTTCGAAGCAGTGGTTGCACTTTCATAAAGTGGGGTTGACTTCATCACCACTAAATGTAGTGTGTTATAGAAGTCTTGTTTGGTATTGTATGCGAATATGTTCAGAAGTATTGTTAGAATCAAAAGGGGGAGTGCTGTAAAGAATGTTATTTTTTTTACTTTAGGAGTCTGTGCTAGAAAATAAGCAATCCCCATGAAGAGAAAAACGGTCCAACAGCATAGCGCCCAAAATCCCCAGTCATTGGCACTTTTACTACTCACTAATGTTTTTATCCAAGTCGTATAAAACATTTCGTTATTACTTTGTTCATACGCTCCAACTTTATCAGAACAGATTCGTAAATTATCGCGTGCATCACTATGCTGTGGGTTTATTTTGAGTGCTTTATGATAGTTAAGAATTGCTTGAGGATATTCGCTCATTCGAAAGTGACAATTCCCAATATTATAGTAAATATTATCGTTTACACCCTCGGATAGTTGCTTTTCATATTCGGCAATAGCCTCTCTGTAATTCTGGACAGTGTACAAACTGTCAGCCTTCGTCGAAGAGGCTAATAAAGAGATGCTGGACGAAATAAAAAATATGTAAGTTAATATGTATCTCATTTATTGCTGACTTACTTTAGTATTTGGATGTGGTCTTACTTATCTACTAATTTTAATACATCAGTTGTTTCATTAAGGATATCTTTCAATCCGCCTTCATCTTTGGCAGGTGCAAATTTAGCAAACTCACATTCGTCTATCACTTTTAACAAACGCCTAATTACCTCGCCTTCTATTTGTTGGTTCGTTAAACACTCTTCTATTTGTTGCTTGCTTAATTCTGCCTTTTTAAAGTTAAATCTTTGAATAAGGTAGTTCAAAATGGTTTCACTTAGCGACTCATAGAATTTATTATTCTGATTGTTACGAATGAAACTATCACACTGTTTAAGTTGTTGTAGTGCTTTTTTCAGTGCCAATCTTTGCGCCTTTACCTTCTTGTCGCGGTGAACAAATCGTTTTCCTGTTAAGAAAACAACTATAGCGATACACAAGGCGAGAATGTATAGTAAGATATAGTTAAGTTTACCCCAAAAAATGTAGTCTTCTATAGCAGTCGTTTTATGTTCGCCTGCATGAATTGTGTGAATATCCACCTGTGTATTTTCGGTGGATTGTACTGTATTGGTTGAGTTTAGAGGGACTAATACGTTTTGTTCTGTGGGTGTTATACTGATTTGCTCATACTGCTTTGTGTTCGTGTTATAATATGAACCTGTTATAGGAGTTAATGTTAACTTACCTGCGCTTTTAGGTACTATGGTATAATCATATACAACCTTACCTTTATGTCCATATTCTGTAAGTTCAAGTTCTTCGTTGGTTGTTACGTCATATAGATCAAAGTCACTATTGGGAATTATTGACGGTGCAAGCATCAACTTTAAGTTGCCAGATCCATTCATAAACACTTGATAATGCGCGGCAACACCAGCTTGTAATGTAGGTTCAATCCATTTACCTTCCATTGTTAGTTCACCAACAACCCCCAAAAAGTCATCTGGTTGAGGTTGTGGTAATGGCGTAACATCAATACTTAACTTTTGTGACTTACATTTTATAACCCGACTTCTCATCCTGCCGTTGAAGAAGGCATCAAATGCATCCATTGCAGGGTCGCTTTCCACAATCTCGCAATCTACTGTAAGTGGAGTTATCTCAAGTTTACCGCTTTGTTGTGGAAAAAGTACATACTTCAGACGATCCGCAACCTTATAGGTTTCTCCATTCAGCGACTCCATTCCTACATTGAGTGCAGTAATGGGTATTTCATTCGTTACGAACCCTTGAAAGTCGGGTACTTTTTGTAGGTAAATGTTGCTTAATCCAACCCCCATTTTCCAATACACACGATAGGTAAGCAACAATGCTTCCTGCTCCATAACTTTAGTTTTAGAAACGATTGTTTTAACAAACAAATCTTTTTCCGTTATGTTACGTATCGGTGTTTGTTGGGAACGATTTGAGGTGCGTTGTGCTGTATTATTGCCTTCAACAACCTTAATAGCAACACTTTTAGCAGTCACCTGTTTACCTGCAATCATAAGTATTGCTGAAGGTATCTTAAATGTTCCTAATGTTTTAGGTTCTAATATGTAGGTATAGGTGGTAGTGCAACTCTTTTTAACTTTAGTCCCACTCATCATGATACTTGAACTTGTTGATAAGTTAGGACCACTTAAAATTGTAAAGTCATTTAATCGTGGTAATTGAATGTCGGTAACATCATCATTCTCTACGATATATTTAAGTTCAAAATAATCGTTTTGCCCTACTTCTGTGGGGTGTACTACTTTAACCTCTTGCGAAAGGAGGGATAAAGGAAACAACAATAGGTATAATAAGAATGAGCGCATTATTCGTTCTTTTATAATAGGTGATTTATTCTTGTGTTTATACGTACTGCGAAGATAATTCAAACATACAAATATACAAAATGTTTTTGAATTTGTCCGACTGTCAGAACTGATGTTTTAACGTTATACGATAAAAAAAGGAGTCCCGAAAGATTTTTCGGTTCTCCCAATAGTACTTGTATCTATAAGTAAACATAGTTGTGTTAAACAACAGTAGATGTTTTACTTATGAGATTTATTCAAAATATTTTTAGACGTGTTTATTGCCATTTCTTTTCCAATACAATCGCATCAATTACAGCAACAGCTGTAATATTTACGATGTCTCGTACAGAACTTTCGAAGTCGGTGAAGTGGATGGGTTTGTTAAGCCCCATCTGGATGGGACCGATTACTTCGCAGTCGTCGGACATGCCCTTGATCATCTTATAACTGCTGTTGGCAGAGGTAAGGTTGGGGAAGATGAGCGTATTGACATCGAGTCCACGGAGGCGTGTGAAGGGGTACTTCTCATCTCGCAATTCGCGGTCGAAGGCGAAGTTCACCTGCATTTCACCGTCAATAGCGAGGTCGGGGAAATCCGCCTGCATACGGTCTACAACCTTGTGGACGATAGTGGGAGAACCCACGTTGTCGGTACCGAAGTTAGAGTATGACACCATTGCCATAACGGGCGTGCGGTTGAAGAAGCGCACGGTCTTGGCAGAGAGTTTGGCGATATCGTAGAGCGTATCGTTGTCGGGGTGGCGGTTGATGAGTGTGTCGGCAATGAAGAAGACGCCCTTCTTGGAATTGACGATGTGCATCGCACCGAAGTGGTTGAAACCAGGTTGTACGCCGATAACTTCGTGGGCTACCTTGATTGTATTAGAATACTTGGTGTAAAGACCCGTAATGAACGCGTCGGCGTCACCCATTTCTACCATCATCATGCCGAAGTAGTTGCGCTCGTACATCTTATCGATGGCTTCCTGAAGGGTATAACCTGCGCGTTGCTTGCGCTTAGCGAGTACTTCTGCATAGCGCATACGCATGGGCGCAGCCTTTGCTTCGTCGCGGAGGTTGAGGATTTCAATGCCTTCAAGGTTGAGATCCATTTCCGCTGCAATCTGGCGAATCTGCACATCATTACCGAGGAGGATGGGGCGACAGATACCCTCTTCCTTTGCCTTAACGGCAGCCTCGAGCATCTTGGGGTGTGTGCCTTCAGCATACACTACGCGCTTGGGATTGAGGCGGGCGGTGTCGTAAAGGTTTTGTGTGAGCTTGCTTTCCTGCCCCATGAGTTCGCGGAGCTGTTGGCGGTATGCCTTCCAGTCCGTAATAGGTTTGCGCGCCACACCGCTATCCATTGCAGCCTTTGCCACAGCCATAGAAACGTCTGTGATAAGGCGGGGGTCAACGGGTTTGGGAATGAAATAGTCGGGTCCAAAGGTGAAGTTACGCACCTGGTACGCACGGTTCACAATATCGGGTACGGGACGGCGTGCGAGGTCGGCAATCGCGCGTACGGCAGCCATCTTCATTTCTTCGTTGATCGCTGAAGCCGCAGTGTCGAGTGCACCACGGAAGATGTAGGGGAAACCGATGACGTTGTTGATCTGGTTGGGATAGTCCGTGCGGCCCGTGCTCATTAACACTTCTGGGTTTGCTTCCTTAGCATCTTCGTAAGAAATTTCGGGAACGGGATTTGCAAGGGCGAAGATGATGGGCTTGTTTGCCATTGTGCGCACCATATCCTTAGTGAGCACATTACCCTTTGAGAGGCCTACGAACACGTCGGCATCCTTGATGGCATCCTCAAGTGTGTGGATGTCCGTGCGAGAGGTGGCAAACTCCAACTTCTGCGCATTGAGACCAGGGCGATCCTTAGAAATAACCCCCTTAGAGTCGAGCATCACGATATTTTCGTGGCGCGCACCAAAAGCACAGTAGAGTTTTGTACATGAAATAGCTGCAGCGCCTGCACCGTTTACTACAATCTTGACGTCCTCAATCTTCTTTCCTGCCACAATAAGGGCATTGATAAGGCCGGCACAAGAAATGATGGCAGTGCCGTGCTGGTCGTCGTGCATCACGGGGATGTCAAGTTCTTCCTTCAGACGACGCTCAATTTCAAAGCACTCAGGTGCCTTGATGTCTTCGAGGTTGATACCGCCAAAGGTGGGGGCAATCGCCTTAACCGCCTGAATGAACTTTTCGGGGTCCTTCTCATCGACTTCAATATCGAAGGCATCTACGCCTGCGTAGATTTTGAAGAGAAGGCTCTTACCTTCCATCACGGGCTTACCGCTCATGGCGCCGATGTCGCCCAATCCGAGCACGGCAGTACCGTTAGAAATTACGGCAACGAGGTTGCCCTTGTTTGTATATTTATATGCGTCTTGGGGATTCTGCTGAATCTCCAAGCAAGGCTCAGCCACACCGGGAGAGTAGGCGAGCGAAAGGTCTGTCTGTGTGCGGTAAGGTTTCGTGGGTACGATTTCAATCTTACCGGGTTTGCCCTGCGAGTGATAAAGCAAGGCTGCTTCTTTGGTAATCTTTGCCATAAAACTTGGATTTGGGTGAAGGTGAACGTAAAATCAGTGAACCTATTCACTTTATTCGTTTACCTCTACCGTTGAGATATACGTTTAGTTTTTGCGAGTTGCAAAAATACAAAAAAACTGATTGCTGGTGAGAGGTAGATGGGCGATTTATAGAAAAAATAGGTTTTTTAAGAAAAGTTTTTTAAGGATAGGAGGGAGGAATGTATAAAATTTGTATTTTTGTAAAGAGAAAATGGATGTTGCACAATGAGAATACAAGTAGAACAGGAGGCGAAGCGCAATTTGGTTGTAAAGTCTGCCATGTCGCTTTTTTGCGCCCAAGGCATAAAGGATGTGACGATGGATGACATTGCACGTAGCATGAAAATGTCAAAGCGCACACTCTATGAGCTTTTTGACGATAAGGAGTCGCTCTTGCTCTACTGTATAAAAACACAAGGACTTTGGCAACGCGACCGCTTGCGTGAGTGTGTAAAAAATGCTGTCAATGTGCTTGAACCTGTGCTTTACGATTTTGTCTTTAAGATGGAGGGACTCAGCAAAGTGGCTCCCAGTTTCTTTTCCGACCTCAATAAATATCCTAAGTTGATGGCCTATATGGCGGAACTCAGAAGAGAACAACGCGATATGGCCGTTGAATATTTATCAAAAGGCGTGGAGCAAGGACTCTTTCGTAAAGACGTCAACTTTGAAATTGTCTATAACATCATAACTTCTCAATTCGACATCATCATCACTTCTGACGAATTTCGAAAATATACTCCCTCGGAACTCTTTAATAATCTTGTACTCAATTTTTTCCGAGGGTGTGCAACACCTAAAGGAGTGGAGATTATGGATGAATTCTTCATGCGCAATGCGAAGAAGTAGAACACACTATGAGATAAAAGAGTAAAGATAAAAGAGTAAAGATTCCATGCGGAGTGTACACTCGTTTAACTTGGATTTCATCTTGTCCTCGTCTACTCGTCAACTAAATCTACACAACGAGGGTAGCCTCACCCTTTAGGGGGAGGTTGGAGGGGGCGCTCGTCTACTCGTACCTTGTCAACTCGTCTACTAAACAAACAACTTTTAAACCCTTAAACATAACTTAATTACAATGAAACCTACTCTCTTTCTCCTCGCTGCAGGTATGGGTAGCCGCTATGGCGGTTTGAAGCAGCTCGACAAGCTTGGTCCTAATGGTGAAACAATCATGGACTACAGTATCTATGACGCTATCAACGCTGGTTTTGGTAAGCTCGTTTTCGTAATCCGTAAGGATTTTGAACAGGACTTCCGCGACATCGTGCTCAAGAAGTACGAAAGCAAGATTCCCTGCGAACTCGTGTTCCAGGCACTTGACGCTCTTCCCGAAGGCTTCACTTGCCCCGCTGACCGTCAGAAACCTTGGGGTACTAACCACGCTGTAATGATGGGTAAGGACGTGATTAAGGAACCCTTTGCAGTGTTGAACTGTGATGACTTCTATGATCGCGATGCATTCCAGGTAATGGGTAAGTTCCTTTCTGAACTCCCCGAAGGTTCTACAGGTAAGTATGCAATGGTTGGTTTCCGCGTAGGTAACACACTTTCTGAATCAGGTACTGTAAGCCGCGGTGTTTGCGAAACTAACGACAAGAACCTCCTTACTTCTGTAGTTGAACGCACAAAGATTCAGCGCTTTGACGGTGTGGTTAAGTATCAAGACGAAAACGACGAGTGGGTAGCAATCTCTGACAACACTCCCGTTTCTATGAACTTCTGGGGTTTCACTCCTGACTACTTCCAGCACTCTGTTGAGTACTTCAAGGAATTCCTTTCTGACCCCAAGAACATGGAAAACCTCAAGAGCGAATTTTTCATCCCCCTCATGGTGGATAAGCTTATCAACGACGGTACTGCAACTTGCGAAGTGCTCGACACAACTTCACAGTGGTTCGGTGTTACTTATCCCGAAGACCGCCCCGAAGTGGTAGCTCGTTTCGCTAAGCTTGGTGAAGAAGGCGTTTACCCCGCTAACATGTTCTAAACATACACATTTATTTATATAAGGGACTTCACAAGTATGTGAGGTCCTTTTTTTAGCATATTGCACAAAATTATGACATGTGTGCATATCAAAATGTTAGGTTTTGATGACAAAATGTAAGTGAAAGTTAATTTTCTGCACATAATTTTGGTTGGTGTGCAGAAATCCACGTACCTTTGCAACGGTTTTTAACAATTCACTTATTTCAAATGAAGAAAATCGTATTAACATTTGCAGCACTTGCTGCTACAGCTACCTCTTTCGCAGGTGGTCTTCTTACAAACACAAACCAGCACGCTGCATTCCTCCGCAACCCTGCGCGTCAAGGTATCATCGGTATCGAAGGTGTGTACACCAACCCCGCAGGTGTAGCATTCATGCCCCAGGGCTTCCACCTCGGTGTAACTTGGCAGGCAGCTATGCAGAAGCGTCAGATGAACGTAACAAATGACTTGTACAAGTACAATGTAAATAATCCAAGCGCAACTCGTTTGTTTGAAGGTGAAGCTACTGCTCCCGTAATTCCCTCAATCCAGGCAGCTTACGTTATCAATGACAAGTGGTCAGTATCTGCAAACTTCGCAGTTGCAGGTGGCGGTGGTAAGTGTGAGTTCGAGAATGGTCTTCCCATGTTTGAAGAACTCATCGGTGGTTCATTGGCAAAGGCAGGTGCTGGTTACTCATTCAACCAAAACCTTACTGGTGAACAGTATTTCTATGGCCTTCAGCTCGGTGCTACTTATAAGGTAACAGAAAACTTCTCAGTATTCGGTGGTGTTCGTGGTATTATTGCTAATTGTGCATATACAGGTGCTATTACTAACATCATGGCACATCATGCTCTTTTAGGTTCAAAGCCAGCAAGTGATTACCTTACAATTGCGCAACAGCAGGCAGAAGCGAATGGAGATATTGCAGGTGCAACGGCTGCTGGTAAAGGCGCTTATTTGATGCAGACCGACTTCAACCTTGATTGCGAACAGAATGCATTTGGTTTTCAACCTATTATTGGTGCTAACTTGAAATTGGGTAAATTGAATATTGGTGCGAAGTATGAATTCCGTGCGAAGATCAACTTGGAAAACGAATCAAAGAACAGCGCTAACGTAGACCTCTTGATGGATACTTACGCTGATGGTAAGAAGGTTCGCTCTGACATCCCCGCCCTCTTCACTATCGGTGCTCAGTACGAAGTTACTGACAACATCCGTGCGATGGCAGGTTTCAACTACTACTTTGACAAGGATGCTAAGGGTTCTGCAACTGCTGTAAGTGATGACACTTATGAAATCACTCTCGGTGCTGAATGGGATATCAACGAAAAGTGGACTGTAGGTCTCGGTGGTCAGCGTACACAGTACGGTTTCGCTGATTCTGACATGACTGACACAAGTTTTAACATCAGTTCTTACGGTCTCTGCGTAGGTGGTGCTTACAAGTTCTCTGAAAAGTTGAAACTCAACTTCGGTTACATGCACTCATTCTATGATGACCACAAGTTCACAAACGCAAACGGTACTGCTTGTAACTACACTCGTAAGAACGACGTAGTAGGCGTAAGCTTGGACTTCAAGTTCTAATTTCCAAAATATTGATTTTTAAAGGGCGTGTTTGACACGTCCTTTTTTATTGTTGGTGTCCGGTAAAGTTTTTGATAAGTAACGAGCTGAACCAAAGGTCGCTAAACAATGGGAGGAAAAGGGCAATAAGCATCCAGATTAGGGCAACTGGGCGTGCCAGGGAAGCGTGTAGCGCGGAAGTGTACCAGTTATGAGGTGCGTCCTGGAGACCTTTGCATGGTGTGAACGTAGAAAAGTCTATGGCATCTCCAGGTCTGCGGGATGAAAGTCCTGATGTCGAATATGGTCCTGATGTCGAATATGTTCCGCATGGGTTACTTACTACCTACTACTTACTACCTACTACTTACTACTCAAGGCATGCCTGCCACAGCAATTATCTGTGGCGAAAAATTGTGACACTTCCACCCTTCATTTTTCCTCATTTTTCGCTGAAAACTTTAACAAACATTAACATTCCATCTGCTTACCCTAGCACCAATGTCTATTTGCAGTGCAAGAATAAGTAACATAGAAAACCGGTTGTTTAACCTTGAAAAAACAAGGTAACTTATTTTTTGCCCCTAAAAATGGGATTTTCGAGACAAAAAAAGTGGAGATAACCCTGATTTCATGGGCTATCTCCACTTCCGTAATACAAAGATACAAAATTTCCAAGCGAAATGCAAATCCGTTAACACTTGTTAACACCAACATTATTTTGCATTTTTCGTCATTTTTCGCATCAGAAAAGACAATGATGCAACCATGAGCTTCATTTAAGTATGCACCCACCCCAAGATGTGAGTCGGTTGCTTATATTATTGTCCTTTGGTGGCCATGTGTAAGCAACGTCGATTACTTTTCTATTAGCGCCACAGCATAAGCAGAAATGCCTTCTTCGCGTCCTGTAAATCCTAATTTCTCTGTGGTTGTTGCTTTAATGCTTACATCATCCGTGGTAATATCCATAAGTGGTGCAAGCACGGCCTTCATGCTTTCAACATGCGGATTTATCTTGGGGCGCTCTGCACAAATTGTCGCATCGATGTTTCCAATTTTATATCCCTTTGTTTTTAGAAGGTCTGTGGTACGACGTAGGAGAATTTTGCTGTCAATGTTATGAAATTCACCTGCTGTGTCAGGGAAGTGAAAACCGATGTCGCGCATATTCGCAGCACCAAGAAGTGCATCGCAGATAGCATGAATAAGTACATCGGCATCACTATGACCTAAGAGTCCAAGTGTGTGATCTATTTTTATTCCTCCAAGCCAGAGGTCACGCCCTTCAACACGGCGGTGGACATCAAAGCCCATTCCTATTCTAATCATAGTGTTTCTTTGATAAGTAGATGAGTGAATGACAAGATGAATTGCCGCATTGGGAAGATTAACGTCCAAACATATCCTTGAGGGCATCTAATTCAAACGAAATGCTGACGCGCATCGTTTGGTCAAGAGGGTTGGAAGGTTCTGTAGCAATGGTGTAACCGGCATCAACGTTAAGCACATTCATGCGGAAACCCGCACCTACGGTGTAGTACTTACGGTTACCCTGCATTTCGCTTTCATGGTGATAACCTGCACGGAGGAAGAATTTATCGTTGTAGCAGTATTCAGCACCAACACTCCATTGGATTTCTTCCAATTCACCTTTGAATCCACGCTCGCTGTCATTAAAACTCTTAAAGATACCAGAGATTGAGGACACATCATAGTAGTCAGTCTTTAAGCGTTCTTGATAATCAGCTTCTTCTTCACCTTCTCGTTTCAAAGGCATAGACGGCACAAGCAGTTTGTTAACGTCCGCCGCAAAACTGATTCGGTTGTATTCATTGATGGGAACGAGTAACGATGCACCCAGTCGGAGGTTGGTAGGGATAAAGTAAGAGTAGTCATCCCCGTAACTGATCTTTGAACCAATATTAGAGATGTTTAACCCTAAACCCAACTGACATTCACGCTGTCCAATAAAGAGATAACTTTGATTGTAAGCAGAGATGTCGGCAGCGAAGGCAGAGCCTGGTTTGACATTATCATCATAGTGACCAGAAAGGTCAGAATAAATGTAGCGAAGCGCAACACTTGCAGAGAATGTTTCAGAAAGCATTCGTGAATATGCAACATCGACCGCCATTTCGTATGGTTTAATGGTCATGTCCCCTGTTTCGGTAATCACTTCACCCAATGAGAAATAGCGCAAAGAACCAGAAACTGATTGATAATCCCCAATGCGATAATAACCAGCAACATTCAGCAAAGCAATGTCATTGGTGAGTTGACGCAACCATGGTGTGTAGTTTATCGCAAGTCCTGATCTTGATATCGTAAAGGGATATTTTGCGGGGTTCCATGCTTGTGAATTGACGTCAGGATCTGTTGCGGCACCAATATCGCCCATAGATGCTGCACGCGCATCACCAGCAATGCTTTGTGACACGACTGCAGTCATTACGGGATTGAATTGGTCCTTTATATCATCCTGTGCGCTCAAGGGTAGGGCACAACAAGATGCAAGAAGCATAAGTTTAGATTTCATATTTTGTGATGTTTGTCGTTTCAAGACTACTTGGTAATATGTAAGAGAAACTCAATTTTTATTCTTTACATATTACTAAATAATAATAAGTCGCTCACCGTCAATCTCTTCTGAACCGTTTTGTGATTCAATTTTTGCTCTGAAGATGTAAATACCCTTGGGAAGAGGGATATTAGAGTTCGAAGTCAGATTCCATTGTAGTGTAGGATGTGATGTTTGAATCTTCTGTACATCTGTCCATACTTTTTGTCCTGTAGTGGTGTACACTTCAAATGTAATTGTCCCACCAATGTGCGATTCCGATACATTTGCTACAAACTGAGTAAATGAACGAGCAGGGTTAATGGTTGCACAAAGTGACTTCTTTAACTGTTCGTCGGAACCAACAATAAAATCTAACGTAGAAGTGGTTGAATTATTGTTATGATCCCAAACTCTAAATGAAAGTGAATGGCGTCCAGGGGTGAGGTTCTGAAGTTGGTAGTTTACAGAACCTTCTTGATACGTTCCGAAATCGTAAGCGAAGTAATCGTTCAGCACGTTGAGGTTATTGGGTTGATCGTCAAGTACTAACTCAATATCATGTCCTAAACTTGTGCCTGTTGCATTGATTCCAGATTCGTCGGAAAGTCGAGCGATGAACAACGGATTGCTGTTCGTGATGCCTCCATCGGGAAATTCTGTGTCATTGAGGTAAAGGTAGACATTAGGTCCAATCGTGTCATTGGTGTGCTGATTGTCAGTACCATTGAGATGGATGTTTTCTACAAGTCCTATAGCTTCCTTTTGAGCATCTTGATTTACAGCATATAATGTGAGACGTGCGCTTTCATTGCTGTAACTGATGTCGCGAGGAATGGGAATGTAAATCTTGAATCTTCCGCCCGTGATCGAGTCGCTACCAGTAAAGACAATCTTGGTACGTTCGGCGAACGTGAAGGGTTCGTCGGCAACATTACCAGAATTTCGACATGTAAGATGTTCTATTTTATCGTACAGTGTTGCTGAAACAATACCTTTAAACTCACTTTCATGTTCTACATAACCATGGATGGTGGCAATAGAACCCGCCTTCAATTCATAGTTGTCGGCAGTGTTTAACGGTGTGTTGTTGATGCTGTCAACTACGATGTTAAGAGTGGGTTGCATAAGGCGAAGTGCAGGGTCACCAGCAACGATATACTTCAGTTTGTTTATACTTCTATCTTGAGCTGTTGATATAAGTTTGTTTTTGGCAATAAGCATGGCGTCGCCTAAAGTGTTGTAAGTGCCATCAGCATTTCGTTTGACTAAGGCGTCGCAGAATGCAACGTTGAGGGCATTATTTTCAGTGGCATAAACGGCACGCGATGCGCACATGAATGCTACAGCTCCTCCGTGAGGTGAAAATAGCGCTTTGCGCCCAAAGTCGTTTGTTTTTTGGTCGTAAGGTAGAATCTCGCATGATGCAAGTACCCATACAGGTAATGCGTTTGAAGACAATGTTTCCCAATCAGATGCTTCTAATATGAAAGAGTGGGAGATTTGCGCAGGACTGCCATGTCCGCTATAATTGAACATTAAAGCACCACGCTTGATTTCTTCCTTCAGTTGTTCAGAGGCTTTAGGGAAACGGTAGCCCACGGCTGTCATCTGTCGTTCGTAATAGTCGGGATAGATGCGTTGGATATTGAGCAAACCGTTACTTGAGTTTTCAATCGTTTGTGCCGTACGCTCAGCATCTTCCATGTGTGCATTTTTATCACCAACGTCTGTCGAACGTGGTGCATCACCAATCATTACGATGCGGTTTTTCCAGTTTCCAGTGCGTTGGTTTTGCAAATACGCGATGGATTTGTCTACTATTGTTTTTGCGTCTTCAAGAGTAGAGCATACGAATCGTCCAATACCAAGGTCAATCTTCTCTGTCTTGAGATTACTTCCTTCACCATCATCAAGGAGACCATAGTAATCATCACTGGGATAGGAAACAATGTCGCCAATGACATTTTCGGTCGAAGTGTCATAATTGTCGTTATCCTCGTAGGTGAGAATATAGTCCTTGGGAGATTGTGATTGCCACTCTGACGTTACCATGCGGTTATCGTAGGTGCCATCGCCAAAGAGCAAAAGGTAGCGTGGCATTTCATGGTCCGTAGTCGCTCTGTCGTACAACATCTTAAGGTAGCGTCGAATAGCAGTTGCGTCAGGAGTGCCTGAACTGAATTCATTAAATATTTGATGTTGAGCGACTACCTTTACATTCAAGTGACTATATGCACGATGCGCTTCAGCAAGTCGGTTTGCTTCATCGGTGAACCTTCCGCTTTCGGGGACTATAATAACCATTTGAACACCGCGGTCGGCATGTAGGTTCTGGTTGCTTACATCTCCAGCAAATATGGGTGAACTATATGACGCATTGGGGTTGACAATGATGTATCTATTCTTACCGTTGATAGCTGTTGCCAAAAGTATCTCGGCATCTACCGTCGTTGGACAGTTCGAGATACTTCCTGTTGCGTCATCAATTCTCCAAACTTGTGTGCTGTTAGAGGCTGAAACTATTTGTAAACTAACTGGAGTAGAACTGGTTGGAGTAGGAACGAATGAGTAGGGTGTACCAACGGCAGAAAGTTTGCGGGGGTATGTGAGACTTAAATAGTTCAGTCGTGCATCTTTGCCCTGAGTTGTTTTAAAGGTAATAGGTGTTACGTCTGAGAGTTTTTCCAACTTGTATGTCTGACGCTTATCAATCGCGTGCTCATGTTCTCGACAATAGCGAATGTTGAAACTGCCTAACGATTGATCCGCACGGGACACTTGCACCGTAGTAGCTGAAGAAGTACTTGAAGCCGAAAACGATACTTCAAGTGACGCTGCTGCATCTGTGGCGTGAGGGGTATTTAGATGGTATGTTTTAACATTTCCCGTGGCAAAGTTGTAGGCGTCATAAAACTGCTTCCCCCCTTGATACCAGGCGTAACTATCTTCGTCATACACGGTGT
Organism: Alloprevotella sp.; assembly: GCA_045636885.1. Lineage (GTDB taxonomy): Bacteria > Bacteroidota > Bacteroidia > Bacteroidales > Bacteroidaceae > Alloprevotella. The sequence goes on from JAZTYI010000047.1 coordinate 60,959, forward strand.
GATGTTGAATTTCGCTGATTGTTGCTTTTGTGGTTACATCAGTGTCTGTGGAAATTATCAGCGGTGCTTCTCCTTCAGTTACGAAGTAGTAAGAGTGGGTAGCATACGTATTGATTTCGTGTTTCCAACGTTTATAGGAATTGTTCCAAGTGCTTTTGACAATCCCATTGGCATAAAACAATATTTTGTCAGACGTACGATAGGTGGGGACTTCATTCAGGTCGTCGATGAAGGCGGTGTTGCTACCATAAAGTTTCTTTTCAAGTGGTTGTCCACCGTAGCCATAGACTTTAATTTTACTAAAATCACTGAACCCCCATTCTTTAATTAACTGTGGTGTTAACTGGTATATACCTTCACCTTTTACGGCAATCTTAACCCATTTGCCCGTTGAAAGTACAGAACTTTCGCTGTATCTTTCGGCACTATTTTTGCTGGCATACAAAAGATTACGAGCGTGGCTGGCATGAATGGGTACGACTTTTACGCGAATGTTGGTGAGTCGAACAAGTTGCTCGCCGAGTTTTAAGAAAGGCACAAAACTAACTTCCACGACGCTTCTTTTGCGCGCCACACCAAAGGAGGTGTTAACTCGAAGGCATTCTGAAAGTTCAACCCCATATTGCTTGAGTGTCTTTACCTCCTTGTTGGTCAACTTAACATATTCAGGGTATTCAACAACTACTTTTACGTTGTTTGCATCCAGTCCGTCTTCTAATTGGAGTTGCTTGTAGTATACGGGTAGACTTTCACCTACGGGATAATCCTGTGGGCGAAGTCTTTCGAAATCTTGAGCGCTAAGGTTTACAACGCAAGAGAAGACCAGTATTATTGAGAGGAGTAATTTCATTGTTGTGTGAGGCATAACTAAGTCAGCTTGTTGCCTATTGGTTGGGGTTGGTTATTTAACGTTAAAACGCAACACTTGTTCCGTACCTAAGTATCCTGTAATTTTGTCGTTTATGCGTACCTGTTGAGGAGGAATAGGACTCCCCGTAAAAATCAAGTCGCCTTGGCGTAGTGTGTAATGCTTGCTTATTGTAGCGATAACCTTGTCAATGTGGTGGAGCATAGAACCCGAAACGCCGTTAACGATGGGCACATCGTTGTTGTGTATGGTGAAGTTGATGTCGTCGGGTAGGGGCGTGAAATTACAGTTTACACCTATTTCAGCATCAGCATCCTGTGGCGCTTGATCGGTATAGAGTGGAACGAGTCTGCCTATGGAAGCAGCGCCGTCAAACCCCACAGCAATGTCCCAGGGGTGATGAGTTTCAGCAAGCATCTTGCGCAGGTTCTCCGCTGTAAAGGTGACCCCAACAGTTATTGCGTCATAATAGCGATGAGCAAAACGCTCAGAGATAGAGCGCCCCAGACGACATATTTTTACGACCAAGTGCCCCTGCACACAGCAAGGGTCAGCAAAATCCGGTATAAAGAAGGGTTTCCCATCTTTAAGGATCGCTGTATCAGGCAGCGTGTAAACGGTTAAAGGCGCTTCATTATCTAACGTTGATGTGGGATAATTATTGTGAACAACGATGATTTTCATATTCCAAAATTTGAGTATTCCTAAAGTGCAAAAATACGATTTTTAAATCAAATAGGGCATATACTCCAGTCTCGTTTGAAGCAAAAAATAAAGTAAGATAATTCAAATTAACTGAATGATAATTCAAATTACCTTACTTATATATTTTGTCTGCAGAAACCAGATGCTTATTCTTCTACAAGTTTGCCATCCTTATGCAAGGCATTCCAGAGGTTCGGGCGGAATTCAGGATTTTGTGCTTCTAAATGTTCAAATAGTGTTGATATTTCTGTGCGCTTTGATGCGCGCTCATGCGGGCATAATTTGACTAAGGGTTGATACTCTGCAACGAGAGCCCATTCCTTTAATAAACTTTCTTTCACCTTACACAAGGGGCGAATGATGGTCAATGGCATCTTTTGCATCTTGAGGCGACAGGGCATGGTGGAGAAACTGCCGGAATAAGATAGGTTCATTAGCGCTGTGTGAAGAATATCGTCTTGATGATGCCCAAGGGCTATTTTGTTGCAACCTAATTCTTGTGCTACTTCGAAAAGTGTCTTACGGCGATTCCACGAACACAGGAAACAGGGTGTGCGCTTCTCATCACGGTCTGCTTCAAAATCTATGAGGCGTTCGTGATAAGTGATGTGATTACGCTCACATTGCTCTCGCAGATAATTCGTGTCAGTTTGATAATCAATCCCTTTCATCCTCACATGAAGCGCATGAAGCGTAAAACCATTATTGCTTCGGCGCAACATATCGCCCATAAGGTCAAGCAAAGCAAGGGAATCCTTTCCGCCTGAGAGGCCTATGAGGATAACATCAGAGGGAGTTATGAGCTGAAACTCCTTAACTCCCTCTCTAAAACTGCGTAATATTTTACTGCGTAATTGTTTGGACATAAACCTTACTTCATAAACACGAAATATACGGCGGCCACCAAGCAGGCGAAGGCGGCAATGTGGTTCCAATGGAAGGTTTCGCCCTTAAACAATATCGTGACCACGACGGTGAAGACGAGCAAGGAGACGACCTCCTGAATCACCTTCAACTGGATGAGCGTAAAGGGACCTCCATTATCGATAAAACCAATGCGATTGGCGGGCACTTGGCAGACGTATTCAAAGAAAGCAATCCCCCAGGAGAAGGCGATAATAGCAATCAAGGGCCAGTTTTTACTAATGCCCGTTTCGCTCAATTTCAAGTGGCCGTACCAAGCAAAGGTCATAAATATATTGCTCAACACGAGCAAAAGGACGGAGTAGATTCCTGACATAAGACTCTTATAAAGGAGAAAGAGGAAAAAGGAGAAAGGAGAAATCGCCATGCGGGCGGTTTTACACTCCGCACGGTCTTACTCATTTCTCATTTCTCATTTCAATTAGAAAGTTTCTTATCCATTTCTTCGGCAGCATGTTTACCGTCGCCCATAGCGAGGATTACGGTTGCCCCACCGCGAACGATGTCGCCACCGGCATAGAGCATAGGGATAGACGATTGCATATCATCGCCTACGACGATAACGCCCTTACGGCCCGTTTCAAGTCCCTCAACGGAAGCGGGAACAATGGGGTTGGGTGATACGCCGATGGCTACAACTACGAGGTCTACATCCAGCGTTTCGATACCGCCCTCTACGGGAACGGGAGAGCGACGACCTGAAGCATCGGGTTCGCCAAGTTCCATGCGTTGCAACACAACTTGCTTCACGGCGCCCTGCTCATCGGCAACGTACTCAATGGGGTTGTGAAGCGTGAGGAACTCTACACCCTCCTGCTTCGCGTGGTGCACTTCTTCAAGGCGTGCGGGCATTTCCTCTTCCGAACGGCGGTAGATAATCATAGCGCGCTCAGCACCCAGGCGAAGGGCGGTGCGCACAGAGTCCATTGCAGTGTTACCACCTCCCACAACGGCTACGCGCTTACCAAAAAGGATGGGCGTATCGGCCTTCTTGTTGGAAGCATCCATGAGGTTCACGCGAGTGAGGTATTCGTTACTTGACATCACGCCTGTGCTATTTTCGCCCTTGATGCCCATAAAGTTAGGAAGACCAGCACCCGACGCTACGAAGATGCCTTCATAACCTTCTGCCTGAAGTTCGGCAATGGAAATGGTCTTACCTACCACGCAGTCCTTCACGAACTTCACACCACTCTTTTCTAGGTTCTTGATTTCAAACTCAACAATAGCGTTGGGGAGGCGGAATTCGGGAATACCGTATTTCAACACACCGCCAATTTCATGGAGCGCTTCAAATACCGTCACGTCATAACCGCGTGCAATCATGCTACCCGCGAAGGATAGTCCGGCAGGCCCCGACCCCACAACGGCAATCTTCTTGCCCTTCTTTTCGGTGGGGACGATGGGTTGCGCCAAATTATGCTCGCGCTCATAGTCGGCGGCAAAGCGTTCGAGATAACCAATCGCTACGGGCTTACCACCCGTCTTCACGTGGATACATTTGCTTTCACATTGCTTTTCCTGGGGACATACACGTCCGCATACGGCGGGAAGGGCGCTCGTCTTCTTAATCACACGTGCGGCACCAGCAAAGTCGCCCACCTCGATGTGCTTAACGAAGGTGGGGATATTGATGCTTACGGGGCATCCTTCCACACAACCAGGATTCGGACAATCAAGGCAACGCTTTGCTTCTTGTTGCGCCTGAGCGATGCTCAATCCTTGGTTTACCTCTTCCTTCAACTGGCGTGCACGGTATTCGGGATCAAGTTCGGGCATCACGCAACGCTCAATCTGCATGCGTTCCTTGGGTTTCATTTGCTGGCGGAGTGCGGTGCGCCAAGCGTCATTACGACCCTCTACGTCAGCATAAACTTCCGCACAATCCACACCATCGGGACAACCGCAATCTTGCTTCTTTTCTGCCTTACAATCGTCTTCTTTGGTAGGCGCCACTGGTTGCATCGCCTCAATTTCTTCACGCTTAAAGGCCGCCATGCGCTTGAGCATTTCGTCGAAATCTACTTGATGACCGTCAAATTCAGGACCGTCCACGCACACGAACTTCGTCTTACCACCTACCGTAATACGGCAAGCGCCACACATGCCTGTGCCGTCTACCATAATCGTGTTGAGCGATACGTCGGTAGGTATTTCATACTTCTTCGTGAGCAAGCACACGAACTTCATCATAATAGCAGGACCAATGGCGAAACACTTGTCCACCTTCTCGCGCTGGATGACTTCTTCAATGCCTACAGTCACAACGCCCTGCTTACCATAACTACCGTCATCTGTCATGATAATTACCTCATCACTATGCTTGCGCACTTCTTCTTCAAGAATAATGAGTTCCTTAGAGCGACCCGCGAGGACGGAAATTACACGGTTACCCGCCTTTTTCAAAGCAACAATGATGGGCAACATGGGCGCTACACCCACACCGCCTCCTGCGCATACTACTGTACCGAAGTTATCAATGTGTGTTGCTTTACCAAGAGGACCTACTACGTCAAGGATATCATCGCCTACATTCATTTTGCAGAGTTCAGTAGATGTCTTACCTACAGTTTGAACTACAAGGGTGATTGTGCCCTTAACAGGGTCTGAATCTGCAATAGTCAAGGGGATACGTTCTCCCTTTTCACTTAAACGAATAATCACGAAATGACCAGCTCGGCGCGAGCGGGCAATCAATGGAGCTTCAACTTCAAGTTTGAAAACCTTTTCAGAAAATTGCTCCTTGCTAACAATCTTACTCATATTTAATTAATGTGTTATTTCAATATTTATAGTCAAAAAACCTCGGGCAAAAATACATTATTATTCTGAACCCACAAACCTGCAAAATAGAAAAGTAAAAAAATGTTGACAAAACACCTGTTTTTGTTGACATTTGTCAACTAAAAAGAAAAGAAGTGAACCGAAAAGCAAGAATCTTTGCTGGAGTTCACTTCTTATGTTATTTGGAGGAGCGTTATTAGTTATGCTTTACTTTTGTTTACCATGATATCCAGAACTTGTTTGTCTGTTTCGTTCATGGCGTGTGCTCCGATGCTAACAAGATTGCTGACACATTGGTCAACGTCGTCGTCGATGATGCCCTCAATGCTACTTACACAGTTGCCCTGCATGGCAAGCATGGCAGAAAGCACGGCTGTGCTGACACCAGAGGTAAGTTTGAGCGCACATGAGGGTTTAGCACCGTCGCATATCATGCCCGTAAGGTTGGCAATCATGTTTTTTACTGCTGCGCAGATTTGAGCATAGGTGCCTCCCATGAGGAGGGTGATGCCACAACTGGAACCCGTAGAGGCTACCACACAACCGCAAAGGGCTGAAAGCGAACCGAGGTGTTGCTTGATATAAATTGCTGTAAGGTGACTGAGCATGAGCGCGCGAGTTAGTTCTTCTTGCGTGTTGTGGTTTTCGCGTGCAAAAACTACAACGGGGTTGGTAGCGCAGATGCCTTGGTTGCCACTTCCAGAGTTGCTCATAACGGGTATCATTGCTCCGGCCATACGTGCGTCGCAGGCGCAAGAGGTGCTGGAGAGGATGTGTGAGAAGATGGACTCTCCCATGATACCACGACCGAGGGGGCGGGTGAGGGCTTTGCCTAGGCAGTGACCGTAGTTGCCTTCGAGTGAGCGCTGGGCGGCTGCCATATTGAGGGTGGCAGCTTCGTTGATAAAGGAGATTTCGTCGAGCGGAGTTGTGGTGGCGTAATCAAAGACGGTCTTTAGTGTGAGTGCTGGTGCGTCGGTAAGGGGGGATGTGGCAGATTGACTTGCCTCACAACCATTAAGGGATTGAGTGATAGGAGCACCATTGCGCTCGGTGAGCACAATGTTGGTATGTTGACCGGTGATGATTGTGCGCGACGTGTTGTCGTTGTTGTCATAGCAACGTACTTCTACATATAGTTTCTCGGTCGTATGCTCATTGAGTGAGATGGTGATGCGCCCTTCGTTTATAAACAGCTTGCCTCTTTCAACGGCTTGGGGGGTGCAGTCTTTGATCACTTCTAATCCATAGGCAGACTTGCCGGTAAGAGCGCCAAGTGCGACAGCAATGGGGAGACCAACCATGCCAGTCCCAGGGATGCCCACTCCCATTGCATTCTTGAGAATATTCGCACTCAGAAAGACGTCTATTTTAGTGGGTTGTGTTCCTAATATTTCAGCGGCTTTTGCTGTAGCCAAAGCAACGCAGATGGGTTCGGTGCATCCAATAGCAGGCACCACCCAATGGCGTACGAGAGAAGTGATTTGCTGGCGAAGTTCGGGATGTAGCATAGATATAGAGAGAGCGCTTTGTTGTGTGTTAAAAGTAACTGTTATGAAGCGCTACTTATTTCTTTTTTATAATATCAAGAATGAGTGGAGGAAGCGTCGGTAGGTAACTTCTCATCACGATTATGTTGCACTCGAAACTGGCGAGGGGTGACGCCATATTGTTTCAAAAAGACGCGATAAAAAGATTGTCGACTGCCGAATCCCGACATCAGGGCTATTTCTTCGACAGAGAACTCTGGATGCGTCAGTAACATTTGTTCGGCTTCCTTGAGACGAAAAGAATTGAGCAAGTCGTTGAAATTGCTATTGGTGAGAAGTTGGACTACAGCTGCAATGTAACGGGTGTTGATATTGGTAAGTGTACTTAACTGCTTGGCTGTGAATTTCGGGTCTCTATAATATTTTCCCTTTTGAAGTGTCTTATATATAGAGGAATAAATTTCTTTGCTACGCTTGCTACTAATTCGGTCGCAATAAGTAGGGTGGGGCATATAGATAGAAGGATGTGTTGTTATGTAGTGGTGAATTGAGTCCTTAATATGTTTTGTTGCTTAATGCATCCAGCAGTGTGTTGCCAAAGTCAGTCTCTGCTTCTCCTAAGTCCATATATTTCAAGAGGGTACGGTAGGTGGCTTGTTTGACCATGAAATGTTCGCTGTAGAGTGAAGACGATATTTGGTCACGAAATTCTTGATCATCTCGCGGTGTGAGCGTGGCTCCCTTGGTGAAGAGTCGACCCAACAGCTGCCATCCGCATAACTGTGGGAATAAAGCTTCGCTAGAAATCCACTCAAATGACTTTGTTGAAGCATTGTGAAGGTGTTGGAGTAGATACATGACAAGACAATCCGCCTCTTCTGGAAAATTGAGTTGCTCAACCCATAAATCAGCCATATCATCCGCAAAATCAACAACAGGCATAAGCATGGGCGCCAACAATCGGCATTCGCGAACCTGCTCCTTCCATAACGCAGAAGCAAGTTCATACGTGTGGGGCAATTCTTCAGAGAACGCCTTCAAGCGCGGCAATTCGACTCCGAAGTTTGTGCGGTAGGTAAGTCCCTTTTCGCGCATTGACTGACTGGTTATGCCGTTCATCATGAGACGAAATTCTCGCTTGATAGCGCGAACTTGCTCTTGCAACTGCATGTTGTTGATTTCCTGCATATAAGGACTGATGTGTTAATAGTTTGCTTTAGCTTGTGTTACGGTGATGGGCGTAGCGATACCTTTCGATTTGAGCGTGAGGATTGCTGTACGTGGTGCAGAGGTATCTCTATTTTCGTCAACGTTTATGGTTATAACCTGTTGTTTACCCGCAGAAATTACTCCTGATTGGGGAGTTAACCATGCTGCATCAGACGTTAAAGCGGCATCCTCGCCATAAACGGTAAAGATGACCTCAAAGCTACCGCTAGTGGGAGTATCAATGTTTACAAAGAAGCGCTCTACCCCCTCTTCTGCATTCCATATTCCGTGTGGTTTGGTGATGTTCAACCAGGGTAGTTGACTTACACTCATCCCTACGAGGTAAGTGCTTTTAATGTCGTAGGTATTGATATGTATGTGCCCATTTCTGATCTTCCCACTTGTGTTGGGAGTGGCGTTTATGTACATTTTAGTTTCAGTATATTCTGTGCCACTTCCAAACTGACACTCCATGGGCGTAATCGTAAACCATTTATGCTCGTCGGTAAATTCTAATGTTGCTTTCCAGGGATCGTATGAAACCAAAAGTGTGGAGTCATTTGTTTGGTCAGCATAGAGAACCTTACCATTAGGTTCCTGTGGGGTGAAGTATGTCTGATGATATTCAAACTCATTTTCAGAACAGGAACCTATTGTACAGAATAATAGCGTGTAAAGGAATATTCTTTTCATAGTATAAAACGGTGCGTTGTTTCATTTTGAGGGGCATAAAGTAGTTATTGTGCTTTTAGTACCACTCAATGTTATTACTATATCCGCTTCTCTTGTCCCACTTTAAGGCGTCGGCAAGTTCGGAAGCTCTTGCTCTGAAGCAGAAGTTGAACGATGAGTAGGGGCGCAAGACGACACTGCACGACATTTCAAAGCAATGCAAATCTCGTGAGAGCGAGGCTGTCGTCATGGATAATTCTTTGTAATTAAAGTCATATCCCGAGGAGAACGAAATGTTCCATCCATCAGCAATACGTAAGTAACCAGAGAAGTTCAGGTTTTGCGTATATTTGTAGGGGTAGCGCATGTTGCTCCTCCTGATCGGTTTAGTGCGGTCTTCACGCATGGTGATACCGTATGACACCGTTACCGACCATGGCATACGAAATGCCAAGTATCCATCTTCGTCTACGCTTGCTTTTTTAGACTTCTGGTTTTTGTTGGCTTCACGTGCCTCTTTAATGTCAGGGTCAATGTTGGCGTCATCAATACTTTCGTAACCGTCTTCAGTCTCGTCTTCAGCAGGTGCCGTCTCGTCGCTATTGTTTCCAGATACCTTCCCCCATAGTTTTCGGAACGTATCATTGTTAAACGTATACGAAATATTTTGCGACATCCCTTGGAAGCGACCAAAGCGTCCATAACTCCATTCCGTACGGTCGCCTACAACTACATTGCCGTTTTTATCAAACTCGTAAGCATAAGTGGCAAACACTGCTGCCATTGAGAACGTGTACTTTGGCGTTAATTTCAGACGAATGCGCGTGTTAAGATCACTCCAAGGCTTGCGCTCTGCAGCAAGGTTGTACGAGAGTGAGGCGGCGAGTTCGTCAATCAAACTGATTTTCTTCACGCCGGTTGTGTCTTTCTTGCTTTTGACCTTCATCTCAAGGTTGTTGGAGATTGACATCGATATGCTTCCCGTCTTCCTTCCTGTTGGGTATCCGTATACCTGGCCCGCATATGGCGAATAAGTCACAGTTGACACATTGCCCTGTGCGTCTGTTTTAGTGTAATAGTCCGTATAACCGTAATGTGACGCTGTAAAGTCGGGAGCGTAACTGAATGATACAGAGGGTTTAAACACGTGACGAATCATCTGCAGCTTCGTCCCCAACAACTGAGGTATGGGTTGATAGAATCCGTATAGCGTAGTGTTTACCGCTATCGAAGCGTTCCAATCATACAGGTTGTAGAATCCGTAAATCGTGTCTCTCACTTCTCGTTGGCGTTGTGCATCCCAGGAGCGTTTCTCCTTGTGCGAGTACATAATATCGCGAAAAGTGAATGAGGGCGTCACGTTGATGTACTTCAACACCTGAAACGTAGCGTCAATAGGAATACGGTGTTGCATACCGTTTCTCCAATCCTTCACAAGGTTTGATTTCGGGAGTTGACGCTCTGTTGTCGTAATGCTGTTCGTAAATGCACCGGTGTAAGACATCGAAATCTTTTCATACCACTTCTGCTTTCCTGCCGCATGTTTGCGCTTAAAGGGGTAAAAGCGGTTGACGCTTACCGAAAGGTCGGGGAGCGTCATGGCAATAGTGGAGTCGCGCATGTTCTGCGTGAGATTGGTCGACATCGAAAGATTCAATCCAATGCTGGGAAAACTGCGAGAATAACTCACAGCGCTGGCACGTGTGCTCTGCGAGTAAGCAACGGGGTCATACATGCTCAAGATGTTGTTGCGCTCATAGTTTTGCGATGCGAAGTTGACACGGGCGGAGAAACTCGTGTTCGGCACCGCCTTGCTGTCCATAGAGTGGGTCCATTGCACCTTCAGGCTCGTCTGCTTCGAGTAGTCAGGCATGTTTTTCTCTCCCTCTACGGTGTTAAGATAACTTACGTAGAAGTTCCCGTTGTGCTTATAGCGTTTGCGGTAATTCGTCTCAGCGCTTAGTCCCCACGAACCTTTCGTGTAAATCTCGCCCAACAAGCGCAGATCCATATAGTCATTCAGCGCAAAGTAATACCCTCCATCTCGCAAATAAAATCCCCTCACCGTCTCATCACCAATCGTAGGCATCAGAAACCCGGAAGAATACTTCTTATTGAAAGGGAAGAACCCATAGGGGATCGCCAATGGCAAGGGCACATCCTCCACAACCAAGTGTGCGGGACCAAACACAACGTCTTTCCCTGGTCTAGTTTTAGCACGCGATATAGAGATGTAGAAGTGCGGATGCTCAGCGTCACAGGTCGTATACTTCGCTTTTTCCAGATACACAATGCCGTCATTTGTGCGTTTCGAGCGCGTACTTTGCATGAATCCGCTCCCCTGCGCCGTATACGTGTTGTGTATAAATCCCTTTTTTGTCTTAAAGTTAAACGCCATCGACTGACTGTCATACTCCTCACCCCCCTGCTTAAACAGCGGCTTGCCGTGCATCACGCCCGCCGTGTCCACCCTTCCGTCCGCCTTCACCGTGCTGCTATCCATGTTCATGGTGATTTGCGCTGCCGTCAACTGCATGTTTTGATACTTCACGTCGGCCTCGCCATAGAGAAAGGCCAAGCGCGTCCCCGCGTCATATACCATCGAGTCCTTTGCCGTAAAGTTGATGGGAGAGTCAATGCCCGAATCGCGCTTTTTAGATGCCGCGGAGTCCACCACTACGGAATCCTCAACTACAACATCCTCAGGCACAACAGTGCGCGCGTTGTGGAAGTTCCACAGCGCAATCCCGTTTTTATTACCATGGGCGTGATTCCATGCCCCCTTATGAGCAAGGGCATTTAGCGAAAACCACACCAATACTATCGTCAGAATTTTTGTTTTCAAGTGATTGAAAGAGCAAGCTTATAGTTATACTCCTGCAAATTTACAAAATTATTTATACTATACTATGCGATTAAACTTAATTTCTTTTTCCTTCACTGTCTCCACCTCTCGCAACGTTGCCGTAAATCCCCCCTTGCTTATTTAAAAAACGGGGAAAAAAATCCACATCTCCATTTATCGGGGATGTGGATATATTGAATGTGTGTTACATCTGTCGGGGAAATCTTTGCGACTATATTAAAGTTTAAACTGGTTTTTGAGCGCCTCGATCTTCGTTTCGGCATCTGCCTTTTTCTTGCGTTCAAGTTCTACAACTGCGGCGGGAGCACTGCTAACGAAACGTTCGTTTTCGAGTTTTTTGTTCACTCCCATGAGGAACCCTTCAAGGCGCTTGATTTCAGCGATGGCCTTTTCTTTTTCAGTTTCGTTGTCCACAAGGTCGCCAAGGAGGAGTGCGTAGCGTGTGGTTTCTACCATGAAGGCTACGGCGCCATCTGCTGTTTCAGCAGTGGCATCTTCAATCTCTGCAGCTGCCAACTTCTCAATAAGGGGTTTGAGCGTTGAAACGGGGCATGAGGGAGTTGCGAGCACCTTCACTTCCTGACGGGGCGAGATGTTCTTGCTGTTGCGCACGGCACGAATATTGGCGATGATGCTTTTCGCATGGTTCATTGCCGCAAGGAACGCTTCGTCGCCTTCCTGGGGTGCAGGAATGGTCATGGGGCTCACCATGATGCTTTCGCCTTCCTTACGCTCTGCAAGGTGCTGCCAAAGTTCTTCGGTAATGAAGGGCATGAAGGGGTGAAGAAGGTGGAGAAGATGGTCGAAGAAACCAAGTGCCGTAGTGTAAGTAGCCGAGTCAATAGGACTTCCATAAGCGGGCTTGATCATTTCAAGGTATGACGCAGAGAAGTCGTCCCAGAAGAGACTATACACTTCATGGAGGGCTTCAGAGAGGCGGTACTTCTTGAAGAGATCCGTGATTTCGGCAGCACTCTGGCGGAGGCGTGCGGCAAACCAAAGGTTGGCTTCTTTGGCTGTTTCGGGTTCTTCGATCGTGGCATCTACGTTCCAACTCTTGATGAGACGGAAGGCGTTCCAAATCTTGTTGCAGAAGTTACGACCCTGTTCGCAGAGGGTATCGTCGAAGAGGATGTCGTTACCTGCGGGTGCAGAGAACATCATGCCCATGCGTACGCCATCAGCACCATAAGTGTCGATGAGATCGAGGGGGTCGGGAGAGTTACCGAGCGACTTTGACATCTTACGACCGAGCTTATCGCGCACGATACCTGTGAAGTATACGTTACGGAAAGGCATATCACCCGTGTATTCATAACCCGCCATAATCATGCGTGCCACCCAGAAGAAGATGATGTCCGGACCTGTCACGAGGTCGGCTGTGGGATAGTAGTATTGGAGTTCCTCATTGCCAGGATTGTTGATACCTTCGAAAAGGCTGATGGGCCAAAGCCATGAAGAGAACCATGTGTCGAGCGCATCTTCATCCTGCTTAAGGTCAGCGAGTTGGATATCGGCATTACCACACTGCTGGCGTGCGAGTTCGAGCGCTTTCTCAGGCGTTTCAGCAACGACAAATCCACCAGTAGGAAGATAGTAAGCGGGAATGCGGTGCCCCCACCAAAGTTGGCGTGAGATACACCAGTGCTTGATATTTTCAAGCCAGTGGCGGTAAGTGTTCTTATACTTGGCGGGTTAGAACTTGAGTTCGTCGTTCATGACGGGGGGCAAAGCGAGGTCAGCAAAGTGTTGCATCTTGAGGAACCACTGCATGGAGAGTTTGGGCTCGATAGCAACACCTGTGCGTTCGGAGCAACCCACCTTATTAGTGTAGGGTTCCACCTTTTCCATGAGTCCTGCTTCCTGAAGGTCCTTCTCAATCTGACGGCGCACGTCGAAACGGTCCATGCCTACGTACATACCTGCGGCTTCAGAGAGGGTGCCGTTGTCGTTGAAAATGTCGATAGAAGGGAGGTTGTACTTCTCACCGAGCATGTAGTCATTAACGTCGTGAGCGGGAGTCACCTTGAGGCAACCCGTACCAAACTCTACGTCTACATATTCGTCCTCAATCACGGGAATGCTACGACCCACGATGGGCACGATGACGCGCTTGCCCTTGAGCCACTCGTTCTTGGGGTCATTAGGATTTATGCACATGGCAGTATCGCCCATGATGGTTTCAGGACGAGTTGTTGCAACCACGGCATAACGACCTTCAGCGTCACCTTCTACCATATAGCGGAGGTAGTAGAGTTTAGAGTTTTCTTCCTTATAAACAACTTCTTCATCTGAAAGAGCGGTTTGTGCCGCGGGGTCCCAGTTTACCATGCGTACACCACGGTAAATCAACCCCTTATTGTAGAGGTCAACAAAAACCTTGATAACGCTTTCAGAGCGCTCATCGTCCATGGTGAAAGCGGTGCGATCCCAGTCGCAAGACGCACCTACTCGACGCAATTGCTTGAGGATGATGCCACCGTGCTCTTCGGTCCATTCCCAAGCGTGCTTTAAGAATTCTTCACGGGTGAGGTCTGTCTTCTTAATGCCGCGTTCTGCAAGGCGGTTTACCACCTTTGCTTCGGTAGCAATAGAGGCATGGTCTGTGCCAGGAACCCAACACGCATTCTTACCTTCCATACGTGCACGACGCACGAGAATGTCCTGAATGGTGTTGTTGAGCATGTGACCCATGTGGAGCACACCAGTAACATTGGGTGGAGGAATAACCACAGTGTAGGCCTCACGACCATCGGGTTTTGAACTGAAGAGTTTATGGTCTAACCAGTATTGATACCATTTGCCTTCTACGGCATCGGGACTATATTTAGTAGCTAATTCCATGAATTATAATTATTGATTAAGTAGTTGCTCTGTTGTAAATGTTAATGGGAGTGTGCGACAATTATAAGTAGACGCCATCACTTCGCCATAAGCACCAGCTGAGCGGAAGACGATGATGTCACCGCGCTGAGACGTGGGAAGGGGGTAATCTTTAGCAAATACGTCGCTACTTTCGCAAATGGGACCTACGATGTCATAGTGTGCCGTGGGAGCACCTTCGGCGGTAATGTTTTCGGTGAAGTGCAAACTTCCGTACATTGCGGGACGGATGAGTTCAGTAAACCCAGCGTCAACAATAAGGAAATTCTTGGTGTGTCCCTGCTTCACATACAATACCGATGACACCAATGCGCCACATTGTGCGACGATGCTTCTGCCAAGTTCAAAGTGTACTTGTTGCCCGTTTCTAGCTTCAAGGTTGTCTTTGAACACCTTAAAATAGGCGTTGAAATTAGGAATTGGATTTTGATCAGGATGGTCGTAATCAATTCCCAGACCGCCTCCTACGTTGATGCTTTGCGTATGAATACCTTCGGCTTCGAGTTGCAATTGAATTTCGTTGATGCGGTTGCAAAGTGCCTCATAGACAGAGAGGTCCAGGATTTGCGAACCGATGTGGAAGTGGAGTCCCACGTATTCCACCGCTTCAAGTTCGTTGCAAAGGCGGATGGCAGGAATGAGGTCTTCCATGGCAAGCCCGAACTTATTTTCATGAAGTCCCGTTGTGATCTTCTCATGCGTGTGTGCATCGACATTGGGATTCACGCGAAAGGCTAAGCGTGCTTTAACATGGAGTTGCTTGGCTAGTTCGTTGATGACTTCCATCTCGGGCAGACTTTCTACATTAAAGCAACTGATGCCCGCCTGGAGTGCCGTACGAATTTCTCGGTCACTTTTACCTACACCTGCAAAAACAATGCCTTTAGGCGCAAAACCAACTTCTAACGCCCGTTGCACTTCACCACCACTGACGCAATCCACCCCAAATCCAGCCTTTCGGATTAATGTGAGTAGTTCGGGGTTGGCATTCGCCTTGATTGCATAGTGAACGTGGAAATGAGGCGTTGCAGACAGTTCCTTACGGATAGCGTCAAGAGTTTGACGTAGCAATGACGTATTATAGTAATAGAAAGGACCTACTTCGCGTTCAATTTTCTGAAGCTGTTGAAGCGTTACCCCTTCGTAAAAATTAAATGCCATATACTTTTAGTTAAAAAGCGTCTTACTCAATGCCTTAAGCGCAGCATTCTTGTCTTCGCCCTTAATGAGGAACGAGATGTTGTGTTCCGAACCACCATAAGAAATCATGCGAACAGGGATGTCAGCAAGAGCATTTGTTACCTTTGCTTCAAAACCAACATTATTCCATTGCAAGTCGCCTACTACGCAAATGATGCACATGTCTTCATCTACTTCAACTGTGCCATACTTCTTCAACTCTTCAACAATGGGGTAAATACGACTATTGTTGTCGATAGAGAGACTCACGCCCACTTCTGAAGTAGTGACCATATCAATGCTTGTCTTGTAGGTTTCAAAAATTTCAAACACCTTACGGAGGAAACCTGTAGCAAGAAGCATACGACTACTAACAATCTTAATTGCCGTAATATTGTCCTTTGCCGCAATTGCCTTAATCTTACCAAACTCCATTTCGTTATTGATAAGCGTGCCAGGCGCCTTGGGGTCCATTGTGTTCAAAAGACGCACGGGAACACCAGCAAAAC
Source organism: Alloprevotella sp. (assembly GCA_045636885.1). Classification (GTDB taxonomy): domain Bacteria; phylum Bacteroidota; class Bacteroidia; order Bacteroidales; family Bacteroidaceae; genus Alloprevotella. Next base: position 77,048 of record JAZTYI010000047.1, read on the forward strand.
GAGCGGGTTGAACGCAAGTGGGGTGGAGAATCTTTGCACCAAAGTAAGCCAATTCAGCGGCTTCGTCAAAATGAAGTTGGCGAACGGGTTGTGTGTTGTCAACAATACGAGGGTCATTGTTGTGCATGCCGTCAATATCCGTCCAAATCTGAATTTCATCAGCACCAAGCACTGCGCCAATCAAACTTGCTGTATAGTCGGAACCGCCACGCTGAAGGTTATCAACCTTTCCTTCGAAGTCACGGCAGATGAATCCCTGAGTGATATAAAGATCATAATCAGGATTTTCAGCAAGAATAGCCTTGAGATATTCCTCAATATACTTCATGTCGGGTTCACCGTTCTTGTCGGTCTTCATATAGTCAAGAGCGGGGAGTAACTTTACCTTCACACCAATCTCCTTGAGGTAGTTTGTCACCATATTCGTTGACATCATTTCGCCCTGTGCAAGGATGGTCTTTTCTGTGGTGTCGGTAAAGTCAGAACCAGAGAAAGAATGGAGATACATAAACTCATCTTCAAGGAAATCAGAAGTCTTTGCCAACCATTCCTGGTTTGCATAGAGTTCCTTGATGTGCTCCATGTACTTTGCGCGTAACTTATTGATGACGTTGTTTGCCGCTTCCTTATTACCTTTCTTAAGGTAGTCAGCTATTTCAACGAGGGTATTTGTTGTGCCAGACATTGCAGAAAGGACAACTATCTTTTGCTGCTTGTCTTCAGTAATGAGCTTTGAAACTTCCTTCATACGCGAAGGAGTGCCCACTGATGTACCACCAAATTTAAGTACTTTCATATTTCAATTTTTAATGATTAATCGTTAGGTTTGATAGGGAGAATTTGATTGTCTTCACATTTATATACAACTGTTCCGGGGTATTCGTTGATAAGGTTTAGATTGTGAGTAATCATGACTATAGCAGTACCTTGCATACGGATGTCATGAAGGATTTTCATAATATTGTCACTTGTTTCCTTATCTAAATTTCCAGTTGGTTCGTCAGCAAGAATAATCTTCGGAGAGTTTAGAAGCGCTCGGGCTATCGCCACACGTTGTTGCTCACCTCCTGAAAGTTCATGCGGATAATTATTCGCTTTATCAGCAATACCCACTTGGTTGAGTACTTCAACTATTCGAGGACCACGCTCTTCTCGGTCCCAATCTGTCACTTGAAGGACAAAGTCTAGGTTCTCTTTAACAGTATAATCAGTAAGGAGTTGAAAATCTTGGAAGACAATTCCTAATTGTCTACGTAGTTCTGGAATCTGATACTGTTTTAACTTTGACAAGTCATATTCAAGTATCTTTGTTTTTTCGCCAGTGATGGCTAGTTCTCCATATAGTGACTTTAGAAGTGAACTTTTACCCGAACCAACTTTTCCGACAATGTATATAAATTCATTTTCTGAAACGGAAAAGTTCACGCTTTTCAGAATTTCACGCTCTTCAATAGTGATTGTGGCGTTAACTAAATTAATGAGCATTGTATTAAAATTGTAGGTTGAAGATTTTCCTGATAGAATTAACTTTTAAATGCAATAGCAAGCACAGCATTATCAATGATCTTAAAACTGATATTTAAACCATGATTCTGCTCCACAATATTTTCTTCATTCTGTTGGAGCATAATACCACCGATAAGGGGTGTTTCTGGAATAGATAGAAATTTATATACTGCTTCCTTTGCACACCATAATTTCACAGCGTTGAGCGCATCTAATTGATCTCCCATCATCTGTATTTCAGTTTTAGATAGAAAACGTGACTTAATTTTCAGAGGTTTGTCGCTGATGATTTGTAAATCGATTCCGACCTTTTCATTGCTTAATGCAATAGCAACTAACGTACCGCTATGACTGATGCTAATGTGCTTATTGCTATTGATAAGGAAAGGTGCTCCTGAAGATTTATAAGCTATTTGGACATTACTGCCTAACACGTGCTTGAGCAGCAATCTTACGCCAAGCCATTCCTTTTGACGTTTACTACTTTTAAATGTTTGTTGGACTTTTGTGATAATTTCCTGCGGCAACGCTTGTGAAAAATCCTCATCAGTTATGGTGTTTATGTCTAAAAGATACACACCGATATCTCCAATATAGAGCGTGGTTATTGATTTAGAGATGAGCATTTAGAATGGGCATTTTTCGGGTGCTGCTGGTGCTGTCTGCTCTGCTTGTTGTTGTGATTGAGTTTTAGTTGACAACATTTCCATGTTGTTACCCCAAATTTCAGTCACATGATGTGTACGCCCTTGCTTATCTGTATAAGAACGAGTGCGAAGTTCTCCTTCAATGAAGAGTTTATCTCCCGTGTGGACATATTTTTCCACCACTTCAGCGAGTTTGCGCCACAACAACACTCTGTGCCACTCTGTGCGCTCTGGTACTATGGTTCCATTGGGTAGTGTATATCCTCGTGTACTTGTAGCAAGACTTACAACGGCTGTTGCAACGCCTTCTTCTACATATCTCACTTCAGGTTCTCTCCCTACATTACCGATGAGCATTACTTTATTTAATGACATAGTCTTTTCGTAATAAAGATATCAGGTTAATATATTGATTTGATTTGTTTTATCGTAATCTGTTGGAAGAACGCACTAATTCGTCGTCCTTGTGTATAGCATGTTTTGCCAAAATCGGGAATATCATGATGGCAATGGGTAAAGCAAGGAATGCGTAATTATACTCGGGCATTGTGAGTTGTCCTAACACAAATAACCTTAAACCGATAATCGCTGTAATTACTTCTACAATAATTATCCAAGTAAGGAATCGACATAATTGCATCTGCTTCTTGCGATCTTTAAAACTAACGATAATCCATGTAGCAAGGAGAGTAACAATTACAGAAAAGATAATACTCTCGATTGTAGAAATATCATTTAAAAGACAAAAACTTTGCCCCTGATTATCGTCTACTTTAAAATTTCCAATAGGAATTAACAAACTGACCCACTGAAAAAGAATCGTGAGTAACAGATATAGGGTTTGAATACGTTGCCACATAGGGAGTTGATTGTTGGTGAATGATGAAGCAAGTGATGTTAATGCGGATTTAAGGTGTTTATAATCCACCACCCAGTGATCCTAAACTTATTGATGAAATAGACTAAAAACAGGTCATAACATAGGAAGTTGACCACAAATAACCCTAATCCCAAAAGTGTTTATGTTCTTATTTTTTCAACCATTAATCAGCACGAATAAACACTGATGATACCTTCAGTTCGTGTTCATTCAATAAAAACAAATGAACTCTCATGGATAGACTGCGGTCATTCAAGTAACGCCTATATTATTACTTAAAAATAAACCAAAACGAGCAACAAGTTACGACCGAACACGGACCACTTGTCACTCGCTATCTATAGGTTGAGTTTAGTCGTCAAGATTTTCTTTGTCTTTTGCGGGATTGCGATGATAAATGCGCTTATTCAAGAATTCATCGGCAGCAATGAGTGTAGGTTTGGGCAACCTTTCGTAATATCTACTTATTTCAATCTGCTCAAGGTTTTCAAAAGTCTCTTCAAGACCATCGTTTCCAGATGCGAATTCCTTGAGTTTTTTATTCAAGTCTTCCTTCATCTTCACTGCAATTTGGTTTGAACGCTTTGCCATAATAGCAATGCTTTCATACACGTTATCTGTGCCTTGACAGAAATCCATAAGGTTGTGCGTCACTGTGTTTGTTGGCGCTTTTGATTTTTTGTAGTCCATTTTTACTATGGTTTACTGTGATTGATCACGCTGGCGTAAGAGAACTCTTAAGTTCAACGTAAATCTATTTAATTACTTAATTGTCGTATACTTTTCTGCTTTGTTAAAAAGCTGTTCCGCTTCTTTCAAGTACTTTGACTCGGGATATTCATTAAGAAATCCATAATACTCATCAATAGCATTGTGATAGCGTTCTTCTTTTTTCTCTTCAACGCTTTTTGCTGCTAATTCAAATTTTGCTTTTAGAATCAGGATAGCAAAGTCTTCACGTAGTTTAGTGTAAGGAAAATCTCTAATGGCATTTTCAGCAGTTATTACACATGCTTGATAATTACTTCCTCCATCATTACTACAATTTCCGAAATAATCCCCCAAGTCGTAATAAAGTTTAGCTGAAAGATATTCCTTTTCGACCAACAAGTCCTGCAGTGTGAAGATGTGTTGCATGGCTTGATCGCGTCTTTCGCTATAAGGATAGAGTTCAATAAAGTTCTGGAACTCTGTGACTGCCTCGTAGGTTGGCGTCTGATCTAATCTCGGTTCGGGAGCTTCATTCATCAATGCTAAACCTGAATAGAAATGCGCCGCCTCTGTATAGACGCCTTTGGGATACGTCTGATAATACTTACGAAATATGGCAGTTGCGGTTTCATAATTTTCCGAATAGTAGTTACATAACCCAAATAGATAAAGCGCCTCTTGTCCTTTCTCTGTACCTTTCATTGTGGTGACAATAGTTTGGAGGAGTTGAGAAGCTCTATTGTATTGCCCATCTGCAAAATATTCTTTTGCCGCTTCGTATTTGTATCCTACGTCTGCCGATTTCAGTAATTTGCTATAGTTATTACAAGCACTGAAACATAGCGTTACTGCGAATAATATGAAGTATAGATTCTTACTCATGGTGTAATTTTGTGCAAAAGTACTAAAATAGGACGGATTGTGCAAGAACTATGAATCACATTTAACTTTTTTTATTTAAAAGTTGGCGATAGTGTGTAATAGAACTTTTGTGATATGATGTATGAATCAAGGTGTTCTGATGTAGCGAAGACTTACTTATTTGCTTGTGTGTGAACGTTGAATTTTCGTTCTACTATTATGTTTTGTTCTCTTGGTAACACTGGACTTAGATTGGGACGTTCGAGACTTTTTGCGTCTTGAATTCTTATACTTGGTGTTACCAGTCTTAAGTGTGTTGATATCGGGTGCAACGAGTCCTTCAGGTAGTGTGACTCTTGGCACTTCCTTTTCGAGGAGTTCTTCGATGGCTACAAGGCGATGGTAATCATCTTTCGTTACAAGCGTCACTGCTTTACCTGCTCGCCCAGCTCTACCTGCACGTCCTATGCGATGAATATAATCTTCTGCATCGTGAGGAGTGTCGTAATTGATGACCATGGTGATATCGTCAATGTCTATTCCTCTTGCCACGATATCTGTTGCGACAAGCATATCGATTTGACGTGCCTTAAACTGTTGCATGGTTTTGTCGCGATCAATTTGTGTCAGGTCTGAGTGCATTTGTGCGACATTAAACTTCATGCGTACCATATTTTGGTAGAGTTCTTTAACCTTCTGTTTTGAAGAGGAGAAGACGATGACGCGTTCAGGTTTTGTATCTTTGAAAAGTGAGTTAATGATGTTCAGTTTGTCGGTCTCAAGACAAATATAAACCGACTGGTTGATAGTTTCTGCAGGTTTGCTGATTGCTATATTAACCTCTACGGGGTTATTGGTAATGTTCTTTGAGAGTTGGCGAATCTTATCGGGCATTGTAGCCGAGAGGAGTATCGTTTGTCTTTGTTGCGGGAGTTGCTTGACTATAGTTTGTATATCTTCAGCAAAACCCATATCGAGCATACGGTCGGCCTCGTCAAGTATAAAATGCGTAGTACGTGAAAGGTCAAGGTTGCCCAATTGAATGTGTGAGATAAGTCGTCCGGGAGTGGCGATTACGATATCAGCCCCTTGTTGTAGACTTTTGCGTTCTTGTTCGTAGCGAATGCCGTCGTTGCCTCCATATATAGCAACGCAAGAGATATTCATGTAGTAAGCAAACCCTTGTAGTGCTTGCTCTATCTGCTTTGCTAATTCGCGTGTGGGCGCCATGATTAGACAGTTGACAACATCATGGGGATGCTCTTCATGCTGAAGCAATGTGAGGATGGGCAGAAGGTAGGCTGCTGTTTTACCAGTTCCTGTTTGTGCTATACCGACAAGGTCCTTATTCTCAAGTAAATGAGGTATGCATTGTTCTTGAATAGGACTGCAAGTCTCAAAGCGCATGTCATAAAGTGCGTCAAGTATATCTTCTGAAAGTGGAAGGTCTTCGAAAAACATTCTCTTATTCTTTGATTAGTATAGGTAAAAATATTAAGACTTTACCCGTATCGTTATTTTACTACTGTGGGGCACGTTTGTAAAGCCAAAAGGCGATACCTGCAAAGATAATATTGGGAATCCATACCGAAATCATAGCTGACCAACCAGCATTGATAGCAAAGGTTGCAAAGATTGTTTGGAACATTATGTAGGTAAAACTTAAGGCAATACCAGTACCGATTGAGAATCCCATACCTCCCTTACGCTTTTCCGAGGAGAGCGAAGCGCCAATAAGCGTGAGGATGAAGGCTGCAAATGGTGAAGCGAAGCGTTTGTGATATTCCACTTCAAATGTGGCAATCCCTGCTGCGCCTCTCAATTTTTGTTTCTCTATAAAATCCTCAAGTTCAGGGAGGGTGAGTGTTTCTTGTTGACCTTTAACATAGAAAAAATCCTTGGGTTCCATCATGATGATCGTATCTATCACCGCCCCACTTTTGATTTCCTCCTTTCCGTTTACCATTGTGCGGATGTGATAATTTCGCAATGTCCATGAAAAAGGTCGTTCGGCAAGCGTATCGTATTGTAACGTTTGAGCAGTAAGGTGACTCACTAATTTTTTGTCTTTAAACTTGTCCAAGGAGAACCCATAACCACTTTTGCGTACATTATCAAATCGAGTAATGTAGGCCACAACTCCGGTATCCACCTGCATCTGAATGTTTTCAGCCACTGTGGTATTGCGCTTTTTGATGTAGGTAATATAAAAATCATTTTTTGCGATATTGCCTTTAGGGATAACATATGCCCCCAACAAAAATGTCGTTAACGCGATTATTCCTGCAGAGATCATATACGGACGTAGCAAGCGCTTGAAACTCATGCCCGTACTCTTCATTGCGATAATCTCAGAATTATCCGCTAATTTTGTAGTGAAAAATATTACAGATATAAAAACAAAGAGCGGACTAAAGAGATTGGTAAAGTACGGTATGAAGTTAAAGTAATAATCAAATACAATTTGTTTAGTTGTTGCATTACTTTGAGTTAACCTATCGATATTCGTATTGAAGTCAAAGATTATACCAATCGTAATAATGATGGTTATCAAAAAAATGTAGGTAGTGAGAAACTTCTTAATTATATAGAGGTCAATCTTATAGATTCCCAACTTTTTAAGGTTCAGCATAAGGAGGTAATTTAGTTGAGCGTTGTGTGCTCATTTAAGGTGGGTTATGTAGATTTGCTCTGACGAAATTTTTCGTTGTAATCTTTATATTTGTCGCGACCAAAGACTTGGATACACACTATGACACAAAACTAGTGGATACTTATAGAGCATCATGCCTAAAGCCTTCTTCCCAACTTTTCTACCATTTCGCGTTTCCATGTCGTGAAGGTATTATCAAGAATGTGTTTGCGAGCTTCTTTAACCAACCACAGATAGAATGAGAGGTTGTGGATAGAACCTATCTGAAGCGCCAAAAGTTCCTTCGCTTTATAAAGGTGGTGGAGGTAAGCCTTGGTATAGTGGGTATCAACGAAACTATGCCCCATGGGATCTACTGGTGAAAAATCGTCTGCCCACTTGGCATTGCGCATATTCAAGATGCCTTCAGAAGTGAAAAGGCATGCATTGCGACCATTACGCGTAGGCATCACGCAGTCAAACATATCAACCCCGCGCTCGATGGCTTCGAGAATGTTGATAGGAGTACCTACACCCATAAGGTAGCGCGGACGATCAGTGGGGAGTTCTTCATTTACCACTTCAATCATTTCATACATCTGCTCAGCAGGTTCGCCTACCGCAAGTCCACCAATAGCATACCCCTCGGCATCAAAGTCTCGCATAAAGCGCGCACTCTCACGGCGAAGGTCGGCATAGACGCAACCCTGGACAATTGGAAAAAGCGACTGATGGTAACCGTATTTAGGTTCGGTCTCATTAAAGCGCTTTATGCAACGCTTCAACCAATCGTGAGTGAGATCAAGACTCTTGCGTGCGTAACTATAATCCGCTGTGCCTGGAGGACATTCGTCAAATGCCATCATGATGTCAGCTCCAATGGTACGCTCAATATCCATCACTTTCTCAGGGGTGAAAAAGTGCTTACTGCCATCAATGTGAGAACGGAATTCGCAACCTTCTGCAGTCAACTTGCGAATGCCAGTCAGCGAAAATACCTGAAACCCTCCAGAGTCGGTGAGCATGGGGCGGTCAAACCCATTAAACTTATGTAGTCCGCCTGCTTTTTCAATGATCTCAAGTCCAGGGCGAAGGTAAAGGTGATACGTGTTTCCCAAGATGATTTGCGCCTGAATGTCGTCCTTAATCTCGTGTAGGTGCACACCTTTTACGCTACCTACCGTGCCGACAGGCATAAATATAGGCGTTTCTATCTGTCCGTGGTCCGTTGAAATAATCCCAGCGCGCGCACGACTGTTAGTGTCTGTGTGTAAAAGTTGAAAAGTAAGAGGCATATAAGTTGTTTCGATCTAAATAATTAATATGGAGAACTTCATCTGAATCTAAGTATGATTGCCATAATCCATGTCGTAGTGCCCGCATTACATGCACGACACCTAATATCATGCAAATGTACAAAAAAATAGACATAGACCCGCCCTTTACCGTAAGTAAATATTTCCTCCCTCAACCTTTACACGTATGATTATTTCTGTCGTTCGTTTCATCAACCATCGACGAGAAGGGTAAGTAGCGTAAGTCAAACATTCAAATTCAGTCAGTTTTTTATAGGCACGCGCACCGATTTTCTTTACTCCTCAACTGCGCAACGTATATCTTTGTTCAATCCTTATGAAGACAGGATTAATACATTTGAATAGTCTTTGTAACATTTTTTGTACCTCACGCAATAATCACGAGCGTTATAGTAGAAGCAAGTTTTTGAGGCATATAGCAACCTACATATAGTCTTTCCATCTTAACCTTTCAAAAATTCGCCAAAACTTGTATCTTTGCATCTGATCACCTCCAACCTCGTCCTTATCTATGTCATATTTTGATTTCAAGCAATTCCGCGTCTATCACGACAAGTGTGCCATGAAGGTAGGCACAGATGGCGTGCTTTTAGGAGCATGGGCACCAGTCGACGGTGCCCATCGCATACTCGATGTAGGCGCTGGTAGCGGACTCGTATCCCTTATGCTGGCTCAGCGCTCAGGGGCGCACATAGTTGGAGTCGAGTTAGACGTTGCAGCAGCGATTCAAGCACGCGCTAATGTCGAGCAATCACCCTTTTCCAATCGTATAGAGATTGTCCAAGCTGACATCACCCGCTATGCCACTGAAAGCAAATTTGATCTCATTGTCAGCAATCCCCCCTTTTTCTCTAACGCTCTGATATCTCCTGACCCCCAACGCTCGCTTGCCCGCCACACCTCCAGTCTCTCTCTTCACCAGTTTATCCATAGCGCCAGCAGTTTGTTGCGTCCCGATGGTCTCCTATCAGTCATTCTTCCCACCGATGTGGCAAAGGAATTTACAAACTTTTGCATTGTCAATCATTTTACCCCCATACGCCGCACTGATATCCGCACAGTCCCCCATAAAGCTCCAAAGCGAGCGCTCCTAACCTTTATCAAGGGAATATACAGCGCCCCTTTAATAGTCGACGAACTTATTCTAACCACCTCAACAGGCCAGCGCTCCGATGACTATCACCAACTCACTAAAGATTTTTATTTAGATCGCCCCCTCTCGTAATAACTCTTCAACTCTGACCATAACAGAAACCGCAACGCGTGACTTTTTTACAAGACGGTAATAATTTAGCACCCCATGTTTTGGGGGTAGCCCCACTTTAATGACGCTGACGGTTTTTTATGGTCTTTTCTGATGCAAAAAAATGAAGAAAAATGAGAAATAAATTTCTTGTTAACAAAAGTTAACGGATTTGCATTACGCTTATAATTTTCGTATATTTGTACTGCGGAAGTGGAGATGCCCCTTGGAATTTGGGGAGATCTCCACTTTTTTGTCTAAGAAATCCCATTTTTGGGGTAAAAAAATAAGTTACATCGTATTTTCTATGTTAAACAACCGGTTTTTAATGTTACTTATTCTTGCACTGCAAATAGACGTTATCTAGTTAACGGGTAAGTAGAACGTTAAAGTATGTTAAAGTTTCAACCGAAAAATGTCGAAAAATGAAGGTTGAAATTGTAACATTTTTTCGCTATAACAATTGTAGAACGTGCATTATTTGTAGAGTTGTTAAATTCAGATGGATCTTAACTTGCGCGCTTTTCATTGACTTAGACAATTATCAATTTGTGTAAGTTACTACTCAATTTTACCGAGCGGATAATTTTCAAAGTGGAGAAGTAAATATTAACAGGATTTCTTCTTTACAACACATATAATGCGAGTGGTGGTGTGTCATTATGGGCAAACAGCTGAATTGCTCTTCTGTTTTGGACTTGGCAATGTGTGCTGCAGTACAGTCTTCTTCATACGCTGTTTCAGATTGTGGATTTACTCTCTCTAACACTATTTAAACGGCCTCGTGTCATAATGAGCAAACTGCTACGTTGCTCCTCAATTTCGGACTAGGTCATGTACTTCAGTACACTCCCGTCGTCCTCAACTTCAGCGCCTTGCATTTTACTCACTCTTACACAACTTAAGAGGGTGTGCCGAAATGCTCATTTCGACACACCCTCATTACACAGAGTGTTCACATTGTGCTTGTTGCACGAATAGTGTTTATCGTCGGTTTACCTTGTACTGCCTGCTTCCGCTACGGTCAGTAATGCTGACGATGATGATTCCACGCTGTGGGGTAGCGATTGTAGTTTGGCGGTCAACGGCGCGTGTGGCGATCGTGCGTCCCTGTAGGTCGTAGAGCGTCGCGATGGCCTGGTCGGGGGTGGAGATAACGACTCCCTCGGGGGTTGTGGT
>JAZTYI010000048.1:0-41937 GCA_045636885.1 Alloprevotella sp.
TCTCTACAAAAAGTTTATGAAAATCTTTCAAAGATCGTGTGCTAACCGCTTTCGTTTCGTTAGCGAGTGCAAAATTAGGGCAAGAAATTATTCTGACAAAATATTTCAAGGGAAAATTTTAAGAAAAATTGATTTTTGAGGAGATTTTTGGGAGAGAGGGAGGGAAAATGAGAGGTGGAGATGGCAAAAAAAGAGAACCGACGCCAAACCGAGTGCAATCAAGCTTGCTTGAATTGCCGAGGTGCGAAGGAGGTAAAGACTGCGAAGCAGGATTAAAGGAGAAAGGAGAAAGACGCGCCGCGACACTGTCGCAGCGAAGAGAACGAAAGGAACGAAGGGGATGAGCGAAGGGGGATTAAAGGGGAAAGGAGAAAAGGGAAAAAAGAAAGGAGAGCGGGACGGGGCTGCGACGGCGTCGCAGCGAACGGGACATGAGATGCTGATAATTTACTCTTTATATGATATGAGAGACTGGAATATACACATTATATATATAATATAGGGACTTTATAAAGTATAGAGGAAATCATATAGAGGAAATCATATAGAGAAAAAAATAGGAGTTACAAGCGTTAGTTATGCTGTAACTCCTATAGTTATTTTTTACTCACCATATTCGTAATGTCCGTCGGTGATGTAGTCAACGGTGTAATTCTTATACACAATGGTGTAGTCACGTCCGAAGGTTGATTCTTCGTAAAGGAAACCAATTGAATTGTCCTTTTGGAGGGTCATTGTTGTGTAAGCAGAACCCATATAACTGGACTGATGCGAACCATCCCAATCAGCAGCAAAGAGCGCAGGAGTTGCATAATCCGTAGCACAGTCTGTGAGTTCTTTGTAGAAGATACCTACATTGGCACGTCCAGGTCCGAAGGGAACAGACTGAAGAGCGAGAAATGTCTTCACACCATCCGCCTTGCGCACTGCGGGAACAATGAGAATTTCCCCATTCGTTGAGTTGCTCACAGCAGCAACTCCGTTATTATCTGCATTTGAAAGGGCTACTGTTGCCCAGTTACCTTCACCTGTAGTAGCGTTGCTGTAGGTGTAAATATTAAAATAACGCCCGTGGCAACGGCTGGAGAGCAACACGCTACCATCAGGAAGTTCTTCCACCTTGGGTTCGTCACCACCAGGAGCAGGACGATCATTTATAGTGCCGAGCACCTTCCATGAAACACCAAAGTCATCTGAGTAAATCACACGGTTACCACCATCGCGTGTCCACATCGAGCAATAAAGACGGTAGTAATCGCCCACCTTGATGCGACGGCTCTGACAGATTTTTCCCGAACCAATAAACATTGACGACACCGTAGGTGTTTCTCCATCCAAGAAGAGGGAATAGATATGATCCGTAAGTTCCTTAATCTCACTCTTTTCCCATTCACCAGTCGTTTCGTTATAAGTGAGGTAAATGCTTGCCACACGATTTACCGAGTCAGCATAAGCATCCCCAATCTTTGAGGGGCGCCAACGTCCGTGCCAGCAGACTGTTCGTCCGCACACCATCATCACCAATAATTTATTTTGCTCACGGTCTGCCACAATAGCCGCATCGCCATACCCTGTAGTCATGTGGTTAGCATCACCACCCTTACCGTCGGCAATAAAAAACTCATCGCCCCACGTCTTACCATTATCCTTTGAGATGCGGCACTTAATATCCACCTCACCATAACCGATATCGTTGCCACAAGGGCGGTAGTCAGAAATGGCAAACACATCCCCATTGGGTGCAACCGCAATAGCAGGAATGCGGTAAGGACGTGCCGACTGCGCATTTGTTATGTAAAGATTTTGCTGAGGTTCGGGTTCTATGTAATCGTGCTTCACGTCAACTACAAAGTTCTTAATATTCGCTGCACACTCACCCTTTACGTTCAATGTTACCACAGCAGTATCAAGACCACTGACCGCAATGTGCTTTGCCTTATTGTACTTTGCCTTCACCGCTTTGCCCATAGCATTTATCACCACAGATTTCTTTTTTTCACTGCTGGTAAAGTCAAAACTATATCCTGTAATCACGAAATTTTCGGGCGCTGTAATCGTAATTTCTTTTCGTGTATCATCACACATGTTGATCTGCATTATTCCCACCTCCAGGCGGACGGTAGAACCAGCATCCTTGCCCGTAGTCCAGAAAGCCAACTTGCCCCCACGGTTGTTCAGAATATAAGCTTCGTTACCCTGTTGGTTGAAATAGTAAGCATTGGTTCCAGCAGGAGTTTGATTCCAAAGATATACATAGTTATCATCACCATCGGCCTTCATCACGGGATAAGCCGTACCTCCACTATCCCCCGTCATAGCCTTGGGCGACGCCAAGCGTTTGCCAGTACCTATTGCTTTATTATAGATAGAAAAACCGCCGGTAGCATCACCTACGAAACACCACAGATCAGCATCTTCATATTTTGTACTAACTGAAGCGAGTTCGATGCAGTCAGCCTCGCCGTTGTGCGTTAATACAAAACCAGAACCTGTCACGCGAATGGCATACCAAGTAGTAGTGGGAGCAAATTCACCATTCACAATAGTTGTAGTAGCAAAGGGAAGAACCGATTTGTTCTCCACCTGACCTGAAAGGGTAGAAACAGCAGCGACGCTTGCTTGCGCTTGTTGAACAGCAGCACTTAAACCAACTGCCAAGAGGAGCGTAAGAAGTTTTTTAGTCATGACGAAGTATAGATTAGTTAATATTTAATAAGCAATCCATTGTCTTAACGAGATAGATAAGGCAAAGATAAGGATTTTAATTGGTAATAACGTAAAGGGGCAGTACAAAAAGTTGTTTATAACATGCTTATGCTAAAGAATAAAATCACTCCAAAAAAGTTCCCCTTCCAGGGGTGCTGAATACCTCCATTTTTTCATGCGTTGCCGACAGCATTCGCACTTTAATTTTTTCTCATTTTTCATCATTTTTCCGCCAAAACTTTAACAAACATTAACATTCAGCATACTCCCCGTTGCGACAATATCTATTTGTGGTGCCAGAATAAGTAACATAGAAAACCGGATGTTTAACCTTGAAAAAACTAGGTAACTTATTTTTTGACCCCAAAAATGGGATTTTTTGGACAAAAAAAGTGGAGACAACCCTGATATCATGGGCTATCTCCACTTCCGTAACACAAAGATACAAAATTTTGGAACGAAATCCAAATCCGTTAACATTCGTTAACACCAACCATTATTTTTCATTTTTCGTCATTTTTCGAGCCTCAAAGAGGTCGTTTTTTGGGTCTCAAAAAGGAGTAAAAATGCTGTGGATAACTCTGTGCAAAAGTAGGGGATAACCCTGAGAATAACATTGGGGATAAAATACACATCGGGAACACATGTTCAAAAACACAGTTATCCACCTATCCCCACTTATCAACCGCAACAACCCACAAGGTTATCCCCAGTTTTCCCTACCATCAAGCATCATATAACTTACTTAAAAAGAAACACAACGAAACACCTTTTAACACTTATCCACACTATCCCCCGCCTATAACAACCAACATAACATTTCTCTTCTTTCTTTAACCAAAGAAACAAAAGAATGAATATAGAATAGTTATGGAGGAGGTGGGGAATGTGGAAAACTACAAGTTTCTAAAAAAATTATCCGTGATGATGCACTGTAAATACGTTCCTTATTTCTTTTTAACTTCAAAAGTTGGGTGGGTCGGAAAATAAGGTTTACCTTTGTAGACAGAGTGCTTTTAGAGTACAGATAACAGAGTACAGAGTACAACTACCGTGCGGACTATCATTCCGCATGGGTTACTCTCTACTCACTCCTAACTACTAACTAACCTCAATCCCTATGTCAAAAACTATAAACATTCGTTGTGCAAATACAGGGCGCACACACAAGGTGCCCATGGGTTTTAACCTTGAAGAAGTGTATGAACTTCTGGAACTCAAAATGCCGTTCGGACCTACGAGTGCGAAGGTAAATAATAAGGTGGAGGGGCTTCACTTCGTATTGTTCAACGACAAGGATATTGAATATTTAGACATTACTTCGCCTTCGGGACATCGCACCTACACGCGCTCCGTCTTCTTCGTGCTTTACAAAGCCGCGCACGACCTTTTCCCCGATGCCATGTTACGCATTGAAAATCCTGTGAGCAATGGTTATTACTGCCATCTTGACATCCCTGGAGGTATTACGCCAGAGCAGGTGGTGCAACTGAAGGAGCGCATGCAGGAAATTATTAACGATGACCTGCCTTTCCATCGCTTGACCGCGCATACGGATGAAGCGGTGAAATTATTCCGTGATGCGGGTTTGGAGAATAAGGCGAAGTTGCTCGAAAGCTGTGGTCGTCTTTACACACATTATTATACATTAGGCGATGTGGCGAATTACTTCTACGGGTCGCTTCTCGTACGCACTTCTCAGATTTACCTTTTCGACCTTATCCCTTATGGCGACGGCCTTTTGATACGTGTGCCCGATTCTGACAATCCCAGTCAGTTGCGACCTATGCGCGATCAGCCAAAGATGTTTGACGTGTTCCGCCAACAGCATAGTTGGCAGAAGATTTTGGGAGTGACCACGATTGGTGAATTGAATGCGGCATGTGCTGCGGGGTATGCCAACGACCTTATTAATGTAAGCGAAGCCTTACAGGAAAAGATGATTAGCCGATTGGCGGATCGCATTGCCGAAAACCCAAATTATAAGGTGATTCTTATTGCTGGACCTTCGTCAAGCGGTAAGACCACTACTTCAAAGCGCCTCAGTGTGCAACTCATGGCGTGCGGTAAGCGCCCTGTGCCCATCTCTATGGACGATTACTTTGTGGACCGCGAGAAAACACCGCTTGATGAAAATGGTAATTACGACTTTGAGAGTGTGTATGCTATGAACATCCCGCTCTTTACCGAGCAGATGAACGCTCTTATCAAGGGTGAGTCCGTAGAACTGCCCCGCTATAATTTCCAAACGGGGAAGAGTGAAATGAGTGGTAATGTCATTCACCCCACTCCGCAGACCATCTTCATCCTTGAAGGTATCCACGCCTTGAATCCCGCCCTGACAGAAAATATTCCTGCTGAAAACAAGTTTAAGATATACGCGTCGGCGCTGACCACTATTCTGCTCGACAATCATAATTATATCCCCACGACAGACAACCGCCTGTTGCGCCGCATTGTGCGCGATTATAAGTACCGTGGTTGTTCGGCGCGTGACACCATTGCCCGCTGGCCCTCTGTGCGTGCAGGTGAAGAAAAGTGGATTTTCCCCTTTCAGGAAGAAGCCGACGTGATGATCAACACCGCTATGCTCTTTGAATTTGGAGTGCTTCGCGAACAAGCCCTTCCCGTTTTGGAAGAGGTTCCCGAAACTGCCCCCGAATATAGTGAAGCCATCCGCTTGCGCAAATTCCTTTCTTACCTCAATCCTATTTCTATTCAAGCTCTTCCGCCCACATCCTTGTTGCGCGAGTTCTTGGGGGGAAGTACGTTTAGATATTAAAGTGAGGTTATAAGGTTTTGAGGTTATAAGGGCGCTTCGCTTTAAGGTTTTAAGGTTGTGAGAATCCTCCGGAGCGCCGTCCGGATGGTAGTTGTACTCTGTTCTCTGTTCTCTGTACTCTAAAAAATAGACATCCCCTTCCCCTTTCTCCCTTAAAATTTGTAATTTTGCTGGGTATATAAAAAAGGACATATGATCAAATCATTTTCTGCACTTATAGCACACCTCTCGGAGGCGCGTGATCCCAAGCGTTTAGTGGTTGTTTATCCCCACGACGAACACTCAATGGAGGCTGTCTTTATGGCGCTTCGCGAAGGTTGGGTGAAATTATTATTGGTGGGAGATAAAGATAAAATGCCCCTTCCTGCGGATTGGGAACAGTATGCTGACAGCATCGAATTTGAATATGCTGCCGACGCTATGGAAGCAGCGCGCTTGTCAGTGAAAGCTGTGCGCGACGGACGTGCTAACGCGATGATGAAGGCGTTGGTAAATACCGACGTGTTGCTTCGTGCGATCCTCAATAAGGAAGAAGGTATTTTGCCCAAGGGACGCGTGATGTCGCACATCGCTGTGATGGAAGTGCCCAAGTTAGAGCGCTTCTTGCTCATTAGTGATGCTGCCGTACTTCCTTATCCTACGGAAGAACAACGTGCTGCCCAAATTGGCTACATTACAGAAATGTGTCGCCGTCTGCAAATTGAGACGCCCCGCATCGCAATGCTTCACTGCACCGAGAATGCCAGTGAAAAGTTCCCACATTCTATGACCTACGCACCCTTAATTGCGCGTGCCCAGCAGGGAGAATGGGGTAACTTACTCCTTGATGGTCCGCTCGACCTGCGTTGTGCGCTCGACAAAGAAGCACTTGACATTAAGGGTATCAAGAGTTGTTTGGAAGGTGAAGCAGATGCGCTGCTCTTCCCCGACATTGTGGGGGCGAATGCCTTTTATAAGACCATGCCTTTCTTTGCAAATGCCGAAATTGCGGGAGTATTGCAGGGCACAGATTGCCCCGTGGTGCTTTCTTCAAGAGGCGACAGTGTCTTGACCAAGTATTATAGCATTGCCGTAGCACTTGCTTAAATAAAGACAACGGACAACAGACAACGGACTTACCATCCGGAGTTAGTATGTTTACCATAGACTGTTGTCTATTGACCGTTGACTGTTGACTGTTGTCTGTTAATCCCACTTCGTGGTCTTTTCCTCCTTCGCACCTCGGCAATTCAAGTAAACTTGATTGCGCTCGGTTTGGCGTCGGTTGTCTGTTGACTGTTGTCTGTTGACTTAAATAAAATTCAATGAGAATCCTTGCTATTAACCCCGGTTCTACGACTACAAAAATTGCTGTCTATGAAGACGAGCAAAAGGTTTTTGTAGAAAGTATTAACCATCCTGAAGAAGAACTTTCACACTTCGTTCGTGTAACCGACCAGTACGATTACCGTAAGAAGCACATTTTAACTTGCCTCTCTAACCACGCCGTTCCTTTTGAGTTTGACGCTATTATTGGTCGCGGTGGATTAGGCAAACCTACGCGTGGAGGTGTTTATGAAGTGAATGCCCAACTGCGCCTCGACATGCTCAATGCGCAACGCAAGCATGCCTGCAACTTGGGTTGCTTAATCGCTTACGAGTTGGCACACATGCTTCCCGATTGTCGCGCTCTTACTGCCGACCCCGTGACGGTGGATGAAATGGAAGACGTCGCCCGTCTTACGGGTTCTACACTTATGCCTCGCCGCTCCATTTGGCATGCCTTGAATCAGCGTGCTATTGCCTTCCGTTTTGCTAAGGAGCAGGGTAAAAAGTATGAAGATTTCAACCTTATCGTTGCTCACCTCGGCGGCGGTATTTCGGTAGCGGCGCATCAAAAAGGGCGTGCTGTTGACGTGAATAACGCATTGGATGGCGAAGGACCCTTCTCTCCTGAACGCGCAGGCACACTCCCCACTTCTGACCTCATTACGCTTTGCTACAGTGGCGTTTATTCGAAAAACGAAATCATGAAGCGCATTGTGGGTAAGGCAGGTGTGGCTGCCCATTTGGGTACAAGTGACGTGCGCAAGGTGATGGAGCGCATTGAGAATGGCGACCGCAATGCGAAGTTAGTGATTGACGCACTTTGCTATCAGGTGGCGAAGAGCATTGCTGCCCAGAGTGCCGTGATGTATGGTAAGGTAGACGCTATCCTCCTCACTGGTGGTTTGGCATATTCCGAATACATCACCAGCAAAATCGCAGAGCGCGTTGACTTCCTCGCTCCCGTACACGTATATCCCGGAGAAGACGAAATGCAAGCCATGGCCGACAACGCTTTTGCCGTATTGAAGGGCGAGCGTGAGGTGATGACGTATGCGTAATATATTTAGGTTTTAAGGTTATGAGGTCGCTACGCTTTTAGGTTTTAAGGGCTATGCAGGTTGAGTACAATTTCAAAATATTACCACTTTACCCCTCAAAACCTTACCACCTTACCTCCTCCATCCTTATAACCTCAAAACCTTACAACCTTATAACCTCCCCCTTATGACCAACTATAAAGAAATGTTTGAAGCCTATCATTGTGCTGAACTCAATGATGAACGTGTGCACCACGAAGTTATGAAGTTGCTTGAAGAAAAGCAGGCGCTTTACAATACTGACGAGGTAAAGAAGCAGTTGTTGCGTGCCGTAGAACTCACTACGCTTACGGTGACCGACTCCCAGGAATCCGTGTTGAAGTTTACGGAGAATGTCAATAACTTTTATGAAGCACACCCCGAACTTCCCGCGATGGCAACCATCTGTGTCTATCCCAACTTTGCCAAGATTGTGAGCGATAGTCTTGAGGTTGATAAGACGGAGATTGCTTGTGTGAGCGGTGGGTTCCCCTCTTCTCAAACCTTCCTCGAAATTAAGACCATCGAGACGGCACTTGCGGTGAAGGACGGTGCTACGGAAATCGACATGGTGTTGAGCGTGGGTACTTTCCTCAGCGGTGATTACGAAACTTGCTCGGATGAAATTTCTGAAATCAAGGCTTCGTGTGGCACTGCGCCCTTGAAGGTCATCCTCGAAACGGGTGCGCTCCTCTCGGCTGAAGCAATCAAGAAGGCATCTGTGCTTTCGATGTATGCAGGTGCCGATTTCATCAAGACTTCTACGGGTAAAATCAGCATTGCTGCCACTCCCGAAGCGGCGTACGTCATGTGTAAAGCCATTAAGGAATACAAGACACAGACAGGTCGCTGGGTAGGCTTCAAGGCTGCCGGCGGTATTAAGACAGTAGATGATGCTGTGGCGTATTACACCATTGTCCGTGAACTTCTCGGTCAGGAATTTATTGATAAAAACCTCTTCCGCATCGGCACCAGTTCGTTGGCAAACAAGTTGGTCAACGAAATCTTGGGCGAGGAAGTAAATCCTTTCTAATTTCCACTTACTGATAATAAAATGCGGACGCACGAACCGTGCGTCCCTACCTATCAATCGTTCATTTCGCTTGACAAGTAGGGACACACAATTCGTGCGTTCATTGTTCATAAAATTCACATGAATATTTTTCCCATCACCACTACCTCTCCCTACTATAACGATGTGGAATCTTTGCTCAAAAGAGTTTTTCCGGAGAGTGAGCGTCGCAATTTGGAATTGCAACGCAAATATGCTGATGAACATTCAAAGTTTACTGTTTATGCCGCTTGTAACGGAGATAGATTGGTGGGATTTTTTACACTTTGGACCTTCGAAGAATTTAGTTTTGTAGAGCATCTTGCAGTAATTCCTGTGTTACAAGGTAGAGGATATGGTACTCGCATTTTACAGTATATCAAAGAGATAGCAAAAACTCCATTGCTTTTGGAAATAGAAGTGCCTTTTTCAGAAGAACAAGAAGCGCGCAAGCGTTTCTATGAGAAAAATGGATTTGAGAAATTGGATAAGTTTTATTATCAACCTCCTTATACCGAAGGTGGAATTTGCATTGTCATGCACTTGATGAAGTACGGAAAGATTATTGCTGATTCTTGTGTGGAAAGTGATGTAAAATTGTACTCCTACGTCAAGCAAATATATGCTGAAGTTTATTCGTTTGTATTTGAAGGACATAATTTGAACATAGAATATAAACTTGAATAGATGCTTTTTTAGTATTAGGAATTTTCACTGAATATAAACCGGAGAGTGACGGCAAATGCACTCCCCGGTTTTGTTTTTTATATACAAGGATAAAAAATGTGTGGGGTGCCGTTATTTTCAAGATATTACCCTTTCCCCTTTTCCTTAAAAAATGTATCTTTGCAAGGAAATATATAAACCATTATCCTACCACATTATGATTTTGTTTTTTAAGACAAAGGAGCAGACCGTGATTGCCACTCAAGTAAATCACCAGCTCACACAGGATGAAGTAAATGAACTTTGCTGGCTTTACGGCGACGCTGCGCTTCTCGAGGGCGAAACGCTCGAGGGTTACTTCGTAGGTCCCCGCCGTGAGATGATTACGCCATGGAGTACGAATGCTGTGGAAATTACACAGAACATGAACCTCCAGGGTATCTCGCGTATTGAAGAATATTTCCCCGTAGCAAGCAAGGATGCGGATTACGACCCCATGCTTCAGCGTATGTACACGGGTTTGAACCAGGATATTTTCACCATCAACCTTCAGCCTGCGGCTATTCAGCAGATTGACGACCTCGAAGCGTATAACGAGCAGGAAGGTCTCGCACTCTCGCCCGAGGAAATCCAATACCTCCACAACGTTGAGGCGCAGTTGGGTCGCAAACTCACTGACTCTGAAGTCTTCGGTTTTGCGCAGTTGAACTCTGAGCACTGCCGTCACAAGATTTTCGGTGGTACATTCATCATTGACGGTCAGGAAATGCCCTCTTCGCTTTTCGCGATGATTAAGAAGACTACACAGGAAAATCCTCACAAGATTATTTCTGCATATAAGGATAACGTAGCCTTCTCAGTAGGTCCCGTTGTAGAACAATTCGCTCCCAAGGACCACTCTACCTCTGACTTCTTTGTCATCAAGGATATTGAATCTGTGATTTCGCTCAAGGCTGAAACGCACAACTTCCCCACCACTGTAGAACCCTTTAACGGTGCGTCAACAGGTACGGGCGGTGAAATCCGTGACCGTATGGGTGGCGGTGTAGGTTCTTGGCCTATCGCAGGTACAGCGGTTTACATGACTGCTTACCCCCGCTTGGACGGCGGTCGCGATTGGGAAGACATTCTTCCCGTACGTCAGTGGCTCTATCAGACTCCCGAACAGATTTTGATTAAGGCTTCTAACGGCGCAAGCGATTTTGGTAATAAGTTTGGTCAACCCCTTATCACAGGTTCTGTACTTACTTTCGAACACCAGGAAAATGGTGAAAAGTATGGTTATGACAAGGTGATTATGCTCGCAGGTGGTGTAGGTTATGGCACAAAGCGCGACTGCCTTAAGGGTACGCCTCAGAAGGGTAACAAGGTTGTTGTTGTCGGTGGTGATAACTATCGCATTGGTCTCGGTGGTGGTTCTGTTTCTTCCGTAGATACAGGTCGCTATAGCTCAGGGATCGAGCTCAATGCCGTACAGCGTGCGAATCCCGAAATGCAGAAGCGTGCGAACAACCTTGTGCGTGCTCTCTGTGAAGAAGATGTAAACCCCGTTGTTTCTATCCACGACCACGGTTCTGCAGGTCACGTGAACTGTCTCTCAGAATTGGTGGAAGAATGCGGTGGTGTTATCGATATGAAGAACCTCCCCATTGGCGACCAGACACTTTCGGCAAAGGAAATCATTGCTAACGAAAGCCAGGAGCGTATGGGCTTCCTCATTCAGGAAGAACACATCGAACATGTGCGTAAGATTGCTGAACGTGAACGTGCTCCGATGTACGTAGTGGGTGAATGTACAGGCGATGCCCATTTTGCTTTCGAACAAGCGGATGGTGTGCGTCCCTTCGACCTTGATGTGGCGCAGATGTTCGGTCACTCTCCCAAGACTATCATGGTTGACGAAACCGTAGAGCGTAAGTATGAAAACGTTACCTACGACGTTAAGAACCTTGACGAATATTTGACCAACGTGCTCCAACTTGAAGCTGTGGCTTGTAAGGACTGGTTGACGAATAAGGTGGACCGTTCGGTTACAGGTAAGGTTGCGCAACAGCAAACCCAAGGTGAACTTCAGTTGCCCCTTGCTGACTGTGGCGTAGTAGCACTCGACTACCGCGGTAAGGCAGGTATTGCTACTGCTATCGGTCATGCTCCTCAGGCAGGTCTTGCTGATCCCGCCGCTGGTTCTATACTTTCAGTGGCTGAAGCACTCACGAACCTCGTTTGGGCACCTTTGGCAAACGGACTCGATAGCGTGAGCCTTTCTGCAAACTGGATGTGGCCCTGTCGCTCACAGAAGGGTGAAGATGCGCGCCTCTATCGTGGTGTAGAAGCACTTTCTGACTTCTGCTGCGCTCTTGAAATCAACGTTCCTACAGGTAAGGACTCGCTTTCAATGACGCAGAAGTACCCCAACGACGAAAAGATTATTTCTCCGGGCACTGTGATTGTCAGCGCAGGCGGTGAAGTGAGCGACGTACGCAAGGTGGTGAGCCCCGTAGTAGTAAACTGCGAAAAGTCTGCCCTCTACCACATCGACTTCTCGTTTGACACGCTCCGCCTCGGTGGTTCAGCATTCGCACAAAGCTTGAACCGCGTAGGTAGTGACGTTCCCACTGTACAGAATCCCGAATATTTCCGTGACGCCTTCAATGCTGTTCAGCAGTTGATAGAAAAGGGTCTTATCATGTCAGGTCACGACATTTCTGCAGGTGGTATGATTACTACGTTGCTTGAAATGTGCTTCGCTAATACAGAAGGCGGTCTTTGCATCAACCTCGACAAGTTTAAGGAAGCAGACCTCGTGAAGATTCTCTTCGCAGAAAATCCTGGTGTTATCGTACAGGTGAGCGATAAGAATAAGGCTGCGTTCAAGGCACTCCTTGATGAAGCAGGCGTAAGCTATCTTAAGGTAGGTCAGCCCACTGACGAACGCCACATCTTGGTAGAAAAGGATGGCGCTACATATCAGTTTGGCATCGATCACTTGCGCGAAATTTGGTACGAAACTTCTTACCTCCTTGATACGAAGCAGAGCTTCCATGGTTGTGCTAAGAAGCGCTACGAAAACTATAAGCAGCAGCCCATTGAGTTTAACCTTCGTCCCGAATTTAAGGGTACGTTTGAAAGTCTCGGCATCAATCCCGACCGTCGCACTCCCAGCGGTGTGCGTGCAGCAATCATTCGTGAAAAGGGTACGAACGGCGAACGCGAAATGGCTTACGCGCTCTACCTTGCTGGATTTGATGTGAAGGACGTTATGATGACCGACCTCATTACGGGTCGTGAAACGCTCGACGATGTAAATATGATTGTCTTCTGCGGTGGTTTCTCTAACTCCGACGTATTGGGTTCAGCAAAGGGTTGGGCAGGCGCCTTCCTTTACAACCCCAAGGCAAAGGCAGCTCTCGACCGCTTCTACGCACGTAAGGATACGCTCTCACTCGGTGTATGTAACGGTTGCCAGCTCATGGTAGAACTCAACCTTATTAACCCCGACCACAAGAAGCGTACGCACATGCTCCACAACGACTCTCACAAGTTTGAAAGTGCGTTTGTTGGCGTAACGGTTACAACGAACCGTAGCGTGATGTTTGGCTCACTCAGTGGTGACCAACTCGGTATTTGGGTGGCTCACGGCGAAGGTAAGTTCAGCCTTCCTTATGCTGAAGACAAGTACAACGTAGTGCTCAAGTACTCTTACGACGAATATCCCGCTAATCCTAATGGTTCTGACTACAGTGTAGCAGGTATTTGCTCTCCCGACGGACGTCACCTCGCAATGATGCCTCACCTTGAGCGCGCCTTCTATCCCTGGCAAAACGCTTACTATCCCGCCGACCGCCTCGCGCAGGATGTAACTCCCTGGATGGAAGCATTTGTGAACGCACGCAAGTGGGTTGAAGCTAATAAGCAGGCGTAATGAAACTTATATATTGAGTATATATATAATAATGAGCGAACCGAAGATTCCAATAGAGTCTTCGGTTCGCTTGTTATTATATGGTTTAGAGTACAGATAACAGAGTACAGAGTACAACTACCCTGCGGACTACATTCCGCATGGGTTCCTCACTACTAACTCCTCACTAAATTCCCCCCTTTCCCTATATTTATGCATAAATAAATTGTATATACTGAAAAAATATTCATTTTCTATTGCATAGGTAAAAACAAGGATGTAAATTTGTCGCTGTTTTCAAAAACTGAACTAAACTATGAATGGAAAGAACGATAGACTGGCGGTATTGCGCATGATTTTGAGCAACTGCGAGGTGAGTTCGCAAGAGAATCTTATTCGCGAATTAGAGCGTGAGGGACATAAGGTAACACAAGCCACACTTTCACGCGACTTGCGCGAACTGAATGCGGCAAAGATGATGGGTCCCAACGGGTATATTTATGTGTTGCCCGACCACCCACATTATAAACGCACCGTAAAACCCTCCACTTACAGCGAGTATCGCAACACGGCGGGGTATATCGGAATGGAATTCTCGGGCAACCTTGCAGTAATCCGTACCAAGCCCGGCCATGCGGGAGTTATCTCTTCGGAAATTGATAATTGCAACCTCGAAGCGGTGTGTGGCACCGTCGCTGGCGACGATACGATTATCGTAGTCATACGCGAGGGATACAGTCGCGAAGATGTGATTACGCAACTCTCACGCTGCGTGCCGTGTAATAGAATGTAATTTAAAGGTTTAAAGGTTTTAAGGACGCTTCGCTTTTTAGGTTATTAGAACTATGCAGTCTGCAAAATACCTAACAAACTCAAACCCTTTTACCTTACTAAACCTTATAACCTCCAACCTCAAAACCTCATTACTTTATGGAAGAATACAACGATGGCATTCAAGTTATTGTCGCAGACGGCAGTCACGAAAAATATGTTGATACCATATTAAATACTATTACCGAGTCGGCAAAGGTGCGCGGTTCGGGTATTGCTTCACGTACACACGAGTATGTGGCTACGAAGATGCGCGAACGTAAGGCTGTTATCGCCCTTGCAGGAGATGAATTTGCGGGTTTCTGCTACATTGAAAGCTGGGAGAACAAGCATTACGTGGCAAACTCAGGTTTGATTGTCGTTCCCAAGTTCCGTGGTCACCATCTCGCTACGCGCATCAAGCGCCTCGCATTCAGTTTGAGTCGCGTGCGCTGGCCGCAAGCTAAAATCTTTGGTTTGACCAGCAGTGGCGCAGTAATGCGCATCAACACGAGTCTTGGTTATGTGCCCGTGCCTTTCGACGAACTCACTCACGATGATGAATACTGGAAGGGCTGTGGTACGCCCGACGCTCCCTGCTGTATCAACTGCGATGTCCTTGCGCGCACCAACCGTAAGTATTGCGTGTGCACAGGTATGCTTTACGATCCCGCGCGTCACCCTAACGATAAGCTCCCTGTGGAGATTCCCCAGGACGTTCTCGACTTTATCAATGCGCATCCCGAACAGGGGTAAAATAATAAGGTTATGAGGTTTTAAGGTCATAAGGTTATGAGGACTATGCAGTTCGTAATCTTCTTAAACCTCACTTCCACAATTTCTATTTAATAAATTATCTGGTTGAAAGGTTATAAAATCACCATCCGCAAGGTTCTTAAAACCTTATAACCTTAAGACCTTAAAACCTAAAATATAATTATGTCAAAGAAAGTAGTAGTCGCTTTCAGCGGCGGTCTCGATACGTCTTATACAGTGATGTATTTGGCAAAGGAAATGGGTTATGAAGTATATGCTGCGTGTGCCAACACAGGCGGTTTCAGTGCTGAGCAACTCAAGGCGAATGAAGAAAATGCATATAAGCTCGGTGCGAAGGAATATGTGACGCTCGACGTTACGCAGGAGTATTACGACAAGAGCCTTCGCTACATGATTTATGGCAATGTGCTTCGCAACAACTGCTATCCCATTTCTGTTTCTTCCGAACGCATCTTCCAGGCGCTCGCCATTGCGCGTTACGCCAAGGAAATCGGCGCTGACGCTATCGCACACGGTTCTACAGGTGCCGGCAACGATCAGATTCGCTTCGACATGACCTTCCTCGTAATGGCTCCCGGCGTAGAAATTATCACACTCACTCGTGACAATACATTGACCCGCCAGGAAGAAGTAGATTACCTCAACAAGAATGGTTTTGCTGCCGACTTCACAAAGCTCAAGTACTCTTACAACGTAGGTATTTGGGGAACAAGTATCTGCGGTGGAGAATTGCTCGACAGCAATCAGGGTCTTCCCGAATCTGCATACCTCAAGCACCCCACAAAGTCAGAACCCGAACTCCTCAAGATTGGCTTTGAGAAGGGCGAAATCGTTTCTGTCAACGGCAAGCACTACGATGATAAGATTGCAGCCATTCAGGCTATCGAAGAGATCGGCGCTGCTTATGCCATTGGTCGTGATTGTCACGTGGGCGATACGATTATTGGTATCAAGGGCCGTGTAGGTTTTGAAGCTGCGGCACCTATGCTCATCATTGCGGCACACCGTTTCCTTGAAAAGTACACCCTTTCAAAGTGGCAGCAGTATTGGAAGGACCAAGTCTCTAACTGGTACGGTATGTTCCTTCACGAAAGTCAGTACCTCGAACCCGTTATGCCCGATATGGAAGCAATGCTCCTTTCTTCGCAACGCAATGTGAACGGTGAGGTAACTCTTGAACTCCGCCCCTATACCTTCCAGACGGTCGGCGTAGATTCTCCCGACGACTTGGTGAAGAATAAGTTTGGTGAGTATGGTGAAACGCAAAAGGGTTGGACTTCTGACGAGGCTAAGGGTTTCATCAAGGTGACAAGCACACCCCTCCGCGCTTATTACTCACTCCATGATGATAGAAATTAATTGTTGAGGAATTAAGGTTTTAAGGTCGCTTCGCTTTTAGGTTTTAAGAACCATGCGGAGTAGTATTTCCCAATGCGGGAGCTCCTTAAAACCTCAAAACCTTATAACCTTACAACCTTACAATTTAAGGTCGCTTCGCTTTTAGGTTTTAAGAACCATGCGGAGTAGTATTTCCAATGCGGTAGCCCCTTAAAACCTCAAAACCTTATAACCTTACAACCTCTAAAATGAACGAACTTATCAGAGTAGGCATCATCGGCGGTGCCGGATATACAGCTGGCGAACTCATTCGCCTTTTGCTCAACCACCCTGCGGCAGAGATTGTGTTTGTGAATAGCGAAAGTAATGCGGGAAACTTGATTACGGACGTGCATGCCGGACTTTACGGCGAGACAGACCTTCGCTTTACTTCCGAACTCCCCTTTGAGGAAGTGGATGTCGTATTCTTCTGCTTCGGTCACGGTAAGAGCACGCAGTTCCTCCAAGAGCATTACATCCCTGCCGATGTTCGCATCATCGATTTGGCGCAAGATTTCCGCTTAGCTTCCGAAGACCACGATTATGTATATGGTCTACCCGAACTCAACCGCGAAAAAATCAATGGCGCCCTCCATGTGGCGAATCCAGGTTGCTTTGCGACGTGCATTCAACTCGCCCTCTTGCCCCTAGCAAAGGCAGAGTTGCTCAACAACGACATCAGCGTGAATGCCATTACGGGTTCGACGGGCGCAGGTGTGAAACCCGCGGCTACCACTCACTTCTCGTGGCGCTCAGGTAACATGAGCATCTACAAGGCTTTCAATCACCAGCACGTGCCTGAGATTAAGGAAAGTCTGACGCACTTACAACCCAACTTCTGTGCCGAAATCGACTTCATTCCTTACCGTGGCGACTTCCCCCGTGGTATTTTTGCTACGGCGGTAGTGAAGGTGGAAAACCTCCAAGAGGATGTGGTGCAACTCTATAAGGACTTCTATGCTGAAGCAACCTTTACGCACTACGTGGATAAGGCAATCGACATGAAGCAAGTGGTGAACACCAACAAGTGTCTCGTGCATGTGGATGTCTTTGGCGATAAGATTCTCGTCACTTCCTGCATCGACAACCTTCTCAAAGGAGCTTCCGGACAAGCCGTTCAGAACATGAACCTCATGTTCGGTTTGGAAGAATCTGCAGGGCTCCGATTGAAGCCAGTAGCATTTTAGGTTTTAAGGTTATAAGGGCGCTTCGCTTTTAGGTTATAAGGACTATGCAGGTGTAGAACCTCAAAACCTTAAACCTCTAAGCGTAGCGACCTCAAACTTTTCCCCTTAAAACCTTAAAACCTCATAACCTCATAACCTTACGACTTATGACTCTCTACCCCGTATATCCCCTCTTTGATATCAATATTGTGAAGGGCGAAGGCTGTCGTGTGTGGGACGATAACGGCACGGAATATCTTGACCTCTATGGTGGTCACGCCGTTATCTCTATCGGACACAGCCATCCCCATTATGTGGAAACCATCAGCCAACAGTTGAGCAAGATTGGCTTCTACTCTAACTCCGTCATCAATCGCTTGCAGGAACAGCTCGCTGAACGTCTCGGCAAGGCTTGTGGTTATGAAGACTACCGCCTTTTCCTCGTCAATTCAGGTGCTGAGGCGAACGAAAATGCCTTGAAGCTTGCTTCGTTCCACACGGGTAAGAGCCGCGTGCTCTGTGCGCAGAAGGCGTTTCACGGACGTACTTCCCTCGCCGTAGAAGCTACGGACAACCACAAGATTGTGGCGCCCATCAATGCCAATGGTCATTGCACCTTCCTCCCGCTTAACGACCTCGCAGCCTTTGAGGCGGAATTGCAGAAGGGAGATGTGGCTGCCGTAATCGTAGAATGTATCCAGGGTGTGGGCGGTATTCGCCTCGCTACCAAGGAATTTATGCAGGGACTCCGTCGCGCTTGTACCGAAGCGGGAGCTGTACTTATCTGCGATGAAATCCAGTGTGGCTACGGTCGAAGTGGTAAATTCTTTGCCCATCAGCATCTTGACGTCACCCCCGACCTTATCACTTGTGCCAAGGGTATTGCCAACGGTTTCCCCTGTGGCGCCGTGCTTATCGCACCTCATTTTGAGGCTTCCTTTGGACAGCTCGGCACCACCTTTGGTGGCAACCACTTGGCCTGTGCTGCTGCCCTCGCCGTGCTTGACGTGATGGAGCAGGAAGCACTTGTAGAAAACGCTGCCAAGGTGGGTGAATATCTTATCTCAGAACTCAAGAAGCTTGACGGCATTGTGGAAGTCAGAGGTACAGGCATGATGATCGGCATCGAATTTGCTGAACCCATCAAGGCAATGCGCACCGCCCTTGTCAAGGAGCAACACGTCTTTACGGGATGCGCAGGTACCAATATCCTCCGCCTCCTTCCCCCGCTCTCACTCACCATGGAGCAAGCCGAAGACTTTATGGAGCGCCTGAAAAAAGTACTCTAAACCATATAAAATCTCCCTACGCATAGGGAGATTTTTTTTGTGTATCAAATATGTGAAATTTATTCCTTATCTTTGCAGAACATAGAGCGGCGCACAGCGGTGCGCCATGACATAAGAAATTGCAGTAGCATTAGACTTTTGTGTTCCTGAAAATCGCCAAATTAAAGGTTAACCACAAGGGTAAAGTGTACTGCGCACGTTTGTGCGTGGACTTTACTCTGGTATGTACGGTTAACAAGGCGTTTGGCGATGCCTCAGGAAAGTACATATAGAAAAGTCTGCGCATTGTGCTTTTTTATAGAGTACAGAGTGTTATTAGAGTACAGATAACATAGTACAGAGTATAACTTTCGTCCGGAGGGTTCTCAAAACCTTAAAACCTTAAAGCGAAGCGCCCTTATAACCTCATAACCTTATAACCTCATAACCTCAATATACATATATATGTGAATGTGTCGGTGCCGTTCCTGAGAATCGCCAAATTTCTTTTACTGTTTACCGGTCGCGTTTAAGCCATCACATATTTTAAGTTTCACACCGCACCCTTGGGTAGTGGCTTTCCTTGTGCATACATACATCTTTACCATGCTATCCATTGGAAGTTTGATAAGAGAAAAAGTTGAGGCGTCTGGAATGACCGTAAAGGAATTTTCCGAACGCATAGGTGTTTTGCGCCCTAATGTGTACCGTATATTTTCTTCTAATAGTATTGATTCACAACTGCTTATGAAGATATGTGTGGTATTAAACTACGACTTTTTTGACCATTATTCTAAGTTGCTTCAACAGACTTTTGAGAAGGAGCAGTCCTAAATAAAAGTATCTTAAATGATACGTGTTTCATATACGAAACATATTTTAAGTGTAAAAAATTGTAAATCCCTTTAAATTTGCCCTGTACTCAACCGAAAGTCATGCTGTTACAACCAGTGTGAGGAACGATTGAGGTGCATTTTCACTATTAAAAACAAATTGGGAGCATCCCCATAAAAGGT
Organism: Alloprevotella sp.; assembly: GCA_045636885.1. GTDB lineage: Bacteria > Bacteroidota > Bacteroidia > Bacteroidales > Bacteroidaceae > Alloprevotella. Next base: position 19,905 of record JAZTYI010000048.1, read on the forward strand.
TAACCTTTCCCTTGGGTGCTCAAGGGATTACTAAATTTTTTTACTACTATGAAAAAGATTTTTTCAATGGTTGTTTTGGCGCTTGCAACCTTGTCAATGAGCGCACAGGAAGATTCTAAGATTACATACACTGCAGGTGTAGGTATGTCTTCATTGGCTGGTGATGACACTGATGGTGTTAAGAGCAAGATCGCTTACAAGGTTGGTGCTACTTACAACTTCAGCATCAGCGAAAACTTCTCTGTAATCCCCGGTGCAGAACTCGTATGCAAGGGTTATGGTATGGACTTTGTTGATGGTGACCTCCACACTTATTCACTCCAGATTCCCGTTCTCGCTGCTTATAAGTTTGCTGTAACTGACGAAATCAACCTCGTTGCTAAGGCTGGTCCCTATGTAGCTTACGGTTTGTTCGGTAGCGACATTGAATTCGTTGGTGGTGGTAAGGTTAACGTTTATGATGACGAATGGGGTGGCGAACGCCTTGATGCAGGTATCATCGCTGGTGTTTCTGCAGAATTCGGTAAGTGGAGCGTAGGTTTGGAATACAGCCGTGGTTTCTTGAAGGCTATTAAGGACGCTAAGGCTTACAACCAGGCTTATGGTGTGACTGTAGGTTACAAGTTCTAATAAAACTTTCAATAACGTAAGGTGGCGTACAGTTGTGCGCCACCTTTTTACATATAAGAGATTTTACTTTATGAAATATGACCGTTTGTTTTCATAAAGTAAAAGTACAATAGACTTACCTGTATTTTGATAAACGAAAGAACTGATAAATTTTGGGTGAGAAGTAATCTATATATTATGAAACTTATAAACATCATTTTTCTCTGTGTTGCATGTTTTGCAACCACTATTCATGCACAAGATTTGAAAATACTAGTGAACAAGAAAGGTAAGGTAGGATTTGCCGATGCCAATGGTAATGAAGTCATCAAATGTGCATACGAGAGTGTTACTCCTTTTTCTGATGGTATTTCTATTGTAACAAAGTCCAAGAAAAAGGGGATTATAGACACCACCGGTAAAGTACTTTTACCCGTTTCGTACGAGCAAATTAGTAAATGGACCGATGAATTATTCTTGGTAAAGAAGGGCAAGAAGGTGGGTCTTGTTGATAAACAGGGAAAGATTGTTTTACCTGTTAAGTATTCTCACATTTCAAAATTAAATACTTACGGCAAAGCGCTCTTGGCACTTGGAGGAAAACAGGTTACAACAGACGGTGAATCATACTTTATGAAGGCAAAGTATGGTGTTATAGATGCTAAGGGTACGATCTTGATTACTCCCAAATATGTTGGTTTCTACGAATTCTCTTTCAACGGTGCAGGAGTGTTACCTTACAACGAAGGTAAGCGTTTAGAATATAGTTATCATACCATTAAGGATACGCTCAAGACGGATTGTTCATACCTTGGTTTTAGCAAGAACATGTTGAACATCTACAGAGCGGGTCTTATGGACTCTACAGGTAGGGAACTTGTCAAGATGGGATTGTATGATTACATTATGTATCCCAGCGAAAACATGGTGAGATATTATAATGTCAAGAGGAAAAAGACACTTTGTGGGTATCATAATATTGAAACAGGCAAGGGCATCAAAGTGGCAGAGTTTAAAAATGGATTCAACGATTTCACATTCTGGAGTCATGGCGACTTCCGTGGTGGTGTAGCTCCTGTAAATGGTAGTGCATGGTCGTTTGTTGATAAAGCGGGAAATGTGGTGCGTACAGGTTATTCTGCCCTGAAGTATAGTTTTGTCACTGAAAAGTGGGCAGCACAGAATCAGTCAGGCACTTGGGATGTATTTGATAAGGATAATAATGATGTTGCCCATTTGTCTGGATATACCGACATTTTATTCCCAGTTAATTTTGGTGACAAGGAGTTTTATTCCGTTCAGAAGGATGGAAAATATGGTGCTATAAATGCTGATGGTGAAACAGTAATTCCCTTTGAATACGAACAGGCATTAGGAAATAGTTTTGATTTTGTCACTCTGATGAAGGATGGTAAATGGGGTGTTGTTTCTATAGAAAACCAACAGTTGATACCTCATGAATACATTGGTGTTATGTTACCCTCCGACCGCAGTTCAAAACACTTCTGGGTGATGAAGTCCGACTCTTTGTGTTATCACTTGAATTTGGAAACTGGTAATGTTGCAGACAAAGGTTATACGGGTGTAACTGCCTTTGTAGATGGTGTTGCGCATGTTATAGATCCAGATATGCAAGTGGATAATACGGTTATTAACAGAGCACTTCTGTTCCCCCCAAATACAGCACAATCGACAATTAACGCTGTTAACATCAGTCTCTCCAAAAATTCATTCGGATATCTTCTTAACGAAAACGACGAATACATTATGGACCTCCCCGTTTCTGTACTGTATAGAGACGCTGTTCTAAATATTATTAAGAAATACGGCAACCGCAAACTTACACAGGCAGAAAAGAAAAGGGTCCTTTTACATGTGACTCGAGAAAATCGTTCGTATGATCTTAACCTCATTATGAACGAGAGCGAGTGGGATTTTTAATCGTATAATACAGAAGTTATCATGAAGAATTTTAAAATAGTATTCAGCGCCCTCCTTGTTTTCGCACTTAACGTACATGCACAAGAGGATGAGATTAAGTATAGACGCAGTTCTATCTACTCGGTTTTAGTAAACCACACCGACCAAAAGTTTGCTTCAGAAATTAAAGAAGCTTTCCTCAGAATACCCGTACCCGACAAGTTTAACGACCATAATTTGAGCGTAAAGGTGCTCAATATGGATAAGAAACTTTCTGGAGCAGCAAAGGATAAGGAGAATCCTGTAATTACGGATTTTCTTAGTAACAATAAGATCGCCAGTAGATTGGTAGCTAAGTGGTTTAACCGTGATATCTATACTGGAGAATGTGATATGGAATTGGTGAAGGAAAGAGGTCTTTATAACGCCTCTGAATTTGACCGACAGTTGGCGCTTCGTTCAGAACGCGGCATAGGAATGCTTCAAGATGCGGGCGAACAACTCATTGGCAACACATTCGTGTTGGTTAACGATATCCGTTATGTGGATAAGAACAAAGGTGCTAGAACAGGTGCAGCCATCCTTAAAGGATTGGGTTCTGTGTTAGCCGCATATACTGGAACCAATATTGACGACCTGACAAATAATGTTGGTGATATGGTAGAGACCATCAAAGGATTTACCGTAAAAATCAATACCTTCCTTTACAAATTGGATTGGACGGACGAACAAGCCGAAATCTTCTACAAAAACCAATATGCTAAAACTCCTGATATTACCAAGTTCAACAATTTTGAAAATGCGCGTGGTAATTACAAGTTAACCTATGTGGGTAAGGTAGAAAGTAAGGGTGGCACCACTTCATTTATGGGTATTAACGAAGAAGAACCTATCGTGATGGTCAGAAAGGCTTGTCAGCGTGCTATTGATGAAAATGTGGTAGACCTTCAGCGCAACTACGAGGAGTTTAAGACATATACTCCTTTGGTTTCAGTAGAACCTCTTACTGCTTACATAGGTATGAAGGAAGGTGTTTCTAAAGACTCCCGCTTTGAGGTGTTGGAAGTTATAGAAATGGAGGATGGTTCGCATAAGTACAATAAAGTAGGCGAAATAGCTCCTATCGAAAACCTTATTTGGGATAACCGATTTATGGCTGAAGAAGAAGGTGCAGTTGGCGCTACCCTTGGTTGTACCACTTTCCGCACTATTAGTGGTAAGGAATTTTATAAAGGTATGTTGATTCGTGAAATGTCAAATAAATAATAATATTGACTATGAAGAGATTATTCAGTTTACTATCGCTCATGATGTTTGTCTTTGCCGCTGCTGTGGCAAAGACAGACAAGATGCCTAACTATGATATTACAGGTGCAGGTTCTGGCACAGAAGGCACCATCCTGGTGAAGGTGTATGTATATGCAAAGAAGGTTTCTGATGCAGACTTAAAGCGCGCAGCGGTACATGGTGTAGTGTTCCGTGGGTGTAATGGCAACAAAAGTGGTGCAAACCAACCGGCTATGGCAACTGTAGCCGCTGAACAAGAGCATGAAGCTTTTTGTAAAGATTTTTTTGCCGAAGACGGTGCGTGTCAAAACTATGCAAATATCATAGCGGGTTCGTATGACCGTGTGAAAACCGCCAAAGGTTATAAGTTTGGTGCTATTCTACAAGTGCAAAAAACAGCACTGCGTAAGGAACTCGAAAAGGCAGGTGTAGTGCGTAAATTATCATCTGGTTTCTAACTTTAAAAAAGATTGAGGTATGAAAAAAATCCTTTTGTTGTCACTATTCTCCTCAATATCTTTATTGAGTTTTTCACAATATCGTGAGGTGAAATTACCCAACAAGCCAACTGTTGGCAAAGATGTAGATTACTCTACGAAGAACAGCGGTTTCTGGTGTGCAACAGATTTTGAAGCGGGTAGCAGTATTATGGTTCACAGCCACAATATGCAATATCTAAATTTGGCTTTTACAGGGGGGTACCGTTTCAATGAATATCTGCGTTTAGGTCTCGGTATGGGAGTGCGCTATTATGTGAACAACGCTGCCGTCAGAGATACCGATAATAAGTTCGGTATACCCTTGTATGTAAATGCCCGAGGTAATTTCATTTCTGCATATAACCGCGATGGTGTGCCCTTCTGGTCACTTAACGTAGGGGGTATTACAAATGAAGGGTTCTTTGCCAGTCCCACACTGGGGTATAGTTTTGGAGGACTCCGAAATAACCTTCAAGTGGGGTTGAGTTATACTTTCACAACTTTCCAAAATTACAGAAAGTCAAATGTGGCGTATAGTTATTTTGCCTTGAAAGTAGGTTATGAATTTTAAAGCATCTTCTATAGTATGAAAAAGATAGTTTTAATGTTGGTTGCAACCCTGTTTATGTTGCAGTCAGAAGCTCAGGTTTATCCCAAGACTTCTATTAGTTGTCTTGGCACCGAACTTGATGGTTCACAAACATTGCGTGTCACAGGCTATGGCAGAAATCGTTCAGATGCCAAGGAGCAGGCAAAGAAAAATGCCGTATGGGCGGTTATCTTTGATGGTATACGCGAAGGAGCGAAGGGATGCAACACACGCCCTCTCGTTACAGAGGTAAATGCTAAGGAACGTTATGAAGAATATTTTAATTTGTTCTTTGCCGATGGCGGTGACTACAAGGAATACGTTTCGTTGAGTGACACCAAGAAGCGCTCAGGTGGAAAGAAGAAGGATAAATTAGGTTATTCCTACGACCTTACAGTACGCGTTTTAAGAGCAGAACTTAAAGTGCGCCTTAAGGCAGATAATATTATAGATTAAAAAAAGTCATTGTTATGAATTTGAGAATAACCCTATCAACATTACTGCTTGCCTTGTTTACTATTTCATCAATGGGACAAGCAAAGAAACCCACATTGATGGTGGTGCCAAGTGATGCTTGGTGTCATGAGCACGGGTATGTACAGGCTTTTGATAACCAAGGTACAGTTGAGCAAATTTCCGATTATAAGACAGCTTTGATGAGTGATAAAAATCTTAATGCCGTAATCTCCAAGATTAATACATTGATGGCTGATTATGGTTTTCCCCTTAAGGATTTGCAGCAAAATATCAAGAGTATTTCATCACTCTCAGCAGAAGACAAGTTGATTACTTCAAAGAATACTAATGCTTCAATTTATGAAAGTCCTTTGGATCGTCTTCGCCGTACGGCAAAAGCCGATATTATCTTGGAGATAGACTGGACCGTAAATGAGGTGGGACCTAAAAGCAGTGTGACTTATAATCTGCGCGCTTTAGATGCTTATTCAAACAAGCAGGTTGCAGGTGCTGAAGGAACAAGCAAAGGTTCTTTTTCTGTTGAAGTACCCGTTTTGCTGGAAGAGGCGGTACAAGACCACATGGATATGTTTGTTCAAAGATTACAAAGTCACTTTGATGACCTGTTTGAGAACGGCCGTGAAGTAGTACTCGACATGAGAGTATTTGAAGGAAGTGAATTTGACTTTGAATCTGAATTTGACGGTTACCAACTTTGTGAAATTATCGACAACTGGTTGGCCGAAAATTGTGTGAATCATGTCTTCAGTAAATCAGATGCTACTGAATCAATGATTCTTTATGAACAAGTTCGCATACCCCTCTATAAGGCAAACGGAATGGCACAGGACACTTATGGTTTTGCAAGAGAATTGGCAAGATTCTTAGGTGCTGCTCCCTATAACGTTCCCGTTAAAACTATCAACAGAGGTTTGGGACGTTGTCTGTTAGTAATTGGAGAAAAAAAATAAAGTCATGAATATTAAAAGGTTTATATCTGCAATTTGCTTTGTGGGAGCATTGACAGTACAAGCACAAGATTGCGAGATGCCTATTTCGGTAGTTCTTGATGACAATTTTGTGAATGTTCCCACTGCGGCAAACAATGTGTTGTACCAATCGCTCAATCGCATTGCTACAACCAACGGTCTGACCACAGAAGGTTTGGGTTCTTCTGTAATCCTTACGGCACACTGTGATGTACTCGATAAGAGTAATTTGCCTGGTCCTCCTATTCAAACGGTGTACAATCTTGGACTTACTTTCTACATCGCCGACACCTTTACGCAGAAGAAATTTGCTTCAGCATACATAGAAATTTCAGGAGTAGGCACAGGAGAAGTTAAAAGTTACATCAATGCTTTTAAGAGTATCAATGCCAAGAATGCTGAGATTAAAAACTTAATCAAGGTAGGAAAGGCAAACATGATGAAATACTATGATACGCAATACCAAAATATCCTCAAGGAGGCTAAGCGTTATGCGTCATTACAACAGTATGAAGAGGCTTTAACTACAGCTTTGTCTATTCCGTTTTGTTCAAAGGGTGGTGATGAGGCGTATGAATATGTGCTTACGCTTTACACCAAATATTTGGACCGCATGAATTTATTCCTGCTCAATAAGGCAAAGGCACTGTGGGCAGCAGGACAGAAGCAGGAGGATGCCCTTGAAGTTTGCGCTCTGTTGGCACAAATTGACCCTGAAGCAGCTTGCTATAAGGATGCATCTAAACTTATGGCGGAAATCAAGTCACAAGTGAGAAGTGATATCGATTTTGAGATGCGCCAAAAGTATGATGATGCTATAGATCTTGAGAAACAGAGAATAGAGGCAGCACGTGCGATTGGTGTAGCCTACGGAAATCACCAACAACCTACTACCACAAATTTGATGTGGTTGAAATAACGAGTGCAGAACCAATCAGGAAGGTTCTACAAAGTGATAAACATTTTAATCTCTAATACAAACCCCTTTTAATTTAAATTATGTTCAAATTAAAAAATCTTATTGTACCTTGCCTTATGGCAATGGTTTGCTGTGCTGGATTTACAGCATGTAGTGATGATGATGATAATGAAAATGGCGTGACGCAGGAAAGCATTTTGCAAGCTGCTGAAGGTATTATTTCATTAACTTCAGGTATAGGCGAATGGGATGCTGCATACTTGACAAAATTCGGATATTTCTGTTACAAGGAAGATGTAAGTTCTACTGTAACAAATTACAGTTCTATCAACTACATGCCTTCTGATGGATCAGATATGGTAAGTCTTATATCAACTAAGGAGGATAATATTCCTACTCAGATGGTTACTAAAAAAGGTATTGTATACTTTAGTTTCCCTAACGACACTATTCTTGAATTGCTTTACGATAATGGAACAGAGGTAACAATGCTTGATAGCATAGCATATGACAAAGATGTTTTAACAACTCTTACTGCTGGTAATGAAGGTGATGCGTTAAAGGCTACGTTGTCTGCTGCAGCGATGTTGTTGAAGAAGAATGAAGTTCGTAGTTCCTTTGGTTTGTCAATTACAGAACTTTACGGAAAGGTTTTTGAGGATGTAAGTAAAGAACCTTACGTTGAAGATCCTGAATTGGTGAGTGCGATCACAACAACAACTTCTGGCAATTTTGAGTTTACAGAAACACTCGGACAATGGCATGAAGATCAGATCACTCAGTCTGTTTGTAATACACTTTCTCTTTGGACAGGTAAAGCTACTTATAAGGTAGGTGGTTCTTCATGTACTCTTAGTGGTACAATATTTTGTCCTTCTGATGTGTATAACATTTATGGAACATACGGTATTCTCTGTGATGCTGATGAATCAAAACTTACAGTAGGTAATGCAGAATATGAAGGCACAGGTTATCAGTCTTCTCAAGATTTGAGTTATAGTGTTGATTTCCGTGGATTCAAACCCAACACTACTTACTATTATAAGTCATACTATAAATTTAATAGTAGCGATCACGGCAATCTTATTCCTAAGTATGGTAATCCTAACGATGAAGTTATTTACGATACGACCGTTAAGTCTTTCACAACAGGTGATAATTCTCTGACCGTAGATGTTGTTATGTGTATTGATGTGACAGGTAGTATGAGTGACATCATTAGAACTGTTCAAAGAAATGCTATAGCTTTCTATGATGAGTTTAATAAGTGTTGTGTTGAAGAAGGTATCCAACTCACAGGTTTAAATGCACAGGTAATAGCATTTGGTGATAAGAATGTAGATGGTCCTAACTGGTTGCAAACAAGTAGTACATATGCTTTGCCTGATCAGCGTTCAGATTTCAATTCATTCGTGAATAGTCTTTATGCTCATGGTGGTGGCGATACTCCCGAAAGTGGTCTTGAAGCATTAGAAGCTGCGTTTAATAAATCAGATTGGGGCGTAGATGATGGTTATCACCGCCAAGTAATCATTCTTTGGACAGATGCTCCTTACTTGGTAGGTTCTGTATACACAGATATTGAGTTAAGTGAATTGACTTCACAATGGAATTTAATGCCCTCTGGTCGACGCCTGATATTGTTTGCACCTAATGGAACATATGGTTCAAATTCTGGAAGTTGGAAAAATTTGGATGATTGGAACAACTTGATACATGAAGTGGATCTTTATAGTGGTTTTAACAATTTTGAATACATCCTCAAGTCAATCATTGGTGAGTTGACCAGCAAGGATAAGGCAAAAGCAATGAAACGCTCTGTTAAAGAATCTACAAATTTCCGTCCCAACGAATAAAGTGATATTTGACAAAGTGTACAAAGAGGTAAACCTTCAAAACTGCACTTAGTTCTTTGAATTGTATGTAGGTTATGGTATAGTGGTTGCTTGTAAAGTAACTGCCGTATCATTCCTATTTCAAATTCTACTCTAACAAGATTCAGCTTATTGAAGATTATAAACAAGGTGAAGAACGCATCAAGTTGGTTTCTACACTTATTGCGGAATAACACCTATAGATTGCAGATTGTGGACGCACCAAAGCGACTACAATCTGCTTTTTTGTTGGTTGGTATTACTTTTTATTGGTGTCCGGTAAAGTTTTTGAGAAGTAACGGCCTGAAAGGCCAATAAGCACCCAGCCCAGGGCAACGCCCTGGGTTTATGGATGTTTGGATTTGCGCCCTGAAGGGGCAAAAGCATTGCAGTTCAAAACTCTTATAATTGCTTTTGCCCTTTCAGGGCGTAAGTCTCGACTGCAACAACACCCAGGGCGTTCCCCTGGGCTAATGGCTTTATCCCCTTTCAGGGGAATCGTCCAAGCTGTGGGGCTTATACCATTCAAACATCTTTATATTCATAGAGTTAGAGGCGTTTACCGGACAACAATATTTTTTTATAAAAACTATAGCGACCATAGAAACTATTCAAAAAAAATGGGACCACCCTCACGGGCGATCCCACTCATATATGATATATGTGTACTTAATGCTTTACGTATTAAGATTACTTCACAAGGCGCTTCTGACCGTTGATGATGTAAAGACCAGGAGCAGCAATCTGATTCACGCGACGACCGCTGATGTCATAGATACCGTCCTTAGCAGTCTGTTCAGTTTCTACGCCTGAAATGCCTGTAAGCGCAGCTTCACGAGCATCGAGCAATTCGTTGTACTTTGCCTGGAGCGCAGCAGCAGCAGCCTTGATATCAGCAGCCTTAGATGATTCGTTAGCCAATACCTTCATAGAACTGCTCATTTCTTCAGCCACTTCAGTGTAGAGTTCTTCAAGTCCCTTGTAGAGGGGTTGCAACTCGTTGATTTCTGTTACAGGACTTTCGATAGAGAATTCTGACATTGCGAAGAAGCTACGACCACCGTGTGTAGATGTTGAAGGACCTTGTGACTTGAGAACTTCGAAGCGGAGGTAACGATAAGCTGTGTCAGCTACGATAGTGTCAGAAGTCCACAAATAACCGAGCTTCGTGTAGGGAGGCATACCATTTGAAGTATTTCTGAGCGTCACAATAGTTTCATAGTTGTTACTGTCGTGACTACCGCTGATCTTGATCTGCGTAGGCGCGGGAGAAGAAGCGCTTGCAGATTCTGCCTTACGAGTAGCATAGCTGAACAAGAACTTTGACAAAGCAGCACCATTACCGAGGTCAACGATAAGGTTGTGTGCAGCAGTCACTGTGGCAGAACCGTGGCAGTAAGACTGGAAGAATGTAGAAGTACTGTTGTCGAGCAATGCTTCAAGGCCATCACCAATCACCTGGTCACCAAGTGTGTTCTGATCTGCGTTTGAAGAGAGGTAGAACTGTGCGGCAGAGTTAGTTACCTGCAAGGGGAGTTCACCGGGGAGCACCACGCTCTTACCCATTTCTGTGAGCACCTTCTTAGTGCGGTTCACGAGGTCAGAGAGTTCGATTTCAGCAAGTTCGTTAGCGTTGAGACCCTTCGCTGTGATGTACCACCATGAGTTTTGGTCGTCGTGACCCCAACCGAGCACCTTACCGCTTGAGGGGTTACCATTCACAGAAGAGTACTTACCCTGTTGACATTCCAAAGCAAATACACCAACACCCTTTTCCAACAACTTGAAGGGAACGGGAGTTTCGCTGAGCGCAGTCATCTGTTGGTCACTAACCACTTCGTCGAGGTACAAATCATTGTAACGACTCTTGATGTAGTAAATACCAGCATCGTCAGTCTTTTCGAAATAGAAGTGTTGCAACTTACCTGTAGTAGCAGTTTTCTGCAATGACAAAGTAGCATCTTCATATTCAGAAATCTGGATAGCCTTCTTGGGATCCCTGAATGCAGTAATCTGATAGTATTCACCATCTACAATGTTTACAATAGCGTCGGGGTTGTTGTCCACATCTTCCAAAGCGGCATACAATGCTGCGTAAGATGCTGCATAATCTTCCACCTGTTCGTTTTCATAAGCATTCTTAGCAACAGTCAAGACATCACTAAGTTCAGCAACGTAAGCAGCACGATAGAAACCAACCTTGTTGTACTTTGTTTCAGGACTGGTTGTCATTAAACTAGCGCGATCGATAGCATCCTTCAAGAGGGTGCGCATACCTGTAACAACGTCACCAGTAGCAATAACCGTTGTTCCGTCACCGTTGAGCACTTCAACCTGGAGTTCGCCATTGAGCAATCTCAATGAAACTTCATCAGTGATGTACATCTGCTTCTTGTTAGAGAACGCAAGGAGTTCACCTGCTTCATTGCGGATGAGGAAACCGATACCGCCTTCACCAGTGAAGTTGAGCACACCACCTGAACCTACTTCAAATGTGTAGTCAGTTGCAGGAACATCGAAATATGCGTAGTTACCTACGTGTGCAGTAATGAGTTTCTGACCGCCACCCCAGTCGAAGTGATCAAGCACCTGACCCTTAGTACCAATCATTTCCTGACCGGTACCGTCGTTGATGAAGATGGGCGCCAAACTTTCCTTCCAACCCTTTGCCTTCACCCATGCAATCGCTTCGTCGATTTCTGCCTGAGTTGAAGTATAGATAGAGTTAGAGTAGTCACCTACGAAGCGTTCGTTCATTACAGTGAGCACACCGTGAGCGCGGAAGAATTCTGTGAGGTCTTCACCTGCAGCCTGACAAGCCATCTTGTAGAAGTGGAGCAAGCCGTACTTACCTGTCTGGATACCCTGAGCCTGGTTTACGCGTTCCATGTGGTGCTGACGCATCATTTCATAGAGGCGGGGATAGAAGGCTGTGTTGTGACCAAGTACGTGGTAGTACATGAAGAGGCGGTAGTACATGTGTGTCAACGCCCAGATGTTGTTGGTGTAGAAGTCACCATCTTCCTGGTTGAATGACTTCGCTACCACTTCCAACATACCTTCTGTACCGTTCACACGTGATGTGCTCTTACCGAAGTACCAGAGTGCAACGTTAGAGAAGAGGTTGTTGGTTACTTCCATGAGACCGTTCAATGTGAAGGGTTCCTGGTGCTGGTGACCAATTTCGTGAGCAGGACCCCAGTGAGAACCTGAATCGTTGATCATGTGTACCAAGATGGCCTCCATGGTGTTGAAGTTGTAACCAGAGTGGTCCCAAGAACCGTACATATAACCTGTGGGCACACCGAATGCCAAACCGTGAACACGGTAGTAGTCTTCGTAGTCAGAATCATAACCGTCAGTGAGGTCACCTGTGTGTGAGAACACTTCGTCCTTATCAGAGTAGGGAGACTTCCAGATTGAGTTAGCGCGAGCCACTTCTTCCTTAGAAGCAAGACCCATCAAGAGGCGTTCCCAAAGCATCACGTTATCCCATTCGATGAGTGACTGCTTTGCGATATTCTTACCAGTGAAGTAGTAGTCCAAACCCTTGTTTTGACCGCCATTTTCATCCACGCAATCTTCATCGAAGAGGGGGAAGTGGAGGGTCATGTACTGACCGAGCATGGGCATTGCTGTGTGAGTAGCGCGTGCTGCATAGTAGTCCCAGTCAGCATTGTCGTCGCCTTCACCCCAGAGTTCGTCGCCCATGAGGTTGAAGTAACCGTTGAGGTTACCACCTTCGATGTGCACCTTGATATCCTTGAAAGCTTCAAGGCTCATCTGGCGACCCTTGTTACCTCTTTCAGCAGCGTTGAACGTATTTACTACATAACTGATACAACCTGTCATTCCATCAGCGTAGTTGGGGATAACGTTAAGACCTTCTACAAGGCGATAACCTTCAGTCTTACCACCGGGCTTGCTGTGACCTGTCCAAGTGTTGAGATAGAGTGTTGCTCCGGGATCAATGCTACCTTCTACCATGATGTAGAGCGTCTGACGACCGTTAGCATAAAGACCGAGGGGGTTGTTTAAGTTAGTGTGTGCATTCATGTGGAGCACCTGCGCAGCTTCTTCTTTACTGCAGTAAGGTTCGATGAGCTGTACGCGGAGGCGCTTTGCATATTCAGCATCCCACTGGGGCTTTGAGGGATCAGCATTTGCTTCATCCCAAGTGCCGTCAACAGTCATCTTGAGCACCATGTTCTTAAGCGCTTCAGGAAGGAGTTGGAAATTAGCATCTTCCTGCATCTGTGCAGATGTGTAAGTAGCGTAAGCGTCAGCGAGCTGTGTGCACGCCTTATCCTTGAAGAGCGCAGAGAGGGCAGCCTTCCAAGAGTTGTATTGTTCTGTAGTGAAGTTTACATCCTTGAGTTCTTCCCAGTTCTGCTCGATTTCCTCTTCTGTCATAGCGATTTCTGTAACCGTCCACAACGTTGCGGGGGCATCTGTGCTCCAACAAACGATAGTACCCGTACCGCTACCATAGTGCATATAACCGCTATTGTTCACGTCGCCCTTCGCACGAAGCGTAAGTTGACTACCTACGGTAACAACATCCAATGTACAATTAGCATCGGGTACATCCACAAGTTCCCAGTTTTGTGAAGTAGCCTTAGAACTGCGGAGGTACTTACCCGTACCCATGCTACGCACACGGAAAGAAGAACCAGCAGTTTCAACATACCAACGCTGGTTAACGCTGTTTCTGTTGGCTGTAGTGATGGTTACATTAGAACCTGAACCGGGTGCCATCGCCTTACCAGCGTTACCACCGTTCATGAACATGTACACCTTGCCACCCTCAATCTGTGCTACAGCCATCAAAGGCAAGAGCAACAACATAGAGAGCACTGTTCTCAATGATGTAATCATTTTCATACTTATAAAGATTTGATTAGTAAATGTTTAATATTCAACACTAGTACATGCAGAATCTCTGCGGTGCAAAGTTACGGATTTTATTTCAATGACAACAAATGTTTACTTGTTTTTTAGAGATTTTTAAGATTCGCGAGCACGAATCCATCAGACAAAGAGTTATTTGTATTTACCAGACACTAAGTAACTCTGCGCCCTTTGCGCCTTTGCGGAAGTCCCCAAAATATCAGCGAAAGGCTGCACCGTCCGCGTGAGAATGTGTATCACGCAAAGACGCAAAGGGACCGCAAAGAATATCACTCCTCAAGACAGGAATGACATAATAATTATACTGGCGAAAAATTGTGACACTTTCCCCCTTCATTTTTCCTCATTTTTCGCCGAAAATTTTAACAAACATTAACACTCTACCTACTCACCGTTGCAACAATATCTATTTGCGTCGCCAGAATAAGTAACATTAAAAACCGGTTGTTTAACCTTGAAAAAACGATGTAACTTATTTTTTGCCCCTAAAAATGGTTTTTTCAGGATAAAAAAAGTGGAGATAACCCTGATTCCAAGGGGCATCTCCACTTCCGTAACACAAAGATACAAAATTTCAAAGCGAAATGCAAATCCGTTAACACTTGTTAACACCAATATTATTTCTCATTTTTCGTCATTTTTTGCATCAGAAAAGGTAACAACATACCCTTCGTCTTCATAAACGTGAAGCGAAATCCAATATGGGTCAACTAAAGGTCACGCAAGTAGCTGCTACATTATGGCTTTAAACTCTACTTCACCCCCAAGAGTTCCAAGAACTTCCACATCACAATGCCTGCCGTGACTGAGACATTAAGCGAGTGCTTCGTGCCGTATTGCGGAATTTCAAGGGCATAGTCGGCAGCATCTACAACGGTTTGTTGCACGCCCTTCACTTCATTTCCCATTACTACGGCATAGCGCTTTGTGGGGTCGAGCGTAAGAGCGGGCAGGAGCACACTGCCTTCCACCTGTTCTACGGCAAAGACGGTGTAACCCTCTGCTTTGAGTGCCGCAACGGCGTCGGTGGCGTCGTTATAATAGGTCCAATCCACACTGTCTTCCGCTCCGAGTGCCGTCTTATGGATTTCTGCAGAAGGCGGACAGGCGGTGATGCCACAAAGCACGACACGCTCCAAGCGGAAAGCGTCGGCCGTGCGGAACACACTGCCCACGTTGTGCAAACTACGCACATTGTCGAGCACAACTACGAGCGGTAATTTTTCAGATTGCTTGAACTCCGCAACGTCCATACGCTGGAGTTCTTCTATAGTGAGTTTACGCATAAAATTTAGAGTACAGTTACCAGAGTACGGAGTACAACTGCCGTCCGGTCATTATTAACTAAAAGCTTTCCGCAAAAGTAAACAAAAATTCGTAATTTTGCCCCTATAACTATACGCTATGAAGAAACTTTATATAGAAACATACGGCTGCCAAATGAATGTGGCAGACAGTGAAGTGGTGGCTTCTGTCATGAAAATGGCGGATTATGAAACGTGTGAATCATTGGATGAGGCGGATGCCGTTTTCTTGAACACGTGTTCCGTTCGTGACAACGCCGAACAGAAGATTATCCACCGCTTGGAGGCGCTCAATGCCTTGAAACGTAAGGGTAGAAAGCTGATTATCGGAGTGCTCGGTTGCATGGCAGAACGTGTGAAGGAAGGACTTTTGAATGATCACGGTGCCGACCTTGTTGCGGGACCTGATGCCTACCTTTCGTTGCCCCATCTCATTGCTCAGGCGGAGTTGGGCGAGAAGGCGATTGACGTGGAACTCTCATTGACGGAAACGTATCGCGATGTCGTGCCCCAGCGTGTGCATGGCAACCACCTTTCTGGCTTTGTGAGCATCATGCGTGGGTGTAACAACTTCTGCCATTACTGTATCGTGCCCTATACGCGCGGTCGTGAGCGTTCGCGTGATATAGAAAGTATCCTCACAGAGGTGAAGGACCTTGAAGCACGCAATTATAAGGAAGTAACCCTGCTGGGGCAGAACGTCAATTCCTACCGTTGGGAAGCAGATGGCGAAACAATTGCCTTTCCTGAACTCCTGCGCCGTGTGGCAAGGGCTGTGCCCGGAATGCGTGTGCGATTCACAACGTCTCACCCCAAGGATATGTCTGACGAAACGCTTCATGTGATTGCCGAAGAACCTAACGTGTGCAAGCAAATCCATTTGCCTGTGCAGAGTGGTTCCAACCGCATTCTCAAACTCATGAACCGCAAGTACACACGCGAATGGTATCTCGACCGTGTGGCTGCCATCCGTCGCATCATCCCTGACTGCGGACTTTCTACCGACATCTTTGCGGGCTATTGCTCAGAGACGGAGGAGGACCACCAAGAGTCGCTCTCACTGATGCGTGAGTGTGGTTACGATTCAGCATTTATGTTCAAGTATTCTGAACGCCCCGGCACGTATGCCTCAAAGCACCTTCCCGACGATATTGACGAAGCCACCAAGGTGCGCCGCTTGGAAGAACTCATTGCACTTCAAAACGAACTTTCGCTTGCTGCTAACACGGCATGTATAGGTAAGGAGTACGAAGTGTTGATTGAAGGCACCTCCAAGCGTTCGCGCGAACAACTCTTCGGACGTACGGAGCAGGGCAAGGTAGTTGTCTTTGACCGCAAGGGACATCACACAGGACAGACCGTACGTGTGCGCATCACTTCAGCATCTTCAGCAACCCTCAAGGGGGAATTGGTAGAATAAGGTTATGAGGTTATAAGGTCGCTTCGCTCTTAGGTTTTAAGAACTGTGCAGACCGAATGGCCCCTTAAAACCTAATAACCTCAAAACCTAACACCTTTGTTTATGGTAGTCAACAAGAAAAACCCCTTTGCCCACAAAGCCAAGGCGGCAACGAAGAAAAAATCTACGGGTAAGCGCATTGGAAAGTCGAAGCCCGAGAAGGCAAACAACCAGCGCAATAGGATTATCAAGTAAAGTGGTAGAAAGTTATTATTGAGTTTTAGCTATTACTGAAGTTCAATAATAAATCTATGTTTATAATACATAATGATTATGGATAATACCGTAAAAAATCCTACTCAGGGACAGATACTTGTCAACATTGAGGATATGTCAATGTTGAAGGACATAAAGAAGGCTATCAGCATGGTTAAGGGAGTAGGAAAAATAACTATTCCCCGTCGTAACAAAATGAGTAATTATGAGCGTTCTATGCTTGATATAAAAGAAGGACGTGTGAATGAATACAACTCTGTTGATGATTTCTTTAAAAGCATGGGACTCTGATGGCTTATAAATTACGTACGACAAAGCAATTTGAGAAGGATGTCAAGCGTTGTTTTAAGAGAGGTTTACCACTTGATAAATTACGCAAGGTTATGGAACTTCTTGAAAAGGACGGTTTTCTCCCTCAAAGTTATCGCCCTCATCTTTTGCATGGTAATCGCAAAGGGCAATGGGAATGTCATATAGAACCCGATTGGTTACTTATTTGGGAACAGTATGAAGATGAATTGCTAATGTTGATGATAAACACTGGTTCCCATTCTGATTTATTTGGAAAAACCAAACGATAACCATAAGGTTTGTATAAACATTACATTTAGGGCTGACTTCATTACCGTGAAGTCAGCCCTAAATGTATATTATTAAGTACTATAAGTTGAGGCCTTTTTCCTTTACCCCTGTATCTCCTCAATGCAAACCAGTTTGTTGGCTATGGCATAAATAATCAGTCCTGCGGTGGAGCGAATTTGGAGTTTGCTGGAGATGTTTCGGCGGTGGGTGATGACGGTGTGGACAGAGAGGAAAAGGTGGTCGGCAATTTCCTTATTGCTCATGCCTTTGGTGATGCAAACGATTATTTCCTTTTCGCGCTCGCTGAGGGTTTCCAGTTTTTCCTTTTCAGCGGTGTCGGCTGATGTCTCGTCCGTGTATAAGACGCGCTCGCTCTTTTGCAGTTGTTGTTCAATCAGTTTTACGGCAGGCACAAACAACTGGTCTTCTATCCCGCAATGGGTTGATAAATCCTGTTCGCAAAGAATAATGTCCAGCAAGACGGCGTTGAGCAAGTAGTTATTCTTTTCGGGATAGTAGCGGATGATGATGTCCTTCAGTTCGTTGAGTTTGTATTCAATAGGTGCGTGCTTCCCAGCGAAAGTCGAGATGGAGAAATTGCGGTTGAGGTAGCCCTGCGAGAGTTGTTCGACATAGGTAAAGACCACTTCATTTTCATACTCCATGTGCTTTTTCACCTCAGCCACATATTCGTCGTAGAACTTAAGAATCAGCAGTGCCAGTTCGTTTTTGCCTGAACAATCAATGGCTTCAATGAGTTTGCGACGGATATTGGGCAGGTTAAATTCCAAATAATATTCGTGGGCTTGCTTAAGGTAGCCAATCAGTGAGGGTAGCGAGAGGGATTCGTAACTGTACTTCCTGTTGGAAACGAAATTCACCACCTCCAAAAACGTGTTTTCATCCACGCCATGAGCGCGACACACCTCCCTCACCGTCTTATCACCAAATCCCAAAGATATTCCGAAGCGCCCCATAACCAAAATGAGCGAACTGTGTTCCCTCACCAAGTCACGCATCTTATCCGTGTGCTTAAAACCTATTGCGTTATTCATTACCATCATCCGAAAAAATGTTTTGCTGTTGCAAAGTTACACATCTCTTTGGATTTAAACAATCCCCAAAAGTTATGAGAAATGGTGGGTGTAGGAGTGGTAGAATACCAAAAATAGCTTAGTCTGTAGCAAATAAGGGAATAAAAAATCAATGATTATTTTGGTTGCACAAGAATTTGTTCGTAATTTTGCGAACAGAAATATAAAGTAGTATGAGTGAAAAGAAAGATTATACAACAAAGCAGGAGCAGATAGCCCGCTTCTCAAAAGCAATGGGGCATCCTGCTCGCATCGCCATTCTTCAGTTTTTGGCGAAAAGGGAAGACTGTTGTTTTGGTTGTATTCATGAAGAGTTGCCCATTGCTAAGGCTACCGTTTCACAACATCTCAAGGAACTTAAAGAGGCTGGACTTATACAGGGAGAAGTAGAACCTCCAAAGGTGAAATACTGTATCAATCGCGAAAATTGGGCACTTGCAAAGGAACTCTTCCGAGAATTCTTTGGCGATTGTACTTGTAAAAAGGAGCATTGATTTCGGGTCAATCTCTTTTTTTGAAACTAATGTTCGTTGAATTACGAATAAAATGATTCTCGGTTTATGATTTTAAGGGGGAAATGAGAGAGCGTATATATACTTTCACTCCGCAAGGTAGTTGTACTCTGTTCTCTGTACTCTAAAAACTTGTCTTCTAACTATGTATTGGATATTATTTCTGTATTTACTCGTTGCCTATTTTGTACCTGAAACGGGAGTGGTGGCAATAATCTGTATGGTAGGTCCCGTAGCAATGTCAGTGCGCAAGGGTAGGTATTGGTGTGGTCATTTTTGCCCACGCGGAAGTCTGTATGACAAAGTTGTCAGCAGATTTTCGCCTCATAAACCCATTCCAAAGTTTGTGCGTAGCAAGGGATTCCGTGTGTTCATGCTGTTATTTATTTTCAGCATGTTCGGCGTGCAACTTTACCTAAACGGACTCACTCTTGCGGGCATAGGACGCACATTTTGGAACCTCATTTTGATAACCACTATAGTGGGCATCGTACTCGGATTTATTTATGCGCCACGCACATGGTGCAGTTTCTGTCCGATGGGTACACTTTCGGCATGGGTCGCTCCCAGTAAGCCACGAGCGGGATTTCCTCGCGTGTGTGTCTCCGCCGTTTGTCAAATGAAATGTAAGCGTTGTGCCAAGGTGTGCCCCATGCAATTGACACCCTACGTTTCGCATGGCGAAGAAAGTGGCTACTTACATCCCGACTGCATCAAGTGTGGCAGTTGTGTAAAAGCATGTCCCTTGAAAGTTATGAAATTAGAAATTTAATGTGAATAACAAGACGATGAAAGTTTTGATTTTATGTACTGGTAATAGTTGTCGAAGTCAGATGGCACATGGTTTCTTGCAAGCATTCGACAAAGACATACAGGTTTTTTCCGCAGGAACAAAACCAGCCGCTCAAGTAAATCCACGTGCCGTTGAAGTGATGCAGGAAGTAGGAATAGACCTTTCTTCGCACACACCCAAAAGTGTGGAACTTTATTTGAATGAGACGTGGGATTATGTCATCACCGTTTGTGGAGGCGCCAACGAAACTTGCCCCACGTTTACAGGAAAAGTAGGTCAACGCTTACACATCGGTTTCGACGACCCTTCCGATGCGCAGGGCACAGAAGCATTTATCCTCAGCGAATTTCGCCGTGTAAGGGAAGAAATCCGTAACCGCTTCTGGGAGTTTTATACCTTAGAGATGCGGAAGTGTAACTAACCTCCCTATGTGATGGAGGCGAGCACTGCTGTTCGGTACATTTATAAAAAAGGTGTTGTTTCCAACACTCTTTTTTTATATATATTGTTCGTAAATTTGCGAATTACTAATAAAATTATGGAAATAAAAGTTTTGGGTCCAGGTTGTACCAAGTGTAAGACAACCTATGCCGTTATTGAAAAGGTCATTAAGGAGAAAAATCTTGATGTTACACTAGTTAAGGTGGACGACATCATGGAAATGATAAACTACAATATTCTTTCTACACCAGCAGTGGTTATTGACGGTGAGGTGAAAACCAAGGGGTATGTTCCGAGCGAGAAGGAAGTAAAAGAACTATTAGGTGTATGATACAACAATTTGCCGATTGGTTGGTATTCGGCATCTTAGGTTTGGATGCCGCTACCCCCTTAGGGACTGCTGTCAACTTCTTCTGCTATGACAGCATCAAGATTATCGTCTTGCTTTTCACCATTTGTTTTGTGATGGGCATCATCAATGCCTATTTCCCCATTGAGCGTTTACGACAATTTCTTGCCACGCATAAACTCTATGGGTTGGACTATTTTCTGGCAGCGCTCTTCGGAGGAATTACCCCCTTTTGCTCCTGCTCTTCCGTGCCACTGTTCATTGGTTTTGTTAGGGGAGGCATACCCTTGGGCGTTACGCTCACCTTCCTCATAGCATCCCCCCTGGTGAGCGAAGTGGCAGTTGCAATGTTTCTCGGTTCTTTCGGTGTCAAGGCTACACTCATATATATTATTAGCGGAACTGTACTCTCAATGATTGCAGGTTACATTCTGAATCGTATGCACCTTGAACGCTACTTGACACCTTGGATACAAACCGTGCAAACCCAGTCTTCCATGCAGAGTGAGCAGTGGAAAGCTGCGCAGACACCCTTTCTTCATCGCCTACCAATCATTATGCGCGAGTCGTGGGGCATCGTGCGAGGGGTATTTCTCTATATTCTTATAGGTATAGGCGTGGGTGCCACGATGCATGGCTATGTTCCCGAGGGCTTCTTCGAACATTACCTTTCGGCTGAGAATTGGTGGACTGTACCATTGGCAGTAGTGGTGGCCACGCCCATTTACGCAAATGCAGCAGGCATTGTACCCATCATCGAGGTTTTTGTTGCAAAAGGAATTCCCCTTGGAACCGCCATTGCTTTCATGATGGCCATCATAGGACTTTCTATCCCCGAAGCAATGATGCTCAAAAAGGTCATGACATGGCGACTCATCGGCATTTTCTTCGGCGTCGTAACCCTATTGATCATGCTGTCTGGTTATTTATTCAACTGGTTGTTGTGAATATGAAGATAGGTGTGCAGGGTAGTTTGCGTTATTGTTAGGCAAAAGTACAACTCTATAACAACTGCTACAATGTGTCATTCATCGAATGCTTACCAATCAATAGCTACACCGTCTCATTTATTGAAGGCATACAGTTACAGGAACTAAAACAATAAAATAAAATATTGGTGTCCGGTAAACATAAGATTTGAGTAGCATCTAATTGAAATTCAACATAATATTATACTGAATATTTTGACAAGCCCCTCATGTTTGAAATATTCCCCTGGAAGGGGATAAAGCCATTAGCCCAGGGTAACA
>JAZTYI010000049.1:0-3632 GCA_045636885.1 Alloprevotella sp.
AAAACCGGTTGTTTAACCTTGAAAAAACTAGGTAACTTATTTTTTGACCCCAAAAATGGGTTTTTCGGGATAAAAAAAGTGGAGATAACCCTGATTTCATGGGCTATCTCCACTTCCGTAACACAAAGATACAAAATTTCAAAGCGAAATGCAAATCCGTTAACACTTGTTAGCACCAACATTATTTTTCATTTTTCGTCATTTTTCAGGTGCGGATTGGTCCCCCATTTTATGGGGATTTCAACAGAAGGAATAAGTTTTTTAAATCAACTGATTAAACTGATTTCACTGAATTCCGTCCTGCATAGCAACCGTTTCTGTTAAATCTGTTGACAAAAAAACTATTTGCGCCCTTTGCATCTTTGCGTAAGAAGATACAAGGCAGACATGCGGAATTTGGGAACTCACGCAAAGGCGCAAAGGGACGCAAAGAGGTAGGTTCTGTTTATTATTGGTGTCTTGCAAAACCTCACACTCTGCTAACTTAGAGTGAGAATAAAATTAAAATGAGGACTTGTACAACTATAACTATTAAATATTAGGAAGGATAGAGGTATTTGCCGGACCGCAATATAAAAATACCAACAAATGGGGATTTCAAGAGTGGTAAAAAAATCGTAACTTTGCACAGAATTTTAAAGAACCGTAACCACTTGTCCCTGTTGAGAATGATAAAGGCATGGGTGATGCTCCTACTCTTTGTAGTGTATCAAGTAGGCGTCACGAGCTTCGTTCACGTGCATATTGTGAACGGAGTTACGATTGTGCACTCTCACCTTTTGGGGGACAATGAGCACGATCATACGGAGAAGCAGGTTGCATCAATAGATTGTTGTTGCCATTACTTCTGTGCCGACGTGCCCGAGGCGGTTGCCGTTGCCGCTCCCAATGTAGTGTTGCTTCAGGTGGATTATGCTGAGGCATTGGTGGGAGAGGTAACTTCCGATGTCCCTACTTTTTGTTTGCGCGGGCCGCCCGCAGTGTGTTAGTTTTAGTATACAAGTTTTGTAGGTACGAGTAGACGAGTTGGATTGCGAGATAAACAAAGGTTTGTCTTGCAGGTGACTCTTGTGTACCTACCCCTTTTTATCCCACTAACACATAATCAATGAAACAAATATACCTTTTCTTCGCCCTACTCATCGGTGGGGTGAACATTGCTTTTGCGCACAATCATCATCACATAAATTCTGAAACAAACGTCATTCTTGGCCACGTAGTTACGGCGGACACGGAAGAAAGTCTGCCGGGCGCCGTTGCCTTTTTGGATGCCTTGAAGCGCAGTGCCGTTGTCGATGCCGATGGTCACTTTGTGTTTAAAAAAGTACCCGCGGGTACGTATAAAGTTCGCGTGCAACTCCTCGGTTATGCCACTCAAACGCAAGAGGTAATCGTAAGTGATGCGTATGCTGTAGACATCCATTTTAAGATGGTTGTAGAAGAAAGCAGCATGGATGAAGTAGTGGTTTCGGCAAGTCGCAATGCCGTGCGTCGCAGTATGGCGCCCGTGGTTGTGACGGTCATGAATCAGCAGACGTTTGAAACCGTCAATGCCGTTGACCTTTCAAAGTCGCTCAACTTCCAGTCAGGGCTCCGCGTGGAGAACAACTGTCAGAATTGTGGTTTCCCCCAGGTGCGCATCAACGGACTTGACGGACCTTATTCACAAGTGTTGATTAACAGTCGCCCTATCGTCAGTGCCTTGTCGGGAGTCTATGGCCTCGAACAGATACCTACCAACATGATTGACCGAGTTGAGGTGGTGCGTGGCGGAGGTTCGGCACTTTTTGGCGCAAATGCCGTGGGCGGAACGATAAACATTATCACGAAAGACCCTGTGAACAACAGTTTTCAGGTATCTTCCACGATGTCAAACATGAACGGCAAGGTGTGGGAGCAACACATGGGTGCCAATGCCTCGCTCGTGGATAAGGACAATACGTATGGCATTGCGCTTTACCAATCTTACCGCAACCGCAACCCTTATGATGCCGACGGTGATGGCTTCTCCGAACTCGGAAAGTTGAACATGAACACCTTTGGCTTGCGCAGTTATTACCGTCCCTCACTCACGAGCAAGTTTAGCGTGGAATACCACACCACCAATGAGTTTCGCCGTGGCGGTAATGCCTTTGACCTCGAACCCTTTGAGACCGACATTACCGAGCAAACGAAACACGTTATCAATAGTGGGGGAGTGAACTTCGACCAATACGTAAACGGTTATCAGCACAAGTTCTCTGCGTTCGCCTCTGCGCAACACATCGACCGCAATTCCTATTACGGCGCACAAAAGTCGAAGGACGCCTACGGAAAAACCGACGACCTCACATGGGTAGTAGGAGGAATGTACACCGGTCGCTTGGACAAACTCCTCTTTGCGCCTGCCACACTCACGGCTGGGATTGAGTATCAGCAAAACACCTTGACCGACCAAATGCTCGGCTACAATCGCGAACTCAATCAGGAGGTGCGCATCGGAAGTGCCTTCCTGCAGAACGAATGGCAGATGAACAAGTTCACCCTCCTCGCTGGGTTCCGCGTAGATGACCATAACTTGATTGAAAATCCCATCTTCTCGCCCCGCATTAACTTGCTCTACCGCCCTGTTGAGGCTGTGCAAGCACGCTTAACCTGGAGCACAGGATTCCGTGCGCCCCAGGCATACGATGAAGACTTACACGTGACGGCAGTAGGCGGTGAAGGTGTATTGATTCGCCTTGCTGACGGATTGGAACCTGAAAAATCGAATAGTTTTAGTGGTTCGCTCGACTGGCAAACTACCTTCGGTCACTGGCAGGCAAACTTCCTGGCGGAAGGGTTTTACACCGACCTCAGCGACGTGTTTGTGCTTGAAACTGTTGGGCACGACAACCAGGGCAACATGATTCAGGAGCGCCGCAATGGTAGTGGTGCGCGTGTGTATGGGGTGAACCTTGATGCGAAATTGGCACACGGCAAGGACATTGCGCTTCAGGTGGGTTTCACGGCGCAACGTAGTGAGTACAAGCAGGCAGAAGCGTGGAGCGAAGACCCCAATGTGGCGCCCACACGCAAGATGCCCCGCACGCCTAATTACTATGGTTATTTCACCCTTTCCAGTCAGCCTTTCAAGAACTTCGACGTGGCGCTCTCGGGTGTATATACGGGCCGCATGCATGTGCCTCACTTTGCTCCCGACCCCTCGGAAATTCCCGCGGACTTCCCTTACACCTACATCACTCAGGATGAGTTGAAGCACACGCCCGACTTCATGGATTTCAACCTCAAACTGAACTACACGTTCATCTTCAACGAGCACCTGAAAGTGCAACTCAACGGCGGCGTTCAGAATATCTTCAACGCCTTCCAGAAAGACTTCGACAAGGGCACCTTCCGCGACTCCGGCTATTTCTATGGTCCCACACAACCCCGCACTTATTTCGTGGGTATCAAGATTATGAACTAATCCAGATAGCAATATTTCAATTTATATTTCGAACTAAAAAAAGAAGAGGGTGTGTCAAAACTGGCACACCCTCTTTGTATATATTCCCCATTCAGCAAGCGAGTCATAAACCCTCTTTTTTTTGTATCCCGTTTTTTGAAGGCTTTATAACCCTTAAAAAGGCATTATAAGGCTATTTTATGCA
>JAZTYI010000050.1:0-28829 GCA_045636885.1 Alloprevotella sp.
TGTGCATAAAATAGCCTTATAATGCCTTTTTAAGGGTTATAAAGCCTTCAAAAAACGGGATACAAAAAAAAGAGGGTTTATGACTCGCTTGCTGAATGGGGAATATATACAAAGAGGGTGTGCCAGTTTTGACACACCCTCCCTTTTATAATCATCCAACTCATAGCAGATAGCTACTTGCTTTTATTGGTGTCAGGTAAAATTTATCGCTTTATTTTTAGAACACGAATTTCACGAATAACACGAAACACCTTGCGGGCAGAGATTTGCTAATCGCATACGAATTCCACGAATACCATCCGGATGGTAAAAATTAGTGGTATTCACCCCTGATTAAGAAATATTCATCCCGCAAAGTGATTCGAAAATTCGTGCAATTCGTGTTCTCTTAAACAAAGAAATTCGCGTTTCCTTTCAGGTGGATATCTACAATGGGGCTTGTATAAGTACAACAATCCTTCTAACAAAGAGTTATCTGTATTTACCAGACACCAATAACTTACTTTGTGTAAAAGACTACTCGCTGGAAGTATCTATTGCATTTAATTGAGGAACTGGATAATTAGCATTTTGCTTCGCTCCAAGCGCCTCAAGTTGATTACAAGTCACAACGATGCTCTGTCCTTTATCTAAGAGTTTCTTCTCACCATCCTCGTAAGCATCACGTGCATTTTTCAGAGCCTTCCCCACTGCGTCATAATTCTTGAGGAACATCCCTACGCGCTTAATCATTTCGTTGGCAAGTTTGTACACCTCCTTATGATTTTCCGCCTGCTTGATTTGCGTCCAAGTCAGGTTAATCATACGCAGAGCCGCAAAGAGGGTTTGTTCGTCGGCAATAAACACGTTTTGCTCCATTGCTTTGCGCCAAAGGTCGGGTTGGGCATTCAGTGCTGTCCAAAGCGCACCCGTGTGAGGTACAAACATAATGACGTAGTCCATCTTCTGCTTCGGCGCTTGGATGTACGAAGAATAATCCTTCTTCGACAACTCCTTAACGTGCTTTTGAATGCTATCAATGTGCAGTTTCAAGGCCTCCTGACGAGCGTCGTCATTCTCAGCATTCACATAATCCATGAATGCTGTAAGCGAAACTTTTGAGTCAATGATTACCTCGCGACTATTGTCGAGATGCAAAATAACATCGGGGCGCAAATTGCCACCTGTATCTGTCTTCACCACATTACCCGCCGCATCGCGAATCACACATTCGCGCTCGTAATGAATACCACACTGAAGTCCCTGTGAATCGAGGAGTTCTTCAAGCACACGCTCGCCCCAATTTCCCTGCACCTTACTCTTGTGCTTAAATACACGCGCCAATTCGTCT
Organism: Alloprevotella sp.; assembly: GCA_045636885.1. Lineage (GTDB taxonomy): Bacteria > Bacteroidota > Bacteroidia > Bacteroidales > Bacteroidaceae > Alloprevotella. Next base: position 1,331 of record JAZTYI010000050.1, read on the forward strand.
GCACTCTGCTTTGCCGCCTCGCTGTGCTTCATCATATTTTCAATATTCTCTCTCATCGCGGCACTCAATTCCGTATGCTTCAAGGTATTGTCATTCATCGTACGCTTCATCTGCTCAATCGTCTCACGCAAAGGAGTCACAATCTGTCCCAAGTTCGTATTGCTCGACTCCGCAAACTCCTTTTGTCGCTGCTTCAGCATGTCGTCGGTAGCAATTTTCACCTGTGCCGAAACCTTTGCCATAGTTTCATCAAATCGCGCCTGTTGCGCCTTCAAAGCCTGCTCATGGTTGCGCTCTTGCGTAGCCAAGAGTTCCTTGGAGTCCGCCTTTACCTGAGCGATGCGTTCCTCGAAATCAGTTTTCGTTTTCTCCAACTGCGTCTGCAAATTCTCAACCTGCATTTTAGCATTGGTCTGCTCACGCTCCAACTGCCATTTGAGTTGCTCTATCGTTGCAAAAAGACTTTGGTTTTTCAGTCTCAAAATCACATAACCAATCCCTCCACCAAGGAGCAGACTGGCTATAATTGCGATAACCATTTCCATTATATAAATATTGTGTCTTTGTAGAATTTGGGACAGAACAATTACTTCACCACTTCGCCCTTCCAAGAAAGGATACCGTCTGAGAGTTCGGTTACTTGGAGTCCAGCGTTAGTCATGCGCTCTGCGGCGAGTTTGCTTCGGCGACCACTACGGCAGTAGACGGCGACGGGGCGGGAAGAATCAAGTTGGGCGATTTGGGCGTCAAAGCCTGCGGATTTGACATCCATGTTAACAGCACCGGGGATGTGACCTTCGCTAAACTCTTCAGGGGTGCGGGCATCTACGAGTTGCACGTACTTGTTGGCAATAACTTCGGCAAATTGATGGGCGTCTACCGACTTAAATTCAGTGTTTGACTGACAACCTACGAGGGAGGCTGCGGCAAGGAGAAGGGAGAAAAGTTTTTTCATAGTTTCAAGAGAAGTAGTTTATTCTGGGTTACGATTTACTTACAGCGCCACCACCTCTCGCGTGCGGAAGGATTCGCGGGCCTTGCGGACGTACAATTTTATGACGTCTGCGGGGAGGGAGGTGGTGCGGACGAAGGCGCGGGTGAGGGCGGGAAATTTGGCGAGGGCGGTGGCGAGACACCAGGCTACTGCCATGCGCACGTAGTAGGGTTGAGCACCTTGCGCCGTTCCTTGCTGGGCAACCTTGGGTTTGCCTTTGGCGTATTGATATTCGGAACTGATCTTCTCAAAGCGGAGCGCTTCAAACTGCTCAAAGATGCGGGGCAACCATTCCTCGGTCAGGAAATAGGTCATGGCAACGACGATGGCGAAGCGCACTTCAAATTCGCGGGTGGAGCGGAAATAGGGTTGGAGAAACGCCCAGAGTTCGGACTTATCTGCGCGCGCCATCCACTTGGCGTGGGCGCAATAAGAGTCGCACACCGCCCAGTTGTCCATCACGGGGACATACGCTGAGAGCATCTTGAGACGGTCGGAAAGATTGCACTTTTCGAGGTTGATGAGGTAGCCCCAAACGACGGTTTCTTCGTAACAAAGGGATGCGCTGGACACTGCCTCGAAACAGTGAATAACCTCTGCACCACCCTGACACTCCTTGCGCTCGCCACTGGGCAGTTCCACCGCCCCACCCGAGCGCGAAAGCAGTCTTGCCACCTGTTTCATCTCAGGAGCATGGAGCCCCAACACACGGCGTGAAGGAAGGGCATTCACTACGCGCAAGTGGCCGTCGCGGTAGCGCGCATCGGTGAGAAAACGGTCACTGATAAGTGGGGTGAGGAGGGAGAGAATCATGAGGAAAATAAAGGGCAATAATATAGGTGTTACTTGCGTGACCTTCGGTTGTCCACGAAAACTCGTTTGTTTTATTTAGAGCCACTAATGAACACTAATTTTCACTAATATCCATCCGGTCTTAAATGCCCCGCAAAGCATTGACTTGCGCGACCTTCGGTTAGTGTAAATTAGTGCTCATTAGTGGCAACAATAATAAGAGTACAACATCTTTGATGTAAGGATGATTTGTGGACATCTGCAATATTATTACCAAATAAAGTGAAAACCACTATGCTGGGGAGGAGAATAATAAAATTAAGAAGTTTATCCATTCGTAGTGTCCCCGTAGGAGCCCCACAGCATCCAAGTCCTCTTTAGAAGGACGTCCTGTTGTTGTGGGTCCTCCTACGGGGACCAATACATTTTACTCGCTTGTCATCACATCCGCAGGTTCACTTTGTTCACCAGCGGTTAGGCAAGTGTGCCCTCCTACGGGGGCATAACGAGTGTCATATTCAAAGTTTAGATGAGTGAGGAACAATTCCCCTACATTTTCCGCCCCGCGTCTATCCTTAAAAAGATGAAGAGCAGGATGGTGAAGCCCCAGAGGGAGGAACCGCCGTAACTGAAGAAGGGCAGCGGGATTCCGATGACGGGCGTAAGGCCTAAGACCATGCCAATGTTGATGAAGACATGGAAGAGCAGGATGCTCAGTACACAATATCCATATACGCGCGCGTAAGTGTGCGTTTGCCGTTCGGCGAGGTAAACGAGGCGCAGGATGAGCGTGAGGAAAAGCAGGAGCACGGCGGATGAGCCTATGAAACCTTGTTCTTCGCCCACGGTGCAGAAGATGAAGTCGGTGTCTTGCTCAGGCACGTACTTGAGCTTCGTCTGCGTGCCGTTCATAAATCCCTTTCCTTCAAATCCGCCTGAGCCGATGGCAATCATACTTTGGTTTACGTTATACCCAGCCCCGGCATTGTCGGTCACGACGCCCAGGAGCACTTGGATACGGATTTTTTGGTGGGGTTGCAAGTGGTCGAGGGCGAAGTTTGCGGAGTAGAGAAAACCGAGCGACCCGAGCGTGAAGAGCGCGATGTAGAAATAGGCAATGATGCGCTCGCTCAAGGCGTGGTAGCAGAGGTAGAGGAAGGTGCCCACGAGCACCACCACGAAGGCGAGCGACACGTCGATGGGAACGACTGCCAGCGAGAAGAATAGCGCGGAACCCACCACGGCAATGCCTGCCCAAAAGATGCGCCAGGCGTGGATGGTTTGCTTGCAGAAGACGTGAATCATCCCAATGCAGAACAGCCAAATGACGGTCATGACCGAGAAGTCGCCCACGGTGGAGAGCGTGCCCTCAAGGGAGACTTCAGCGTAGCGGATGCCGACTACGAAATAGAGCACGGCGGCAAAGGCGGTGAAGAGGAAGGCGCCCGGCATGCCTTCGCGGTAGAAGACCAAGAAGAAGGCGGCGTAAACAAGGGCAGACCCCGTTTCCTTCTGCATAATGATAAGTCCCATGGGGAGCAACACGAGCAGGGAGGCCTTGAGCAGGTTGCGCATCTTGTCGAGAGAGAACCCGTATTGCCCACACATCTTTGCCACCGCCAATGCCGTGACGCATTTGGCGAACTCGGCAGGTTGCAGATTGACAGGTCCGAGCGAAATCCAGGAGCGTGAACCCTTGATGTCCTTGGCGATGAAGGGCGTGACGAGCAGGAGCACCATCGTCAGGACATACAGGAGTCCCGTAAGTTGGTCGAAATACTGGTCGTCGATGAGCAAAATGATCAGTCCGATAACGAGTGCCAACCCCATCCACACGATTTGCTTCCCCGAGCGGGTAGCGAAATCGAAGAAGTCAGTATCGCCAATTTCATGGCTGGCCCCACAGATGGAAAACCATCCGAAGACCATAAGGAGGAGGTACACCACGACCACCACCCAATCTGCTGAAAGGACGGCGCTACGTGTGAATCTATCGTTCCTGTTTACCATAATTTATTATGCGTTGCTGCATCGCATCCGCCTTAAGTTTTGAAGTTTCTGAAAGTTCGCCGTTGAGGTATTGCTCCATGATGAGTCCTCCAATGGGTACACCGTAAACGGCACCGTAACCGCCGTTCTCCACATAGACAGACACGGCAATCTTGGGTTCGTTCATGGGGGCAAATCCCATAAATACGGAGTGGTCTTGCCCACGGTTTTCTGCCGTACCGGTCTTACCACACACCTCAATGCCAGGAATGGCTGCGCCTCGGCAAGTACCTCCCGTCACGGCGGCACGCATCCCCTCGACGGCGTAGTCGTACCACTTTTCATCCACCATCGTGTAGTTGGGCGTGGTGAAGACGGAATCGAGTTCGGCATGCTGAATCTCCCTGACTACGTGGGGCACGTAGTAATGCCCACGATTGGCAATCGTTGCGGCAAGGTTAGCAATCTGGAGGGGCGTAGCGGTCACTTCTCCCTGACCGATGGAAATCGAAATCACGGTCAGTGCGTTCCAAATTCCCTTGTACGCCTTGTCGTAGTACTGCGCGTTGGGAATCATCCCACGCTTCTCGCCCGGAAGGTCAATACCGAGGGCGTAACCGAAGCCCATTTCCACGAGGTGGTCCTTCCAGCGCGTCATAGCGTCTTGCACGGTGGGATACTTCGAGCGGTTGGAGAACATTCTCACGAGGTTCCAACAGAAATAGGCATTACAACTCGTGGCAATGGAGGGCACCAACGGGATGGGTGCTGGGTGGGGGTGACAACCGAGGTGGAGTCCGCCGTAGTGGAAACCGCCGTTGCAGGGGAACCCAATATCGGGGGTGATGCTCCCCTCTTGGAGTCCGATAAGCGACTGGGTGAGTTTGAAAGTCGAGCCCGGTGGGTAGGTACCCATGATAGCGCGGTTCAGCAAGGGTTTCATGGGGTCGGCAGACAACTTGCGGTGCATTTTTCCACGGTCGCGCCCCACCATAATTCGAGGGTCGTAGGTGGGAGAAGAAGCCATGCAGAGCACTTCCCCCGTTGCGGGTTCTATGGCTACGATGGCGCCCAACTTTCCTTGGAGCAAGCGTTCGGCAAGTGCCTGAAGGTCTTTATCGAGTCCGAGGGTCAAGTTGCGCCCAGGCACAGGGGCTATGTCGTATTGCCCATCCATGTAGTGGCCTTTGGTGCGCCCACGCACATCGCGGAGCATGATGCGCATCCCCTTCTCGCCGCGCAAATATTGTTCGTACGAACGCTCGATGCCGAGTTTACCGATGTTGTCCCCACTACGGTAATACGGGTCGTTGAGGATGTCTTTTTCGTTTACCTCACCCACGTCGCCCAGGATGTGTGCCCCCATACCGTCGGCATAGTGTCGGATGGTGCGCTTCTCGGCAGAGAATCCGTTGAAGCGGTAAAGTTTTTCCTTAAACACCGAAAATTCTTCGGCGGGAATCTGACTCATGAAGAGCTGCGGCGTATGGCGGGAATAACCAATGCGCTGTTTGATTTCCTTCATGCGCTGCTTGTAAAACTCTGGGGTGATCCCTACCGTTTCGCAGAAGTCCAAGGTATCCACGCCCCATTGCTCTTGCATCACCACCATAATATTATATGAGGGTTCGTTATATACAAGCAAGCGCCCCTTGCGATCGGTCACCAAACCGCGCGAGGGGTATATAATTTCCTTTCGGAAGGCGTTGGAGTCGGCACTCTTCTTGTAGTCGTCGCTAAACATTTGCAACGAGAACAGGCGAATGATGTAAATCAGAATGATGCCGACGGCTATGCCTCCGATGACGAATTTGCGATTGTCGAAGGAGTGGTCGCGAGCCATAACAAAATTTAGCGCTTGTTGCGCAACATCTCAAATGAGAGTATGAGGAGCGTAGTGAGAAGTGTTGAGGTAAAAATATTGAGCAGGAGGTCGGCAAGATGGAAGAAACTAAACGTCTCGATGAGGTAGAAGGTGGTGGTGTGAAGCAAAGTTATCCCCACCGTATAACGGGTAAAACCTCCCCACTCCATCGTGCGCACTGAAGGCACTAACGCACCATCGCCACGCTCGGTGGGAGCAAAGACGGTGAGCACAACAGGGCGTAATAGCGCAGTAAGCAACAACGCAGAAGATGCCATACCGGGTGTGTTGCTAAACAAATCGACTACGAAACCCAACACAAATGCCAACACCAATAATGCCCAACGCGCAATCGTGCTGGGCAATATCATAATAAAGTAAAGGTAAATCATGGGCATAGCATAACCGAGCAGGTGAATGTGGTTGCACACAATGACCTGCCCTGCGGTGAGGACTATGAACCATGCTATGTAGGAGAAGAGGGAGGGGGACATGGGGGAGAAAGGGTGAACGATGAAAGGTGAAAGGTGAAAGGTGAAAGGCTATGCTGAATGTAAACGCGCCAGCCCCTTAAACCGTTAACCGTTAATCATTAACCGTTAACTAAAAATCTATTCACTTATCTTTGAGAAAAGGCTATCGATAGCCGCCTTATAGGGTGTTGCAATCACGTTGACTTCGCGGAGGGTGGAGAAGTCCGTGCCGAGAGCGATGTCGAGTTTGTACGACTGTCCGTCGGCGGAGTTGTTCACCTTCTCAATCTTCCCTACAAAGATGCCAGGGGGGAACACGGAGGAGTAACCGCTGGTTTCAATGACAAAATCTTTTTCCACCTGTGCGTGGCGAGGAATATCATCCACCGTAGCACGGCGCATACTCGTGCCGTCCCATTGCAAATAACCGAAGTACCTTTGCCCCTGAATGCGGCAACTGATGCTGGACTTCTGGTTGGTCACAGGAATCACCAAACTGTATGCGTCACTCACAAGGTAAACCACACCGACAACACCGCCACCGCCAACAACGCCCATTTCGGGTTTCACCCCGTGAGCACTACCGCGGTCGAGCACCAAGTAATTATTCTTCGTACCCTTGGAGTTTGAAATCACCTTCGCAGGAATCATCTCGTAATCCACCAAGTTGCGCGCCATCGCCCGTTCCACTTCCGTAGAATCTCGCTTGAGGGTCATCATCGCCTCGCGCAGGCGGTCGTTCTCCAACATGAGTTGGGCATTTTGCGCCGTGAGGTCGCGATTGACGGTTCCCAAGTGCACATAGCTCCACAAGTCCAAGTACCATCGGTCTATCCCTGCCACAACCGTATTCGCACCCGTATGCCACACACTCCCCTGAAAGCTGTTGAAGCGTATCAGGAGCGAAAGACTGACGTACTCTAACACAATGAAGAGCAGCAGGTAATGGTATTTTCGGAGAAAGTCGAAGAGATGGGACATGGGAAAGGAGGAAGGAGAAAGGAGAAAGACCATGCGGAATATACTTCCGTTTATGTCTACACGCACCTTACCTACTTATCTACTAACATAGGAGAAAGGAGAAAGACCATGCGGAATTTTCTTCCGTTTATGTCTACACGCATCTTACCTACTTGTCTATTAACATAGGAGAAAGGAGAAAGGAGAAATTACCATGCGGGACTTCAAGGCGCCAGCTTCTTTCTCATTTCTCCTTTCTCATTTCTGATTTCTAAATCCTATCGCATCAAGAACGTGAAGTTGTCCACATTCTTAAGCGCAATACCCGTACCGCGCGCTACGCAGAGGAGGGGATCCTTTGCCACGTGGAAAGAAATGTTAATCTTATCGGTAAGGCGCTTATCAAGTCCGCGGAGCAAGGCACCGCCACCAGTGAGCCAAATACCGTTCTTCACGATGTCGGCATACAGTTCGGGAGGCGTGCTTTCAAGGGCGTTGATAACCGCCTGCTCAATACGCGCGATTGACTTTTCAAGGCAGTGGGCAATTTCCTGGTAGCACACGGGCACCTCCATAGGCATTGCCGTGATACGGTTCGGACCGTACACCACATAATCTTCAGGTGTTTCGCCAGGAAGGTCTGTGAGAGCCGCACCCACCGCAATCTTAATACGTTCCGCCATACGTTCACTGACGCGCACGTTGTGCTGACGGCTCATGTATTCCTGAATGTCGTTGGTGAAGTCGTCACCCGCCATCTTGATAGAACTGTTAGAAACGATGCCGCCCAATGAGAGCACAGCGATTTCCGTAGTACCACCGCCGATGTCTACAATCATATTACCTTCGGGCGCATTCACATCAATCCCCACACCGATAGCCGCCGCCATGGGTTCGTAAAGGAGGAAGATGTCACGACCGCCAGCATGCTCCGCAGAGTCGCGCACCGCACGAAGTTCTACTTCCGTAGAGCCCGAGGGCACACCAATCACCATGCGCAACGAGGGCGAGAAGAGGCGCTTGCCTTTGTGCACCATCTTAATCAACCCACGCATCATCTGCTCGCAGGCGTTAAAGTCGGCAATCACACCGTCGCGCAAGGGGCGAATTACGCGAATCTTATCGTTCGTCTTTTCGTACATCAGCTTTGCCTTGCCTCCTACGGCCTTCATCGCGTCCGTATGGCGGTCGAGCGCCACCACGGAGGGTTCGTCAACCACGATTTCGTCGTTGCAGATGATAATCGTGTTAGCCGTGCCGAGGTCTATAGCAAGTTCCTGCTTGAGCGAAAAGAAGTTTGAAATTACATTCTTAAAGAAGCTCATAATAGTTTTTGTTTAGTAGACGAGTAAACAAGGTACGAGTAAACGAGTGGTAAGCGAGACAAACAAGAAAAGCACCGCATGGGGGATTCCCTTTGTCAGTAAACAAGAAGGTAAGGCACGAGTGGACGAGAACCTTGCGGAATATCTCGCCAGAACACCTCTAACCATCTCGTCTACTTGTCTACTCGTTTACTTGTTTACCAACTTACTTCTTAAAGTAAGCCTGAATCGCAGTATCATAGTGACTGCTCACACCGAATGCCTGAGTAGCGAACCAACGGCGCTGTTCGAGCGTAGTCTGCGCACCGTTTTCCTTCACAATGTCGAGGAGGGGCTGATATTCTGCCTTTGAGGGCACGATAACCACGTCGTTGAAGTTCTTAGCACCAGCGCGAATGAGTGAGATACCGCCTATGTCAATCTTTTCAATAATGTCCGCTTCAGAAGCACCGCTTGCTACCGTCTGTTCAAAGGGATAGAGGTCAACGATAACGAGGTCGATTTCGGGAATTTCATACTGCGCCATCTGCTGCTGGTCACCTTCGAGCGCACGACGACCGAGGATGCCACCGAAGATTTTGGGGTGAAGCGTCTTCACGCGACCGCCGAGGATAGAGGGGTAAGAAGTCACGTCTTCCACCTTCTGACAGGGGAAACCGAGGCTTTCGATAAATTCGCGTGTACCGCCCGTTGAGAGGAACTGCACACCATCGTTGTGGAGCGCTGTGAGGAGTTCGTCAAGACCGTCCTTGTGGAACACAGACACCAAAGCTGTCTTAATTTTCTTAGTTGCTGACATAAGTATAAATTGTTTTAAGTTTATTACCTTGTAATTGAACTGCAAAGTTACACTTTTTCTTTAGCATACACGGCATAAAGAGGGGGGAAAGTTGGGGGAAGGAAGAAGAAAATTCCCCATCATTTTCTGCACATCGAGAGTTTACGAAAAGTCGTACCAAAGGTTACGAGCAAGGCACGAAATTGAGACGATTTTACCCTTGAAAAACTCTGCCTATAACCATTTGATTATCAACAAACTTATCTACACAAAAAATTATGAGGGACATAAATTGAATTATGTCCCTCATAATTTTTACGAAGCCCTTTATAATTTTCAGGAGAACCGATATAGTTTCTGAAAGGTCTATTTGCGGAGTGAAAATTCAAAGCACAAACCTCCCTCTTCGCGATTCCGAACCGAGATTTCCCCACCGTGAAAGATCACGGCGTGCTTCACAATGGCAAGTCCAAGTCCCGTGCCCCCCATTCTCCGAGAACGCCCCTTGTCAACACGGTAGAAGCGCTCGAAAAGGCGAGGCAGTTCGGCAGAAGCCACTCCCCGACCATCGTCTTCAAAGCGCAAGCGACAGACTTCGGCAGTGTTTTCCAACAAGGTGATGTAGATATTTTTGCCCCCCGAATAATCCAACGCGTTTTCCGTAAGGTTTTGAAAAATAGAACTGATGAGCATCAAGTTGCCTTCCACCTCCACACGCTCCTTCACTTCTATGTGCACCTCCATCCGCTCGTCAGCAGGCATTATGGCAACCTCTGCCGCCACCTCATTGATAATATCGTTCAGACACACGGGTTGCTTCGCAATAAGCGCACTGCCGTCTTCCATTCTCGTAATGAGCGACACGTCACCCAGCAAGCGGCGCAAGCGTTCGGCGTTGGCATAACAGCGCTCAATGAGTTCCTGCCGTTTTTCTTCGGTCAGGGCAATACCCGAAAGCAGGGTCTCAAGACACACCTGCATAGAGGCAACGGGCGTCTTGAGTTCATGATTGATATTATTGGTGAGCTGGCGCTTAATGCGAATCTTCTCCTGCTCCTCGCGCATTGCCGCTTCATGAGCTCGGTCGCGATCAAGAATCGTTTGCTGCCACTGCCCGTAAAGATGGACAATGCTGTTAGAGATAGCGCCCAACTCATCGTTGGGGAAGGGTTCTTCTTCATTAAACACCTCCCCACGCTTCGCCCTTTTGGCAAAAAGATTGAGGCGGTCAATAGTGTTCCCCAGCCGACGCGTAGCAAAATAAGCCACCACACTCATGATGCTGCTCAGGATAACCATCCCCCACAGGAACACCCAATCCGCACTGAGCAATTCCCGAAGCGAGGCGGAATAAGGTATTGCCGTGCGCACAATAACCCTTTCGCCACGCGTGGCGGAGTAGAAATATTGGCGCCCATCACTTGCCGAGCGGCGTCCGATGTGATACCCTGCGCCCTTCTTCAGAGCCGCTACCACTTCGGGGCGAGTGCGATGATTGTCCAACGAATCTGCATGCAACTCATTGTCATACACCACGGCGCCTGAGAGCGTTATGACCGACACACGCAGGTCTTCAAACGGTTTTGAGTGAGTAGCAATGTAGCGCTGGTAATCTGCGCCTTGCTCCACGGTTTCAAGCAGGTAGCGATTGTAAAGTTGGAGCTGCGCACTGATAAAATCGCTCTTGTATTGTCGCTCGCGCACGTACTGAAAGGCGGCCACGCAACACGTCAACAGCCATGAGAATGCCAGTAGCACGAGGAAGAGGCGGCGGTGGTAAGAGAGTTTAATCACGGAAGCCATAACCAAATCCAGAGCGGGTTACAATATACGTTCCATAGCTTCCAATCTTCGCACGAAGGCGCGTAATGTTCACGTCTATGGTTCTGTCAAGCACTACGACCTCTTCGCTCCACACGTGGCTTAATATTTGTTCGCGCGAACAAATTTTGCCACGGCGCGAAAGCAGATACGCCAAAAGGTCAAACTCCTTGCGCGTAAGTTTCACCTCCACTCCGTCTACCGTGCAGCGCTTAAATTCGAGGTCTAAGCAGAGGTTTTCCACTTGAAGCGACTGCGCGGGTGTAGCGGCAGTTTGCGGTTTACTTGCAGCAGTTCTGCGCAACACGCTCTTGACGCGCGCAATGACATTACGCACGGTATATGGTTTTGTAATATAGTCATCCGCCCCCAAGTTAAGCCCCATGACCATATCGTCCTCAGCATCGCGCGCCGTGCAAAAGATGATGGGGATTTCCGAAAGGTTCATGTCTGCTTTAAGCATCTTCGCCATTTTTATACCGCTGATTTCGCCCATCATCACGTCAAGCAAAATCAGGGCATAGCGCTTAAGGTCAAGTTTCAGTGCTTGCTCGGCGCTCAAGGCGGTATCTACTTCAAATCCCTCATTCTCAAGATTCAGTTTCAGCACCTCGCAGAGGGTTTCTTCGTCGTCAACAATCAAAATGCGTTGGTTCGTCATAAGTAAGTTTCAACTGTTTCTGCGGCAAAGTTACAGAGAAATCTCAGGCAGGGGAATGGGGAAAATTAGATTTAACAAAAATGTAACAATTTCAGCGCTCCTCCCCACTCGACCCCACTGTTTTCAGAATTAACAAAACCCTAACTTTCTTGTAACAGCCTTGTAACATTACGCCCGTAATTTTGCACCGTGAAAACAAGGAAGCGCAGTCTCAAAAGTCGCCCTTTGATTCACCCGCTCCAACAGTTGGAACAACTTATTCATTTCATTTTATATTACTATCACAATGAAAAACAAATTTCTCTTCGCAGGCCTCGCCGCTTGCATGGTAACGAGCGCTGCAGCGCAGCAAAATTCTGAAAAGTCTGAGCCTAAGGGCAAGGCTATCGTGCAGGTATTCGGCAATTTCCATTCCGCGTTTGGCGCACAGAATGATGACCGCGGTTTTGAACTTGAGCGTAGTTACTTAGGCTATGAGTATAAGTTAGACAACGGACTCACCGTAAAGGGAGTGATGGACATGGGCAAGTCCAGCGACGTAAGCGACAACAATCGCCTTGCTTATATTAAGAATGCGTCACTCTCATGGAAGTCTGGTAACCTTACACTCAACGGAGGTTTGATTTCTACCACACAATTCAACTTCCAGGAAAAGTTTTGGGGTTACCGCTACGTCATGAAGTCCTTCCAAGACCAATATAAGTTTGGCAGCAGCGCCGACCTCGGCATCTCTGCCACGTACAAGTTTGCCGACTGGTTTTCTGCGGACGCTATTGTCGTAAATGGCGAAGGGTATAAGAAGATTCAGCAGAACGACGGTTTGAACTACGGACTCGGCACCACTTTAACCCCCATCAAGGGGCTCAGCATCCGACTTTACGCGGGCATTAACGAAACCAGCACGGACGATGCCAAGGACATTCTCAACGCAGCCGCCTTCGTGGGCTACAAGGCAAAGCATTTCAGCATCGGTGCGGAATATAACTTCATGAAGAACGCTTCCAACAAGAAGGATGCCGACCAGCAGGGCTACTCTATCTATGCTACGCTCAACGCCTCCAAGAACGTAAACCTCTACGCCCGTTTCGACGACCTCTCTTCAAAGAATGATTGGAACATCAAGAAGGATGAACAAGCCGCCATCCTTGGTGCGCAAATCAAGGTTGGTAAGTTCGTCAAGATTGCCCCCAACTTCCGCATGGCTATGCCTAAAGCGGATGGTGCCGATGAGAAGTATTCTGCTTATGTAAGTTGCTACTTCGGAATTTAGTAACGCTAAAAAAATAACTTGGGACTTTTTTATTTATAATGTTTTATGGAGGCATTTAAAGATTTGTCTTTTTGTCGCTTTCGTCTTTGTTCATCACTCACATAGCCCGCTATGCTCCATCTTCACAAAAACGGAATCAACTAAAAATACAATTAAAACTGTCCCAACTGATTATTTTTCCGTTACTTAACCCACACAAATTAGATAGTTGCTACCCGGAGAAGTAAAGGATTTATAGGCATTTATGAAGACCAACTTCATAGTTCTCAATTCGCCGGGTGGCATTTTCTCCTCTCCTTTTATTTTTAGATTTAACCATAGACAAATCAACATCTAACCTTTATGAAAAAGATTTTTCTCCCCCTACTCACAATGGCAATGAGCCTTGTGATGACCGCTTGTGGTGGCAATACAGACAAGGCCGGTCGTGATGCGCAGGAATTGGCTGGCGCGGGTGCTACCTTCCCACTTCCTTTTTACAATGTAGTGTTTGAACAGTTTGGTCAGAAGCATGGCGACGCCGTTGCCTACGGTGGTATCGGTTCGGGCGGAGGTGTGCGCAACCTTCGCGATAAGATTGTGGACTTTGCGGGTACTGATGCTTACTTGACGGACAAAGAGATGAGCGAGATACCGGCTGTGGTGCACATTCCTACGTGCATGGGCGCCGTAGTGCTTGCTTATAATTTAGAGGGGGTGGACAACCTCAATCTTTCGGGCGAGGTGATTGCCGACATCTTTGCGGGTAACATCACTATGTGGAACGATGCGCGCTTGATGGCACTCAATCCCAACGCCAACCTCCCTGCTGAAACCATCATCCCTACGTTCCGTTCGGACGGTTCGGGTACAACCTTTGTCTTCACAGATTATCTTACCAAGGTAAGTCCCATGTGGGCTGAAAAGTATGGTGCTGGCAAGTCGGTAGACTTCCCCGTAGGTCAAGCGGCTAAGGGTAATCCCGGTGTAGCAGGTGTCATCAAGCAAACGAAGAACACGATTGGCTATGTGGGTTCGGAATACGCCTTTGCCCAAAAACTCCCCTACGCAAAGGTGCAGAATAAAAACGGCGAGTTTGTTACGCCCACGGCTACCACTATCTCAGCGGCAGCTTCGGGCGAAATTCCTGCCGATACGCGTACGTCTATCACCAATTCGGAAGCCGTGGGGGCTTATCCCATCAGTTGCTTCACATGGGTTGTGATTTACAAGGAACAAAATTACGCGAACCGCACGAAAGGGCAGGCTCAGGCGACACTCGACCTCATGCAATACCTTCTCTCTGACGAAGCGCAGGCGATTACCTCTGAAGTGCATTACGCTCCCCTCCCCTTAAAGGCGAAAGAGCAAAGCATGATTAACCTCAAGACGGTTACTTACGACGGCATTGCGATTTTGAAGTAATCTCAAACCGAGTATGAACGATAAAATTTATAATTTGTTGTTATTGCTGGCGGCTTTAGTGGTACCATTGGTGTGTGGGGGCATTGTTTATGCCCTCGTCACCGATGCCACTGAGGCGTTTAACCACTTTGGATTTCTGAATTTCTTAACTTCATCGGAGTGGAGCTACACAGAAGGTTCAGAAATCTACGGAGCATTACCCTTTGTGGTCGGTACACTGCTTACAACGCTGCTCGCATTACTATTCTGCATTCCGTTCTCCTTACCCGTAGCACTCTTTGTAGGTGAATATTTTCGCGGAACGAAGTTGGCGGCGGTACTTAGCACGGTAACTGACCTGCTGGCGGGTATTCCCTCTATAATTTATGGGCTGTGGGGATTTTACACACTCCGCCCCGTGATTATGGCGCTTGATATTTCTCCACAGGGTTCGGGAGTGTTGACAGCATCACTTGTGCTGGCAATTATGATAATCCCTTATGCAGCTTCGTTGAGTGCAGAATTTATTAAGATGGTACCGGGTGAGCTTAAGGAGGGTGCATATAGTCTGGGGGCTACGCGGGCGGAGGTCGTTCGCCGCATCGTGTTTCCCTTCGCGGGGTCGGGAATATTTTCGGCGTACATCTTAGCCATTGGGCGCGCCCTGGGCGAAACAATGACCGTAACGATGCTCATTGGGAATACGAACAACATCCCTGCCTCGCTCACCGCTACGGGCAACAGCATGGCGTCTATCATTGCCAACCAGTTTGGCGAAGCCGACGGCCTGCGCCTTTCCTCGCTCATCGCCATCGGATTGTTGCTCTTCCTGATTACTGCCTTTATTAATATGGTGGGTAAAATTATGATTAAACGCGCACGCATTTGAAAGGAGAAAGGAGAACGGAGAAAGGAGAAATAACCATGCGGTACGTCAGTGCGCCAGCGCTTTCTCCTTTCTCATTTCTCATTTTTCATTTCTTCTTTAATCCCGCTTTGCAATCTTGATTGCCTTTATTAAGCAAGGGTCGAGTAGACATAAACGGAAGTATGCCCCGCATGGCCTTTCTCCTTTTTCCTTTCTCATTTCACCAATCTATATGAAAATAAATTCTACATACCGCCTCGCCAAAAATCGCCTGATGCTCGGGACGGTCTGCCTCTTATCGGCGCTAACTGCCGTTCCGCTTGTGGCGATATTGGGCGAAGTGTTTTTCAGGGGTTATAACCAACTTTCGTGGTCATTCTTTACCGAACCTACCCCTACGGCTTACCGCGCCATGAAGGCGATGGAGGCAGGACTTCCCATCCCCGGAGGAATTGCCAACGGCATTGTGGGCACCATGCTGATGTTAGGATTGGCTACGGCTGTGGCAGTGCCCGTCGGGGTGCTGTGTGGGGCATTCTTAGCGGAGTACCGAAAGAATAGGTTTGCCCAAGTGGTAAGTTACCTTACCGACCTGCTTCAAGGCACGCCCTCTGTGATTATTGGGATTATCGTATACATCTGGGTGGTCGTCCCCATGCGCGGTTACTCCGCCATTGCGGGAAGCGTGGCGCTGGGCATCATGATGCTCCCACTGATTGTGCGCGCTACGGAGGAGACGCTGAAGATGCTCCCCGAGTCGCTGAAGGAGGCTGCCCTCGCACTGGGAGCAAACAGAGCGAGCGTCATGATTCGGGTGCAACTCCCCGCTGCTTTTGGAGGGATATTTACGGGCATCCTACTTGCCATTTCTCGCGTTATCGGAGAGACGGCTCCGCTGATGTTTACCGCACTCGGGTGTTCGCTCATGCGCTTCTCGGTGGACAAGCCCATTTCTGCCGTACCCCTCTTGATTTGGGAATTCTTCAACGACCCAAACTTGCAGGAGTTAATTTGGGGCGCTTCGCTCTTCCTGCTGCTCTTCGTGCTCACGCTTAATCTTACCGCTAAGTATCTTGCTAAAAAATGGAATCAATAACTCCTATCCTTGAATTCAAAAAAACGTGTGTCTCCTACTCTCCGCAAACCATGGCTGTAAAGTATGTTTCTGGCGCCATTGAGCGAAATACGATTACTGCCATCATGGGACCCTCGGGATGCGGAAAATCTACGCTTCTCCGAGCGGCAAATTTGATGCACGAACTTTATCCGCACATCCATGTGGGAGGTGAAATCCTGTTGGAGGGACAAAACATACTCGACATGGAACCTATCGACGTGCGTCGCCGCATCGGCATGGTCTTTCAGCGACCTACGCCCTTCCCCACGATGAGTATTTACGAGAATGTGCTGGCGGGATTCACGCTCAACGGCATTCGCCTGCCCAAGTATGAGCGCGACGAAACGGTAGAGCGCTGCCTGCGTAGTGTAGCGCTGTGGGACGAGGTTAAGGATGTAATGGACAAAAAGGGGACGTTCCTTTCGGGAGGTCAGCAACAGCGTCTGTGCATTGCTCGCGCCCTGGCGATGAAGCCCGATGTGCTCCTGATGGACGAACCCACCTCTGCACTCGACCCAATTGCCACGAAGCACATTGAGGAACTTATGACGGAACTTCAAAAAGAGGTGACCATCCTCATCGTTACCCACAACATGGGGCAGGCAATGCGTGTGTCGAAACGCTCTATGTTTATGTACCTCGGGGAATTGGTGGAGTTTGGCGACACTGCCCAAATGTTCTCCAATCCCCTTGACGAGCGCACACGCGCTTACCTTACGGGGAAGATGGGGTAAGGGGAACGGTGGAAAATATTCCACTCTCTGATTTGAAACCACAAATGAACACTAATTTACCGAACCGAAGGGCGCACTAATCAATAACCATCTGGTCTTAAATACCCCGCAAGGCATTCGTGTCCATTCGTGCCATTAGTGGTTAAAATAATAAGAGCACTACGTCTTTGGAGTAAGGATTTTTTGTGGACATCTGCTATATTGTTGCCATCTTTTTTGTGGGGCAATAATATTCTTACGGACAGCGTTGCGTCCCTTTGCGCCTTTGCGTGAGACCACAAATCCTGCATGTCTGCCTTCTATTCACGCAAAGACGCAAAGGGCGCAAACGTAGAGACGTTGACTTCTCCGAATCAGAGGAGACTTGATTGGCATTTCACTAGTGATTCCTGCGCAAAGAGTAATGTTCTATGTCGGAAATACCAGTCAAATGGGGCTCCAATCCGCGCCTAAAAAATGACGAAAAATGAGGAATAATATTGGTGTTAACAAGTGTTAACGGATTTGCATTTCGCTTTGAAATTTCGTATCTTTGTGTTACGGAAGTGGAGACACCCCCAGGAATCGGGGATATCTCCACTTTTTTTGTCTCAAAAAAAACATTTTTGGGGTCAAAAAATAAGTTACCTAGTTTTTTCAAGATTAAACAACCGGTTTTTAATGTTACTTATTCTTGCACCGCAAATAGACATTGTCGCAAGGGCGAGTAGTCAGAATGTTAATGTTTGTTAAAGTTTTGGCAGAAAAATGACGAAAAATGAAGGAAGGAAGTGTCACAATTTTTCGCAACTGATAGTTTTTTATTGGGGGCAATAATATAGAAGTTGCCCATTAAAAATCATAATCATATCCCCTCCAAAGACGGTTTTGATTTTCGCTTCTCTCATCTTCCTCCTATCTTAACTAATCTTTGTACACATTTATTGGGGGATAATATAACTGTTACAGTTCTTGGGTCAACTTCTATATTATTGTCTAAAATCATCTCGGGCATAAACGCAATTAACTCGGACTTATGTTGAAGTAAGCCCGAGTTAATTTTTACGTATTCAGTTGGAGTTTCGCCAGATGCGGAACTGCCAAAAAGCAAAGCGGAGGGTGGTGGTGCGGTTGGGTTACTCCGTCGTAGCCTTTTCCTTTGCTAATTCAAGGGAACGCGACATGCCTACGTGCATAAATTCCTTGTGGGCACGATTGACTTCCGCCTGCTTCAGTTTATCACCATCAAGCGCTTCGGAAAGTGCGTCGTAATGCTCGCGCTCCCACTTCATCAGTCGCTCGGTGGCAGCGGTGACCTCCTCAAAGGTTGTTGCCGCCTTGATTTCCTTGGTGGTGCGCTCTATCTCAGTGATGTATTGGTCGACCACTTCTGAACCGCAAGCGGTGAACATGCACGAAAGGAGCAGTGCACAGAAAACGTTTTTGAGATTAACCATAACGTTTACGACTATTCTTCTTCAACCGCCTGGGTATCTACAGGGCTTTCGTAGTTGCCCAAAATCTTCTGCTTGATTTCTTCTGCCAATTCGGGATTGTCTTCAAGAATGCGCTTCACGGCTTCACGTCCCTGACCAATCTTCGTGTCGCCATAGCTGAACCACGAACCGCTCTTCTTAATAATGCCTGCTTCTACGCCGAGGTCTACGATTTCGCCAATCTGCGAAATTCCCTGTCCGAAGGTGATTTCAAATTCTGCCTTACGGAAGGGAGGCGCCACCTTGTTCTTAATGACTTTCACGCGCACTTGATTGCCCACGGGAGTGTCGCCATCCTTAAGCGTAGTTACCTTACGAATATCGAGGCGCACGGAAGCGTAGAACTTCAGGGCGTTACCACCCGTTGTGGTTTCGGGATTGCCAAACATCACACCAATCTTTTCGCGCAACTGGTTGATGAAAATGCAGGTGGTATTGGTCTTATTGATTGACGCCGTCAGTTTACGCAACGCCTGGCTCATAAGACGTGCCTGCAAACCCACCTTGTTGTCGCCCATATCGCCTTCGATTTCTGCCTTGGGAGTAAGAGCTGCAACAGAGTCGACCACAACGATATCTACTGCTGCAGAACGGATAAGTTGATCGGCAATCTCAAGTGCCTGTTCGCCGTTGTCGGGTTGAGAAATCAAGAGGTTGTCAGTATCCACACCGAGAGCCGCAGCATAGAAGCGGTCGAAGGCGTGTTCCGCATCAATAAACGCCGCAATACCTCCCTGGCGTTGTGCTTCAGCAATCGCATGGATGGCAAGCGTGGTCTTACCCGAACTTTCGGGACCATAGATTTCAATAATGCGTCCCTTGGGGTAACCACCCACGCCGAGGGCGAGGTCAAGGCCTAACGAACCCGTAGGAATCACTTCGACATTCTCTACCTTTTCATCACCCATCTTCATAATCGACCCCTTACCGAAGTCCTTTTCTATCTTTGCCATAGCCGCCTGAAGGGCCTTGAGCTTCTCAGTTTTAGGATCCAAAACTTCTAGTTCTTTCTTTGCCATAATTTAGGTTTTGAGGTTATAAGGTTGGTAGGTCTTGAGGGGTACGAGAAAGTAAATGCAGCGCTCATCCGCCACTACCTAACAACATGTTTACGATATACTGTTATTTGGCAAAGATACATAAAAGAAACGGAATGGAGGATGGTTAGAGGGATAAACCTCTACGACGAATTGTTTTACCAAATAAAAGAGTTATATTTGCAAGTGTAATCTAACCTTATTGTTGTCGGATATGAATGCGCAAACATTAAACTTCACCATCTTTTGCATAGGTTGCCTTGCCGACCATTTGAAGCTCAGCGCTCGCGAAGTCTATCATAAATTGCAGAGCGCAGGCATCATATCAGACTACATTGTGCCCTGCTACGACGTGCTACACTCTTTCTCCAAAGAGTATATCGTAGAAGACTTGGTGGCGTTTATGAAAAAGAAAGGAGTCTTGGAATGATACGATTATACCACACATCTAACATCAAGGTGCCCACTCCTGACGTGCACCACTCTCGCGAACATCTTGACTTCGGTAGAGGTTTTTACCTGACAACGTTGCGCGAGCAGGCTGTAAAGTACGGGCAGCGCTTTTTGCGCAAGGGCGAAGAGGCTTTTCTGAATGTTTATGAGTTGGATGAAGACTTAACGAATTTCTCTCGCATAGTCTTTGACGCATACGATAGTAAATGGCTTGATTATATCACTGCTTGCCGTAAGGGACTGCCCCACCCTCAATATGATATTATAGAGGGCGGCATTGCTGACGACCAAGTTTTTGACACCATAGACCTCTATTTTTCGGGCATATACACCTTTGAGCAAGCACTTGACCAATTGCGTTTCAAGCGCCCCAACCACCAAGTATGCATCACTAACCAGGTAGTATTAGAGAAGCATCTTCATTTCATAGAATCCATAAAACTCTGACCTATGCAAGCCAACAAAATTATTCTGCAACGCAAGTTTGCACGTATCGTACAACTCTTTGCCGACCAAACAGGCATCACGTACGAAGAGGCTTTAGGAATGTTTTATGACTCTAAAACCTTTGAACTTATCAGTGAAGGCGTCGCCGATATGCACTGCATGAGCGATGCGTATTTAGTTGACGAACTGAAAGCAGAACTTTTCCCCAACGCGAAATAACACTTACCGCACTAACACAAAGAAGCATCGGACATCCTCAAGAGGTTTTCCGATGCTTCTTTTTATGTAACAGACAGAGCGGGAGGCAATTTCACTACACTGGCACACAGAAAAAACACGCCGTTATAACTGCAGCAATGCCGATACTGAGGGCGAGCAGCCACAGGGTAATCAGAGTGATTTTAACACCTTTAGAGAGCGGCGAATCCGAGGCGAAGACACTGCGGATAAGGGCGTAAAGGGGAATGGCGACGATGAGAAAACCGCAGATTGTACTGGTGTAAAGCAACCAAGAAAGACCGGCGGGTTGCACCGTAATCCAGGCGGTCAACTCGGGCAAATGGGGCATGGTTGCCCAACTGCACACGTTGGTCACACTCGCCGTAAGTATCAGCAGGAAGGAAATCGCTGCAATCACCCCCATTAACAGGGTGAAGATAATGGGCAGAACGATGATGAGCAGTGCTATGTGGAGCAGGACGCGTCCCCAGCGAAATGCAGCAGGTTTCTGAACAGACGAATGCCCTTCGGATGTGCGCATTTCGCTCATCACCTCGCGGTTGACATTCTCAAAATTTACTTTTTCGCCCTTCATGCGGAGGCGGTCTTCTGCCGTAACGGCTTCGGGTACGATGAGCCACATGGCAAGATAGATCAACACCAACAGCGAGGCACTCATAAAGCAGAGAAGAATAAAGAGCAAACGCCAGGGCGTCACGTCCTTTCCGCCAAAGTACGCACAGAGTCCGCTAATCACCCCGCCCAGCATTTTGTTGTTTCCATCG
This sequence comes from Alloprevotella sp., assembly GCA_045636885.1. GTDB lineage: Bacteria > Bacteroidota > Bacteroidia > Bacteroidales > Bacteroidaceae > Alloprevotella. Next base: position 22,776 of record JAZTYI010000050.1, read on the forward strand.
CGGAACAGTTGACGTTCAGCGGGTGCAGGAGCGCCTGAAGTAGTCGTAATGTCGGCATCACTGGGAATAATCAACCACCCCACAAGGTAACAAACGGTGGAAACGGGAATTGTAAACACGAACACAATAAGGAAGAGGATGCGCCAAGGGGTTGCGTCGGAGAAACCGAAGTAACGTGCCAAACCACTGATGACACCTGCCAACATCTTGCCCTGCATATCGCGGCGCAAGGTGCGAGAAGCGCCACTGGCTTCAAATTCTTCTTGGGGTTCGGTGTCAGCACCGCCTTCCGTTACCGTTTCTTCATCAACAACGGGCGCTTCATCGCCCTCCATTTCCTCGGGATTGCCGATGCGCGCAATGAGTTCCTGCACCTGCGAAAGGGTAATGCAGGTTGTGCCTGCTTGCTTCAACTCTTCTAACAATTCCGACACACGCAATTCTATATCGTCGGCAATCTCCGCCCCATCTTCTCGCTTTGAGAAGTAGGTGCGCATATTCGTGAGGTAACTCTCCAGGAGTTGACACGCATCTTCATCAATCGTAAATATGCGATTGCACAAATGAATATTGATTGTCTTTTTCATGATGCTATAATGGGGATAGTTTTTAATTTAAGAAGTCATAAAGAAGTTCGTTGGGCACTTACGCTTCTTGTTGCAGGACATTGACCGTATGAGCAATCTCTTGCCACGCCGCATCAAGTTCCAACAAGAATGCCTCACCCTCTGGTGTGAGCGAATAATACTTTCGGGGCGGTCCCTGCGTAGATTCCTGCCACTCATACGAGAGCAGTCCGTCCTTCTTCAAGCGCGTGAGCAGGGGATAAAGCGTGCCTTCTACCACAATCAAGTTTGCCGCCTTCAACTTCGCAATAATATCGTTCGTATATGCCGGACGCCCTTTCAGCAGGAGCAACACGCAAAATTCCAGCATACCTTTGCGCAACTGCGACTTGGCATTTTCAATGTTCATAAGCAAGGGAATGATGATTTACAGTGCAAAGATATGTATTATTTTAGTACCTTGCAAAACATAGTACTATAAATTTTGCAAAATCTCCCAAAATTTTGTCGTCACACCCCTGTCGTGCACAAAAAAGTGCCGAGCTGCGGGAAGCAACTCGACACTATATTATAATGTGTGTACCACACTTAGTTCCCCATCAGGCGCATTTGTCGCAAAATCTGTTGGCGGCGCTTGCGCATGTACGACGATGGATTTTTCGAACTGTACTTGTTCGGGTTGGGCAGGGTGGCAGCAATCAAAGCGCAATCCGTGCGGCGCAACTTCTCTGCTGAGCGGTTGAAATGCTCTTGCGCCACGGCTTCTGCGCCAAAGATGCCAGGTCCCATTTCTATACTATTCAGATACACCTCGAGGATGCGCTCCTTAGACCAGAAGAGTTCGATGAGAAAGGTGTAATACGTCTCCAGTCCCTTGCGCAACCATGTGCGCGTGCCAAAGGTAAAGACATTCTTGGCTGTCTGTTGCGAAATAGTGCTTGCTCCACGATTGCGCTTTCCTTGCCTACGTTCCTCCAATGCTTTTTCTATTTGGTCGAAGTCAAACCCATGATGCTCGTAAAAAAGTTGGTCTTCCGAAGCAATAACGGCGGCCTTTAGATGTGGGGAAATGCTATCCATCGGCACCCACTTGTGCGCCAACTGTGGCATGCGACCATCGTAAAGTTCAGACAGGCAATAACGTATCATAAAGGGCGTGATGGGCACGGGTACGAAGCGGTGAAGAATGACTCCACCGATGCTCCATACGAAGAACGCGATGACGAGAATGCGAAGGATTTTTAGAAATTTCATAGCAGCTTTTGTTTATGGGAGTGCCGTCGACAACGGTCTGTGACCACTTGTTATGGTTCTTAATAGTACAAGAAAAAGGGACTGCGTCAGCATTTTGACGCAGTCCCAAAAGTTTTATTGAATAGCAAACTCAAGGGTTTGCAGTCAAGTCAAAGAAAGAGAGGAGATTTAGAACTTGTAACGGTTATCAACCACTTCTGCATCAAGCATCAACGTGTTGAGCAACACTTCCTGGGGTTGTCCGTAGTACTGGTAGCGCATGATGTTGCTCATGAAGTTCTGTGTAGCCTGCTGAAGCGCATTTGCTTCGTTGAAGGGTACTTCAGAGGGAAGGTCTTCAAGCACCTGTACGAAGTAAACGGCACCTGCGCCCTTGATAGGACCTACAAATTCGCCTGCCTTAGCACCAGCGATAGCACCAGAAAGTGCGGGTTCTGCGATACCTACAAAGTCAACGCGTGCGTTGCGTACAAAGTTTGCAGAGATGGTATCTACAACAACCTTTTCTACCTTAGCAACTTCGTCCATAGTCTTTGCAGCAGCAACGAGTTCGAGTGCCTTTTCAGCCTTCTTATTCTGCTTAGCAAGGCGTTCGAGTTCGGGCTTCACATTCTTGTTGTCCCATGCAACATATTCGCTATCGTTGATACCAGCTACTGCCATAACAACGAGGTGTTCCTTGTTGGCGCCACATTCATAGATGCGTGAGATATCACCTACCTTAGCGTCGTCAAGCGCCCAGCGAACAGCTTCCTTCGCACCGCTCATTTGTGCTTCAAGAGAGTTATCGGGAGCAGAGATGATGCGGTCAGCAACCATGTAACCTGCAGCGAGAGCATTTGCTTCGATTGCTTCGATAGTAGTGTTCTCAGAGAGGAACTTATTCAACTTGCTGAGTTCATTGTTATAAGTTTCCTTAGAGAACTCGTTCTTACACTTCACAACAGCGAGGTTATACTTTTCAACAGGGTTCTTTGTTTCGAGCACCTGAAGCACAATGCTGTAATTGTTGTTCAAGTTGAGCACAGCAACCTGACCAGCCTTAGTAGTGCTGAGGAGGTTGATCATTTCAGCAGTGTTAGCGTCGAGCGCAGAACCTTCATACTGTGCAGAAGTCAACCACATAGAGTCTGTGGGTTGCTGATACTTCTTAGCGAGTTCTGCAAAGTCAGCACCACCCTTCACTGCAGTAGCAATACTGTCGGCAAGAGTCTTACTTGCTTCGAGGTCAGCAGCAACGGCAAAGATACGGCGGTAAAGCACAGAGTCGGGCAATGTAACCTTAGATACAAGCTTGTAAGTATTCACTGTGTTGTCAGCCACTGTATAGAAAGCGGGAGAAACATAACCTACTGTAGCAGTATCAAGACGGCTGTAGATGTCGTTCATGCTCTTGTAAGCATCCTTGCGTACGGGAACATTGTTGAACGCAACAATAGACTTGCTTGCAGCAACTGTTGTAGCAGGATTTGCACCAGCGCGGAGTTCGTTTGCAACTTCGTTTACTTCCATAGTAAGTGCCACCTGGTCTGCAGTGCTTGCCTTAACTTCAACGTCGAGCAACTTCACGTCGCGTGTCTGTGAGTAGAGCTTGTAGAAGTCCTTCTTTGCGTCGTAGATTGCCTTCATATCAGCGTCTTCTATAGTTACATCAGCATCAGCGATAGCGCTGAGGGGGAAAGCCGCAACTACAGTGCGCTTCTGATCAGCAGTAGCTGCTTCGAGTTTTGCAGAAACGGGGTTACCTATACAGCAGTTGTTGATGATGGTGTAGAACTTTGTTTCGAGAAGTTCCTTCTTCAACTGCTTTTCAGTCCACTTCCAAATAGCATCAACCATCATGACCTGTTCGAGTGAACCGTCTTGTGATTGCGCTGCCTGTGCGAGCATTTGTTCCTTAGTCTTGAGGAATTCCTGGAGTGCTGCGAAATCGAGCTTACCATCCTGCGAACCGAGAATAGCTGCCATCATTGAGAGGCTACGTGATTCACCCTTCACAAGAGCGTTCTGGAAGTCAGCAGTAGTCACCTGAATGCCTGCTTCTTCTGCCTGCTTAGCGATTACCTGTGAGCGAACAAAGTCGTTCCACACATATTCGCGTACCTGTTGGAGTTCAGCGTCAGTAAGGTTTTCAGACTGACCTTGCATAGCGCGCTGCATCTTCATTACCTGTGTCATTTCTTCCACAAGGTTCTGATACTCCATAATGTCGATTGAAGTGCCATACACTTCACCTGCCTGCTGCTTGTTGAACGCTGCTGTTGTTTCGATAGCGTTGAAAAGGTCGCCGGCAATGAAACCGAACAAACCAAGACCGATTGCACCAACGATCAAGGCTCCGTGGTTTCTGATTGTTTGTAATGCTGCCATTATCTTAACTATTTATTTATTGATTATTATTTTCGCACTTATAGAGTGGAGGAGTCCACTTTGTCGCGCAAAATTAAGAAAAATATAAAGATTATCAGTCCTTTTCCTGGGAAAAATTACAAGATTTCTTTCTGTCCCCCATTAAAATCCCTCATCAATCGTTGCGCAGGTAAAAAAAACACTGCCGATGCTCATGCACCAGCAGTGATTTTTATAACCGAAAATTGTTTTTATTCTGTAACAAGTGTGTAAGTTACGCCACCTCCATAGAGGTCATCAGGTAACCAAGCGTCTGCAGTATAATATCCTGTATAGAATGCATAAGGAAGTGTTACAGTTGACATATCACCACTGAGTTCCAATAAACCATACTGTGTAATATTGGCACTTTCACTATCAACTGCAGCATCCAAACTTACGTAGAAATATTCGTCGATATTATAGTATGTACCCGATTCAATCAAGATCATGTTATCTGCAGCAGAATACCAGGCAGGCAAGATATTTTCGCCATTTGCAACGTTACGACCAGATTCAGCATAGTATGGTTCAAGGTCACAAACATAAACTGTTGTAGGATCTTCTGCATCCCACATAATTGTGATGTTAGAGTCATACACATCACCATAAGCGAGTGATGTCAACTGGCCCTTATACTGAATAGCCTGGGGCAACTGTTCTACAACAAGCGTTGCTGACTTACCACAACCATCGCCACAAGTAACAACAATTTCACCAGAACGCTTATCACCTGTATTCTGTGCTACTTCAAAATGAAGCAAAGCGATCTGCTGATTCTTATGAGTTGTAGCGATATCATCCTTCAAGGTAATCCACTCGGGCATTGTGATAGTGTAACCATCAACTGCTCTGAGAGCAATAGAGAATTCTCCACCTACAAAACCAACCATTGCCTTTTCTGTAGCAAATGCGGGTTCAACGCCAGCCTGAACTACATTGATAGATTCAACTCGGCCACTTACGGTAGTAAACTTAATTGCGCCTACACGTTCCTGACAAGATACTGCGGGATGTACAATAAAGGTGAAATCACTTACTGTATTTACACCACGAGTTGTAGCAGCCTCATCAATTTCAATCCAATCGGGAGTTTCGATGGTGAATCTTTCATTTGTGGGAGCAGTCAAGTTGAAAGTAATATTCCCACCCTCAGCGCCGATAGTTGTTTCGTCTTCAGCAATGCTCAACACAGGTTCGGGGAAAACTTCATCCTCGGCTGTACAAGCAGTAAAGCCAACTGCAGTCATAAAGAGCGCTGCAGCATAGAAAAAGAATTTCTTCATGTCGTTTTGTCTTTTATTTTATTAGTTTTTAAGTCTAGATTTTCCGTATAGGGCGCAAAGGTATTATTTTTTTTGTGGGTAGCAAACTCTTTTATTAAAAAAAAACAAAAAACTACCACTATGCACACTTAAATAGGGGGCATAGGATACATTATGTTGATGATTTCCCTTATTTCACAAACAAAAAGATACTTTAAAGCACCACCCGGGATCACTCCCGTGTAATCCGCAGACAAATAAAAGTCAATTATTGCTTCTTCTATAACAAAACCCTCAGCAAGCACGTTACGACACTGTTTTGTTTGTATTTAGGCAATGTAGACACTTCAACCAATCACTTTCGTAATGCCCCCCGTAGGTAGGGTGTTCAAAATTGTAAAAATAAATGAGACCGTTTTGAGGTGTATTTGGTATTGAAAATCTACTAAATCTGGTTGGTCAAGACGCCGAAGGTGTCTCCGCTCAGTAACACTAAGTTTGCAGAGTAATTGGCGAAGCCAAAAAAGACAAACAAAAAAAACTCTAACAAGAGCAATGCCGAGATTGTTTTTTACTTTTGT
>JAZTYI010000051.1:0-19799 GCA_045636885.1 Alloprevotella sp.
GAAGGAGATTTCTCCTCATATACAGTTGCTATTATTTGAGTAAGGGGGCTTACTTTTCAAAAATAATATCCACATCACCATTTTATCGGGGATGTGGATACATAAAGTGTGCCGTTTCAAAGTTTACCGGACAGCAATAATTTTTTATGAAGTTGTTTATTGTTTCTACTAGAATATATTTTACGAGTGCATCACGTCGCTATATTTATTATAATCAAAATTAAAACGCAAAGAGGGAGGAATTGGAACTGCGTATAATCATTCTCAATTTGTAGTGTTTCCATTTACAGGACGTATCCACATAAAGTTACCCAACCATGATTGATTAAAAGTTTGACCTCGTTCAAATATATTCACAATATAGTATTCAAGTTGATTTTCAAGTCTAGTTGCAGACCAATAGTCAGTTTCTGTACTATTGGGATAAATATACTCATCCTTGTATCCTTCGCTATATCCGCAAAATGGTAGGAAAATGCTATTTCCATTTTTACCTGTTACTTTACATCCGTTGACATTATCAATGGTAGCTTTTTCCCATGTACAATTGTCAATCAGTTCTTGCCATTCGTCTTTTGTGGGTATACGCCACCCGTTACCATAAACATAATCAACAATGTCTTCATCGCCTTCTGTTATATTCTTATATAGATTGGGGTCGTCGTACATTCGATACGAGAAATCGTCAGTCATGTGATTATAATTCATATTTTGACCTATCATAGAAGCAAATAGATTATATCGTTCACCTTTTTCTGAAGGTTTGCTTGCGCTAAAGTTCCAGCTCGACCACTTTACACTAAGTCCAAGGTCTATAGCTTCGGGTATTTCGCCAGGAAACTCTGTAGTATCGATAGTACCAGTACTTATAGAACCTTCTGATGTATAGTAGATAACTCCATCAAGAATTGCAATACCTCGGTAATAGTAAGTTGAGCCTGGTTGTAAGTTATTAATCTTTACTACATACGTTTTCCCAGATATTATTGGTTGGTCAATTTCTGTAAAATTATTTTCAGAGAAGGATATGTTAGGTGCTGAAGAAAAACAAATTCCTAATCTGCGTTCTTTAGTAGCTTTGTCCAACCCATACGCGCTGATGCCGATTCTCGTGTTACTATAGTCGGGTGCCCACTGACGATGCTCATTTGAGGTACGAAAGGCAGAGAATTTAAATAATTCAACGTAAGGTTCACCTTGAACAGGTCGGATATAACATTCTTTACCATTACCAACGGATATGCCAAACAAATTTTGTTTTGTCGACATATAATATGATTCTTCAGAGACAGAGCATGAACCTGATAGTAAATATAAATCAGTCGGGATGAAGATGCTATTCCCGTTCTTTCCTGTAACTTTATATCCTAATTTTTCATTGTAAAAACCTAATGTCCATTCACAACTATCTCGCAACTCACATAGTTCGGTATAGGTAGGCATACGCCAGTCATTACTCAGTTGTGTGTGAGCATAGTCGTGTTCTGAATTGTAAATACACTCTATGAATTTACCCCATTCTTTTCTTATTTCATTGTCCCACGCAACTATAGTTCCATTATCTATAGGTGTGTTAGTTCCTAAATTACATGAAGCCCACTTTACGTGCAGACCAAGATCTACGAGTTCGCCCTCTGTGATATTCGTAAATACGGGTAGTGCTTTGGAGGTAGTTATTATTTCTGTATCTGAATAGTACAACTCACCATCTACCTTTGCGTATGCTCGCACATAAAAAGTAGTTTCATCTGCCATAGGACCTATTATAGTATCAACAACAGAGGAAAATCTTTTTGTTTCATTAATTTTTATGCATTCGTCCGTATTTATAGAAGGGGTTTCGTTTGTTGCAGAGTAGCACCATCCACGTTCTTCTACATTTTTGCAGAATTCATATCCATTCATTAAATTACGACACTTAACATAAACCTCATCTTTAAGTGAAATGTCACAAGACAAATTCATGTATGCTTTGGTACTTTCTCCCATTACAGGGCGAACATAGGGTCCATTTTCCCAATTGCCATTAAACTGGTTACAAATGCCTTGATTTATTGTTTGTTCTTCCACATGATTTGAACCATCAGCCGTACCATAGAAATCCCATACAGCACCAACAAGAGTACTTATATCATTATTGCCACACATATAATCATAAAGCCCACCTCGATAAAATGTAGCCCAAGGCCAAGTTTCATGACTCCAACCCCCATTGGTATCATCATCAGCGGTAAAAGGGAAGGTTATGCTATTACCATTGGGACCGGTAACTTTAAGTACAAAATCAAAATAAGGATTTTCTATCATATCAGCTATTGCGGTATTGCAGATAACCTCCCACTCGCATTTTTCATAAAGTTCCTTCCAATCTACTGCATTGGGCAGACGCCACTCATCTCCCCAATTAGTAGTTGCAATGTCGTACTGTGTACCGCAGTAATTCCAAGGTAATTGTAATACAAGTGCAGTTTCCTTGTCCATATTGCCAACCACATCCCCAGGATAAAATTTCTTTCCGATTTCATAGACTTGGTTTGCTCCCATATTCCAATTTGCCCATTTTACGCTCAAACCTAAATCTACGGGTTCAGCTACGGTTCCACCTATTTCTGGTGAAATAGTTACTGGGCGCTGTTCAAAAAAGAAACGTTGAATATCCTTTATATTGAATTCTAATAAAGTTCCATCTTTCTTTTCGATTAACATAAACTCTCGCTCTTGTGCAGTCAAATATAAAGAAGATAAGAGCGTAAATAATAACAAATTAAATATCTTCATCGTTTTACAAATTTTAAGGATGGTTGATTGGAAATAGATAGAATATAAGTACCTGCAACATATTGTGTCAAATCTATTACAATTCTATTCTCTTGCGACTTCATTGAAATTAAACATAAACCCTTAATATCATAAAGTCGAACTATAGTGTTTACATTTATTCCCTTTATCACAATTTTATTATTATCTATAAACTGGCACTGATACGAATTAACTTTATTCAATGAGGTTTCTACTTGGGTCGTGTCATTTTTAACAAAGTAACATTCATTAATGTCTTTTAAAAGGAAAGAAGCGCTTATGACCATTGAAGTTATATGTAAAGAATCGTCTTTAAATACAGCTTCAGGACGTTCATGCAAGATGAATAAAGTTTCATTTCCATTGTTTTGCAGAACTTTCAATGTTGTTACCTCATCTGCATATATCCCAATTGAGATGAGAGAAAAAAACAACTGAAGAAAAACATTTTTTTTCATTGTAATATACTTTATTGTTTATTTAGTAACTAGAAGCATAACTAAAACTAGGTGTTGATATTTCTTCTGGTCTCCTCAGAAAATATAATTAAAATCAGATAACTCATACACAAAAAAAGCGTGAAGCCATCAGTGCTCGCTTCACGTCTTGGGGCTCGTAGGAAAGTGCCCGTAATATCGAAAACGAGCAACAATGATACTCCACGCGAATATGTAAAAACCAACAATTTTCGTAAACCTGTGGGTATACGACTTAATTGGAATAAACACATTCCATAGAGCGTCATCTGTTGCAATGTTCTTGATATTACACTGTTTGAAATTTTCCTACGATTTCAAGACATCAGAACCAAAGCATAAGATACGCTTTTAATTATGTAAAGGTCAGTCCTTAATGTTATCTATCTTTGGGATAGATTTATACATTCTAAGACTGGACTTCGCAAATTTAAGTTCTTTTATTTACATACATGAAATTTGATAGTAAAATTTAGTTTAAAAAACAAGTACATATTGCTGTTTTCTTTAAGCACACTTGCACTTGGATATGGTATAGGTACCATATTCTGTTGTTATCAATCCTCCTACGGAGACCGATACATATATTCGATTTTCGTCAACCACCGAGGGTTAACTTTGCTCACCAATGGTTATGCAAGTGTGCCCACCTACGCGGCAATGATCATTAAAATTTCATATTGGGTATAGCTTCGCGTTAGTGAGACTGATAGTTATAACTGTCGACTTTCTCCTATGCAAAAAATGATGAAAAATGAGAAATAATATTGGTGTTAACAAGTGTTAACGAATTTGGATTTCGCTCCGAAATTTTGTATCTTTGTATTACGGAAGTGGAGATACCCCTAGGAATCGGGGTTATCTCCACTTTTTTTGTCTCAAAAATCCCATTTTGGGGGGCAAAAAATCAGTTACCTAGTTTTTTCAAGGTTAAACAACCGGTTTTCTATGTTACTTATTGTTGCTCCGAAAATACATGTCAACTTAATTGTAAGTAGCACGAATGTTAATTTGTGTTAAAATATTTACAGAAAAATGACGAAAAATGAAGGTTTGAACTGTCACATTATTTCGCTTTTTATCCACCTTGTCAGTAGCCAACAAATGACGGTGCTTCTATAGAAACAATGGTATGAATTTTTAAATATTGTAGTCAGGTAAATACCTCTAACCTGTCTAATAATAAAAAGTTGAAGTTGCTCCTTCTCCTTAAATTAAATTCTAACAGAGAGCGCAGAGAACACAGAGACCGTGCGAAATATATTAACATGTAACATTGGGGATATACAGAGGCGTAGACGCTCAATAGCAAGGACTCGCTCTAATTGTGGTTCCCTACCTTTCAAGAGATTACCACCATCCGAATGGTTACATCCGAACGAAGCTATGTATGCCGTTTTTGCGAAATCAATTATGGATAAAGGTTAAAATGCTCTGCATAGTCTTTGCAAACTTTGCGTGCGTGAGATAATTTTTGCTGGACACTAATATAATTTAAAAAAAAGCGAGGGTATACTTGAAATCATAGTTTGAGGGTTAGAGGCATAAATCGGACTGCAATATTTCTTTTTTATTAACGCATGAATCAAAAAAAGCGAACGTTCCTTAGTGGAGCGTTCGCTTTATAGTTTCTTCAACTAAAAAATATTTTGCTTAATAAATTGTTTACGCCTGCATTATTACTTTGCGTAACTCACAGCTCGCGTTTCGCGGATAACGGTGATTTTCACCTGTCCGGGGTAGGTCATTTCGTCTTGAATGCGCTTGGCGATGTCGGCGGAGAGTTGGTCGATTTGCTTATCGTCAATCTTGTCGGCACCTACAATCACGCGGAGTTCGCGACCTGCCTGGATGGCGTAAGTCTTCACAACACCGGGGTAAGACATTGCGATGTTTTCAAGGTCGTTGAGGCGCTTGATGTAGGCTTCTACAATTTCGCGACGTGCGCCTGGACGTGCGCCACTGATGGCGTCACAAACCTGCACGATGGGGGCGATGAGACTGGTCATTTCCGTTTCATCGTGGTGGGCGCCGATGGCGTTGCAGATTTCGGGTTTTTCCTTATACTTCTCTGCGAGTTTGGCACCATAGAGTGCGTGGGGGAGTTCGTTTTCCTCATCGGGCACCTTACCGATATCGTGGAGGAGGCCTGCGCGCTTTGCCTTCTTGGGATTCAACCCCAGTTCTGCCGCCATTACGGCACAGAGGTTGGCCGTTTCACGGGCGTGCTGGAGGAGGTTTTGACCGTAGGAGGAGCGGTACTTCATCTTGCCGACGATGCGGATGAGTTCAGGGTGAAGTCCGTGAATGCCGAGGTCGATGGCGGTGCGTTTACCTGTTTCGATGACTTCTTCTTCTACTTGCTTCTTGACCTTCTGCACGACTTCTTCAATGCGTGCGGGGTGGATGCGTCCGTCGGAGATGAGTTGGTGAAGGGCCAAGCGACAGACTTCACGGCGTACGGGGTCGAAGGCGGAGATGACGATGGCTACGGGGGTGTGGTCTAGAACGATTTCTACGCCCGTTGCTGCTTCGAGGGCGCGGATGTTGCGACCTTCGCGTCCGATGATGCGCCCCTTGACTTCGTCGTTGTCGATGTGGAAGACGGTGACGCTGTTTTCGATGGCCGTTTCGGTTGCGGTGCGCTGGATGGTCTGAATGACAATCTTCTTGGCTTCCTTAGAGGCGGTCATCTTGGCATCGTCGATGATTTCGTTGATATAGGCCTGAGCGTTGGTGCGCGCTTCGTCTTTCATTGACTCTACGAGGCGCTCCTTAGCCTCTTCGGCAGTGAGTCCTGAGAGTTCTTCAAGTTTTTCGCGCTCTTGGAGTTGGAGTTTCTCGAGTTCTTCTTCCTTTTTCTGTACGAGCTGTAGCTGTGTGTTGAGCTTTGCTTGGTTGTTTTCCACCTCCTGCTTGCGACGGTTGAGTTCGTCTTGACGCTGGTTGAGGCTGATTTCGCGCTGCTTGAGTTTGTTTTCGGCTTGTGCTATCTTTTGGTTGCGCTGTTGCACTTCCTTTTCAAGCTCAGCCTTCTTGTTTAAAAACTTCTCCTTGACTTCAAGGAGCTTCTTTTCCTTGATTACCTCTGCTTCTTTGTTGGCATCAGCGATGGCCTTCTTGTATGTCTTTTTCAGCACATAACGAAAGAAGACGAATCCCATGATGCACCCTGCGATGAGGCATACTGATGAAATTATGATTTCAGTCATTACGATGAATTAGAATTTATGATGAGAGCGAGCATCATGCACAAACGGCAGAGCGCCCTCAACGCGTTAAAGGATAAATGTGTTGTCTGACTAAGTAGAAAACTAAAGTTGCAATAAACTTTTAAACAAAAAAAACGCGCCAACAATTCATCCTCTCACTCATGAGAAAGAAGATGAATCATTGATGCGTCGATGTAGGTGATAAGAGAGGGGGAAGAGGAGGTGAATTTAGTGAGGAGAGAGGAGTGAGGAGTGAGGAGTGAGGAGTCCATGCGGAGGTGATACTCCGGATGGTAGTTGTACTCTGTACTCTGTCAGTTGTACTCTGTGCTCAGTACTCTCTACTCTGCTCTGTGCCTTACTTCAGCAACTCTTCGATTTCCTTGGTAAGCGATTCAATCGACTTATTATAAGGTTCTGTATCTACGTTTTGCTCGAGCTGTAAGGACTTTACCGCAAAGTCGAGCAAAGCGATAGACATGTATTTGGCATCGCCTTGGTTAGGGTATGCCGTCTTATATTTATTCAATCGTTCGTTAATCAGCAGGGCAGCCTTACGGAAGATTTCTTCCTGGTCGCGACGCACGGTAATCTGTTGCATATGACTACCGATGAGCAACTGAATAACTAATTTATCACTTACTGCCATATTATATTGCGCTGTTATGATGTTGAAAAAAATACTCCACTCGCAAAGGGTGTACACTCTCAGGGGGGGGAAGCACCAAGATTTAAACATTATACATTAAGCAGCGCGATACACTTATCAACATCGCGCACCAACTTTGCCAAGCGTTGCTTCGCATCTTTCAAATCGCTATCGTTGAGTTCTATCATCTTAGCGAGTTTGAGGTTGGCGTAGTTTTGTTTGTGGAGGACTACTTCGGCCTTCATCGCTTCTAACTCGCCATCCTTTTGCGCCATCATTTCCCAGAGCTCCGCATTTTCAGCCTTGAGCTCTTGATAGGCAAGAATTAGTTGACGAATTCTTGTTTCGAAGGTATGTAGTGCCTTTTGCTCCTCCTTTGTCATGTGATACTTATAGTTTCAAACATTGCAAAGGTAAATAAATTTATCGTTTGCAACAAGTATTGATCACTATTTTCTTAGAGAAAAACTTGAATTGAAGTATTTCAAGACCTGTTTATCAACAGTTCTATGCTTCTTCAGCAGATTTAGGTTCCTTCTTGGCGAGGATAAGAATGTTGTAGACATACTCTGCAAGCCATGCTTCGGAATAGCCCAATGTGACTTGATACTTGCGAATACCAAAGCAGGTTTTCATCACGGCATCGTCCTTCCAGGTGTTTTTTGTAAGTACATCGTGCACAGCCTTTTCCGTCATCTTACGAAAGGCTTCCTTAAAGAAACTTGGAAGGCGGAATTTCCACTTCATCAAGTTGCCCATAAGCATCATGGTGTCTTGAGAAAACGCTTGGAATTGAATAAAATAACCGCGAACGTCATTGAGCGAACGGCAATTTTTCTTAATACTTCCGTCAATCTCCTTGAAGAAACCATCGGAGATGCCATACATCTCCTGAAGCATCTTCTTACACTTGTTTTTCTCGCCCAATCCGAGCTTGTTGTTTACTGTTTGCACCTTCATCGTCTGCTTAAACACGCGAAGGTCAGGGAGCATCGCAAGGTTTGAGATGCCGAGATTTGCAGCCATCACCGCTTGGTAATACACGCGGATGAGCGACATAAAATCCTCCATGCCACCTACGCGCCAACCCAATTCGGCTTCCGACTTTTTCTTTTTGAAAATATCAAAGAATCCCATAGTGTGAATCATTAAATAGCGGATGAAGCTGGACGCTTCTCCCATTGTTATCAAAAAAATTTTGCACAAAATTAACACAACGCTACCGATTGGCAAAATTTGCAAGGTAGAAAGTACAGAAATATGCGATAAATCGGTCGTATTTTCGCTAAAATATGTGTAACTTCGCCCGCTCAATGCCCTCAACCTCGCGATGAGGCACACGTATCAGAAGGTGTTAAAACAATGGGTCCAGTTGCTTAGACCGTCACTTGATTTTGCTAACATGTCAGAAAAGTTCCTTACTTGTATCATCAGTTTGCTCAACCGCGCTCAACCGGATGGGCTGACATTTGATGCACTAACGTTTCACCTCTACAATAGCGAGCAGGACTTCTTTGGAGAGCGCCCCGACATGCGAACGATAACCACACGATTACGTTCAATATTAGACGCTTACAGCACGCACATTGTCACCGACGAACGGGGAGCATACCACCTTCGCAAGAATATTCCCCAGCAATTAACCATAAATTTCGACGCTCCACAAGAGGCAGCAACACCTGAAATCGTCATCAACACATTAAGCGAGCAGGACTACGGCGAGCAACTCCTTTTCGACCTCTTTGACCACCCTGAAGTGTCACAAGAACAAAACAACGAATCCCCTACTCCTCCGCCCTACACTTACCCCACCCTCTTTGATGATGACCCGACTTTTGTATGAATCATAGCGACGGAGCATCGGTTCGTAAACATTTTTCACAATATCCCTATCAGGTCGTTTTGCAACTATGTTGCAGAAACGCTTATCCCTTTGCCACTCACAACTTTTCTTTGTAATTTTGCACACAAATTAAACACTCTCCCTTCGGAGTATAAATATTTCTAACGCAAATTTATGAAGCAAAAGTTACTTCTACTCCCCTTCGCCATGCTCACTGGCATAAGTTATGCTACAGCACAAGTGTGTACCGACCATGATCACACTCATGATCATAATCACGATAAAAAGAAGGTGGAACACAAGCATGAAGAGCATGTCCATACGGAAAATTGTTCGCACAACCACCCTCCAAAGAAACAAACTGGACATGTGCATACCGAAAATTGCACTCACGACCATGATCACGATCACGACCATAATGACGAGACCAACCTCGGCACTGCTGTCGTCACCGCAAAGCGAAAGGGCGTATACAAGAATTGGCGCTCTACGGAAAAAGTAGACATGATTACCAGCGCCGAACTCCTGCGCTGCGCATGCTGTAACCTCGGTGAGAGTTTCCAAACAAATGCTGCAGTTGATGTGAGTTATTCAGATGCTGCAACGGGAGCGAAGCAAATCAAACTGCTTGGACTCGCTGGTACATACGTGCAGATGCTCACAGAAAATATGCCTAATTTCCGTATCGCGGCACAGCCCTATGGACTTGGTTATGTACCTGGTTCGTGGATGGAAAACATCAGCGTCTCAAAGGGTACGGCAAGCGTAAAGAATGGATATGAAGCCGTGACGGGGCAAATCAATGTGGAATATCTCAAACCCACAGCAGCCGACGCCTCTCCTCTTTCAGTAAATATCTATGGCGACCTGGACAGCAAACTTGAAGTGAACGCTGCCAGCATGCACCATCTTGGGGGACACTGGAGCACGGGGGTACTTGCCCATGTTGAAAAGGCAATGGAGATGCACGACGACAACAACGACGGATTTGCCGATATGCCCCAAGTTGAGCAGTTCAACATCATGAACCGCTGGCACTACGATGGGCATGATAAGAATTTCCAATTTGGTATCAAGGCCTTGGGAGAAGACCGCCAAAGCGGACAACTAGCAAAAGCTGTGAAGCCTGGCGAAGAGCGCTATCGCATTGGTGTAGTCACCGACCGCTACGAAGCCTATGCCAAGGGGGCCATTGGTATCAATCACGATAGAAATTCTAACATCGCATTCATTCTTTCAGGTTCTTGGCACCACCAGGACGCTGAATTTGGGCACAAGGCGTATGACGTTAAACAGACGTCTGGGTATGGTTCGCTGATCTATGAATCCGATTTTGGCAAGCACCATAATCTATCTACGGGTTTCAACTTTGTTTATGACGCTTTCTCACGCAAGATGGACATCTACGGAGTAGGAGCACTCACTAAATCAAAAAATCATGAAACAGTTGGTGGCGCTTACGCACAATACACCTATAAATTGAACGACGATTTCACAGCAATGGGGGGAGTACGAGTAGATCACAGCAACCTTCACGGCACTTTTGTTACACCTCGTGCGCACATCAAGTGGTCACCCTCATTCTACACACATTTCCGCATCTCGGCAGGTAAGGGCTATCGTACAACACACATACTTGACGAAAACAACTTCCTCCTCGCTGGTTCGCGCAAGATGATGATCGTCGAAGACATTGACACGCAGGAAGAGGCGTGGAACTTCGGAGCGTCGGGGCAGTTTAAAATCCCTGTGGGTGAAAAACTCTTGAACCTCGATGTAGAATATTACTACACCGACTTCGTCAAGCAAGTCGTTTGCGACATGGACTACAAACCTCATGAGGTGCAATTCTACAACCTCGACGGCGATAGTTATTCACACGTCATTCAGGCAGAAGCAACGTACGAACTCTTCCCTCGCCTTAACCTCACAGCTGCTTATCGCCACACCATCTCAAAGACGACGTATAAGAACCTCGGTACTGTCGACAAACCCCTCACCAGCAAATACAAAGCCTTGCTCACAATGGGGCATGAAACAGAAGGTAAGAACAAGTGGCAATTTGACATCACCTCACACCTCAACGGTGGCGGACGCATGCCCAAGGCTTACCAAACGACAGACGGCACACGCTCATGGGACGAACGCTATGACGCCTTCTACCAACTCAGTGCGCAAATCACCAAGAATATCGGCAAGTGGGCCATTTACGTCGGAGGCGAAAACCTCACTAACTACAAGCAGAAAAATGCTATCATCAGCGCCAACAATCCTTGGAGCACCGAGTTTGACCCCACCATGGTTTACGGTCCCATGCACGGTTGTAAATTCTACGCAGGCGTAAGATTTAAGCTTTAAGCAAACACTCATTTTAACAAAAAGAAAAAGTGGAGACATCCCCCAACAAACACAGGGTGTCTCCACTTCTTTTTATATTCTTCCTATTGTTTCTTAGCAATCAATAAGCACCTTCACAATCAGTTTGCGCAACGTGCCCTCACCAATAATCGGCGCATGAGCATCCTCGGGGTAAACAATGTAAAATTCACCCGGATTTACGGTGTAATAAGTTGAAGGCATTTCAGCGTAAAGGGCGAAATCATTTTCTACGTCAAAAGGCGCTTCACTCTGCCCCACAGCGGAGCGGTGCTTCCATCCTACAATTTCCGAACCACTAAGGGGAAAATGAATATCGATGTACTTCTGGTGCACCTCCAACTTCTGTGTCTCTTTCGCCACAAGTTTTGCATCCGCCACATTGATGAAAAGTTTATCACCATCAAGCACAATGCGCTCTGCAGGAACATTGAGCAAATCGTGTGACTTGATATAATCAAACACTTGCTTAAACAAGGGATGAAGCGACTCATAACGAGCACTATCCGAAATATGTGATAAAATCATAACTAAAAAAAATCTTCTGCTCCTTATCTATTAGCAATTTCCTCTAAGATTCTCCAGCATTGGAAGAGGCCACGAGGCACATGGAAACATCCCTTCCACTTACCGCCCTTGAGCGTAAGAAGCACTTCACCTTGACGGTTGAGATAACCGAACCATTCGGGATATTCAGCGTCCGCAAAGTGCGACCAAGTGTAATTATGAATGCGTTCAAACCAGTCTAAGCACTTTTCATTGCCCGTAAGTTGATACCCCTTAATCATAGTAATGAGCGTTTCGATATGCACCCACCAAAGTTTTTGGTCCCATTCCAACTGTTGAAGCGGATGACCAAGACGATCCATGAAGTAGAAGATGCCGCCATACTGATGGTCCCAACCATATTCCACCTCCTTAAGCGCAATATCAACGGCCTTATCAATGAGCGCTTGATCTCCTAGACGCTTTCCGAGGTCCATGATAAACCACATCGCCTCAATGGCATGACCAGGATTAAGCAGTCTGCCGTCCATGCAGTCCACGAGTTCGTTGTTCACCCCAAGGTGCTCAACAATAAGTCCAAGCTCAGGGCGGTAGAACACATCCATCACCTCATGCACACACTCCTTGATTTTTTCTTCCAAGAAAGCAGGTTCAAGAAGGGGCTCAATTTCAAGGGCCACGTTGCAAAGAATCATCGGCAGTGCAAAACTCTTGAGCGCACGTGCACCAGGACTCGCCTTCGACCACTTACCCTTTGGATTGTCAACCTTTGAGAGAACGATGTCAAAGGTCTTTTTCGCAATGTCAGCATACTCCTCATTACCCGTAGCAATGGCCAACTGACCAAAGGCAATCACCGCAAAGGTGTAAGAGAAGATATTGTAAGGCTCAACAAGGGGGTGACCTTCACGGTCAAGGGCAAAATACCAATTAAGGTTTCCGTCATGACCATGTTTCTTTAAGAATTCCGCACCCTGTATTGCCGCATCAAGCCATTCCTGACGCTTCTCTACCTTATTATAAAGAGTGGCAAACATCCATACTTCACGCCCCTGAAGCCAAATAAATTTGTCCGTATCAAACACCGAACCATCACGCTCAAGGCAAGTGAAAAATCCGCCAAACTCCTTGTCTTGTGATTTTTCCAACCAAAAAGGGATAACCTTGTCAAGCAGTTCAGACTTATACTGCTCGGCTAACTTCTTAAAATCCATAAAGATATTATTTATTGATAGTATAACATTGAATACACCGCACCGATAGGAGCGACCTACCCTATCCGCAAAAGTAAGACTTTTTAACGATATGGAAAGAGGTTTTTATATAGATTTTCAAAAATAGACGAGGGAAAAGTTGATGCGGTGTCCGTAGTTTATATTGATACATAGAGTAATCAAATTACTCATAATATTATATATAATACTTATATTTTGTTAAAATGCCAGATTTGCCGTAGTTTTAACCCAAAACTAATTTGTATGGATAAGTTTTTCTTTTGTAATTTTGCAACGATAACTTTGGGTGCACTCTGTCGGGTTGCGCTCCATGCGTGAATAAATCAATAACAAACTCTATAATTTAAAAATTACAATGAACAACAAAATTGCAATTTTTGCCCTCGGTTGCTTGACTCTTGTGTCATGCGGAAAGAAGCAGGGCATGCCTACGGGCGACAACAAGCATGTTGTAGAAACATTGGTGGCAGGGCAAGCCGAAACGACTACTTCTTACCCCGCAACAATTCGTTCACGCCAGGATGTGAACGTGGTAGCAAAGGTGAGTGGTCACATTCTCAAGGTCTTCGTGGACGAAGGACAGGATGTTAAAGCTGGTCAGCCCCTCTTCCTCATAGACCCCACCCTTTACCAAGCTGCTGTAAATGCTGCTGAAGCTGGCGTAAAGATGGCAGAAGCAAGCGTTGCGACACAGCGCCTTAATGTGGAAAACAAGGAGATGCTCCACGCAAAGGGTATCATTTCAGACTTTGACTTGCGCGCGGCAAAGAATCAGTTGGCTACGCTTGAAGCACAGTTGGCATCGGCAAAGGCGCAGTTGGCAAACGCTAAGGACCAGTTGGATTTCTGTACCATCACAAGTCCAACGGATGGTGTGGTAGGTCAGATCAACTACCGCCAGGGTACACTTGCTTCGCCCTCTCTTCAGAAGCCTTTGACCGTAGTTTCTGATTTACGCGAAATGTACGTATATTTCTCTATGGCAGAAAAGCAGGTGCTTAACCTCGGCGGTCAGAAGGCGGCTTTGGCATCATTCCCCGCTGTAGATTTGCGTTTGGCTAACGGTCAGTTGTTTACAGAAAAGGGTAAGGTTGCGGCTATTAGCGGCGTTATTGACGCCAACACGGGTTCATTGCAGGTGCGTGCAGATTTCAATAATCCCGAACGCATGTTGCGCAGTGGCGGTACGGCTACAATCGAAGTGCCCACGTTTGACACAGCTGCCATTATGGTGCCCCAAATAGCTGTAGTAAATGTGCAAGAAAAGAAGTTCGTTTACACACTTGGTGAAGACAACAAGGTGAAGTACACCGAAATCAAGGTGCTCTCGCAAAACAACGGTCAGTCGTTCATCGTTACCGAAGGTTTGAAACTCGGTGATCGCATTGTAGTAGAAGGTGTAACACGCCTTAAGGACGGCATGGAAATTACTCCCATCACTGCTGAAGAACGTCAGGCTATTGAAGAGAAGTCACAACAGCACATGGCTGAAAAGAAACTTCCTGGACAAGAGTAAAAACACAAAGAGATAGTAGTCTGTAGCGGTAGATAAAGACTTGTAAAAATTATAAGGCACATAAGCAATTTTATGTCCCAAATAAAAAAAATTATCTCCCAAATAAATTTTACTATCTCCCTATTACTAACAACTACTTACTAATTACTACAGTGAGACTCGATACATTTATCAATCGCCCGGTGCTCTCCACGGTAATTTCAATCGTGATTGTCATCCTTGGGGTAATCGGTTTGGTTTCTCTTCCGATTACACAATATCCCGATATTGCGCCGCCCACCATTCATGTAACCACCTCATACCAGGGTGCGAATGCGCAGACGGTGTTGAACTCCGTAATCATCCCGCTTGAAGAGCAGATTAACGGGGTAGAAAACATGGACTACATGTCGTCAAGTGCCACAAATACGGGTAATGCTACGATTACTATTACCTTTAAGCAAGGCACTGACCCCGACATGGCGGCTGTGAACGTGCAAAACCGCGTGTCAAAAGCGCAAGGTTTGCTCCCCGCCGAAGTAACAAAGGTGGGTGTCATCACACAGAAGAGTCAGAGTTCAATGCTTATTGTCTTCTCGCTTGTTGACGTTGAGGACCGTTATGACTTTGCCTTCCTTGAAAACTATGCCAAGATTAACGTGTTGCCCCAAATTCAACGTGTGCAAGGTGTGGGTGACGCCATGGTGATGGGTGCTGACTACTCAATGCGTATTTGGCTTGATCCCGAAAAGATGGCAGAGTATGGATTTGTACCTACCGACATTTCAGGCATCCTTGCCGACCAGAATATTGAAGCCGCTCCTGGTACTATTGGTGAGCGCAATAACAATACGTTCCAATACACCTTGCGCTACCGCGGTCGTCTTACCGAGGCTGAGCAATTTGAAAACATCGTGCTTCGCTCAAATGCCGATGGTGGCGTAATCCGCCTTGGCGACGTGGCAAGCATTGAACTCGGACGTATGACCTACGGCTTCATGGGCAAGGTAAACGGTCACAATGCCGTAACATCGATCATCTTCCAGGCAGCTGGTTCAAATGCTACACAAATTATTCAGGATATTGAAGCCTTGATTGAAGAAACTGGCGAATCATTACCTCCTGGTCTTGAGTTCGTAATTTCTCAAAACGCTAATGAATTCCTTTTCGCTTCTATCCACGAAGTAGTAAAGACATTGATTGAAGCCTTCGTATTGGTGTTCTTGGTGGTTTACATTTTCCTTCAGGACTTCCGCTCTACGATTATCCCCGCCATCGCTATCCCCGTAGCGCTTATTGGTACATTCTTCGCTATCAATGTCATTGGTTTCTCCATCAACCTGCTTACGCTCTCGGCGTTAGTACTTGCTATTGCAATCGTTGTGGACGATGCCATTGTGGTAGTAGAAGGTGTGCATGCGAAGTTGGACCTTGGTTATAGTTCTGCTCGCAAGGCTTCGATTGACGCCATGAGCGAATTGGGTGGCGCTATCGTTTCTATTACGTTGGTGATGATGGCGGTGTTTATCCCCGTAAGTTTCATGGGCGGTACGGCTGGTATCTTCTACCGCCAGTTTGGTATCACGATGGCTATTGCCATTGGTTTCTCGGCCCTCAATGCCTTGACCCTCTCTCCCGCCCTTTGTGCTATCATGCTCAAGAGTCATAATGAGGAGGGTAAAGAACGCTCTACGACAGAAA
Source organism: Alloprevotella sp. (assembly GCA_045636885.1). GTDB lineage: Bacteria > Bacteroidota > Bacteroidia > Bacteroidales > Bacteroidaceae > Alloprevotella. The sequence continues at coordinate 16,294 of JAZTYI010000051.1, forward strand.
AGATGGGCATTGCCTTCCAGGCAGCCAAGGATGAAATGGCTGGTCGCTACAACAAGGTGATAAAGCGCCACAACTCAAAGTTGACCTACCTCTTGGTAATTATTGCCGTGTTGGGCATGATTTTCGGTGGTTTCACTTCGGGTTGGGTAATTGCAATTCCCTTCACGCTCATTGCTATTTGGGCGTTGAAGCGCCTTACGGAAAGAGGTTTCCACGAAAACTTCAACCACAGTTTCGACAACATGATTCAGCGCTACAAGAATGGTGTCATCTTCTTTGTGAAGCGCCCCATCCTTTCTACTATCTTTGTGGTATTAAGTTTGGTAGGTCTTGTTGCAGCCATGAACCTCACCCCCACGGGTATGGTGCCCTCGGAAGACACGGGTTCTATCATGGGTGCAGTAGCGATGCCTCCTGGTACTTCTCAAGATAAGACGGAAGAAGTGTTGACTCAAGTAAACAACTTGGTACAGAGTTCTCCCCTCGTAAGTAGTTCTACGATGATTTCGGGTTACTCTTTCGTAGGTGGTCAAGGTGCTTCATACGGTTCGTTCATTGTGAAGTTGAAACCTTGGGAAGAACGTAATCCTTTGACCGAAAGTGCAACGGTGGTATTTGCCAACCTTTACCTTGAAAGTCAGAAGGTGTTTAAGAATGCTCAGGTGCTCTTCTTCCAGCCTCCTATGGTGCCTGGTTATGGTGCAACGAACGGTTTCGTCATCAACCTTCAGGACCGTACAGGTGGTGAATTGCTCCACTTCCAACAAGTCACTGAGGACTACCTTGCCGCACTGTTGAAGCGTCCCGAAATTGGTTCGGCTCAAACCAACTTCAACACGAAGTTCCCCGAATACATCATCGATATTGATGCTGCAAAGTGTAAGCGCGCTGGTCTTTCACAAACAGACATTCTTTACACACTTCAAGGATATTACGGCGGTCTTTACTCCAGCAACTTCAACCGCTTCGGTAAACTCTACCGTGTAATGATTCAGGGTGAGCGCACCGACCGTGACAATATTGAGTCGCTCCATAAGATTAAGGTGAGAAACGCTAAGGGCGAAATGGCTCCGATTTCGGAATTCGTAACGATGACGCCCAGCATGGGTCCCGACATCATCAACCGCTTCAACATGTACACCTCTATCACAGTGAACGGTTCGCCTGCTGAAGGTTTCACTTCTGGTCAAGCCATTCAGGCCATCAAGGAAGTGGCTGAAGAAGTGCTCCCCGAGGGTTACTCCTTCGAATTCTCAGGTCAAACGCGTGAAGAAGCTGCTTCAAGTGGTAGCACAACGGCTATTGTATTTATACTCTGCTTCGTGTTCATCTACCTCTTGCTTGCGGCTCAGTATGAAAGTTACATGCTTCCCTTTGCCGTGTTGCTCTCTGTGCCCTTCGGTTTGATGGGATGTTTCCTCTTCCTCCACTTGATGGGTATCATCCCCATCTTCTCTGCGGCTGAAAACAATATCTACGTGCAAATTGCCATGATCATGTTGATTGGTCTGTTGGCAAAGAATGCTATTTTGATTGTAGAGTTCGCCCTTGACCGTCGCAAGATGGGTATGAGCATCACGAATGCTTCCGTGCTCGGTGCTGCCGCTCGTTTGCGTCCTATCCTCATGACCTCAATCGCCATGATCGTAGGTTTGCTCCCCTTGATGTTTGCCTTCGGTGTGGGTGCTAATGGTAACCGCGCCCTGGGTACTTCTGCCATCGGCGGTATGCTCATCGGTATGATATTCCAAATCTTTATCGTACCCGCACTCTTCGTCATCTTCCAGGCACTCCAGGAACGCATCAAACCTATGAGATGGGAAGATATGGACACAACGGAAGCTGAAGCCGACCTTCAACAGTACTCAAAGTAAATACAGTTAGCGAGTTTTTCAGGTATAGGTAAACAAGTTACCATCCGGAACAGACCGAAGGGTCTCGTTTACCCGTACCTAAAAACTCGTACCTTAAGTAACAATGAAAAAGATAATTTTTCCCCTTATAGGTATCGCCCTTCTTTCAAGTTGCGGACTCTTTAAGAATTACGAGCGCCCCGAGTCACTTGAAAATGTCACTGAAGGCATCTACCGCGATACTACTTCGATGACCGCCGTGCTCGAAGCGGCTGACACAACGAACTTCGGGAATATGCCCTGGCGCGAAGTCTTTACCGACCCCAAACTTCAAGCGCTTATCGAAAAGGTGTTGGTAAGCAACGACATGCAAAAGGCAGACATGAATATTGAGAAGGCTAAGGCGTATCTCACCATCTCAAAGTTGGCCTACATTCCCTCATTCGTGTTTGCACCATCTGGCGAACTCACCTCTATCGACCACACAAAGGCCGTACAGACTTACACCTTGCCCATTTCGGCATCGTGGAACATCGGTTCGTTTGGTTCGCTTCAGAATGCTAAGAAGTATGCAAAGTCTAACCTCTTCGTAGCGAAAGCTGCCAAGCAGGCTACACAGACAGCGCTCATTGCGGCCGTAGCGCAAATGTACTACACCCTTCAAATGCTCGACGAGCAATACACTACGGCGTTCGAAACCTCTAAACTCTGGGAGAAGAACGTTGAAGCCATGAAGGCTATGAAGGAAGCGGGCATGGTAAACAACGCCGCCGTGGCTCAAGCAAGTGCCAACTACCACACGCTCTGCGCTACGCTCCCCACCCTTCAGAATAGCATCCGCCAGACGGAAAACGCCTTGTGCGTGCTCCTTGCCGAAGCGCCTCATGCGATTGACCGCAACGCGTTTGGCGCCTATGATTTCCCTGAAAGCATGCAGGTGGGAGTTCCTGTTCAATTATTGAGCAATCGCCCCGACGTGCGCATCGCAGAAGCACAGTTAGCTGCTGCATTCTACAATGTCAACATGGCGCGCTCAAAGTTCTACCCCTCCATCACCATTTCAGGTGTAGCAGGTTGGACCAATAATGTGGGTATGGTGGTAAACCCCGGCAAACTCCTGCTCAACGCTGCAGCAAGTCTTGCGCAACCGCTCTTCATGAACGGACAACTCGTGGCAAACCTCAAGGTATCTAAACTTGATTATGAAGCAGCCACCCTCGACTTCCACGACGCCGTACTCAAGGCGGGAGCAGAAGTAAGCAACGCGCTTTCTGACTTCCAAACGGCCCACCTCCAGCAACAAGAGCGCGAGAAGCAAGTGCAAGCCCTCGAAACGGCTACTGAAGAAACCCTCCTGCTCTTCCAACATTCTAACACCACCACTTACCTCGAAACACTCACGGCGCAACAAGGTCTTCTTTCGGCAAAGATGTCACTCATCACAGATAAGTACAACAAACTCAATGCCGGCATCAACCTCTACAAGGCACTCGGAGGAGGAAGAGAGTAAACAACAACAATTAAGGTTTAAGGTTTTAAGGTCTTGAGGTTATAAGGTCATAAGGGCGTGAGGTTTTAAGAAACCTTGCGGGACAATACTCCGAATGGCACTCCTTCCCCCCTACCCCCCACCCCCCTCCCCCCCCCCCCCCC
>JAZTYI010000052.1:0-8033 GCA_045636885.1 Alloprevotella sp.
CGTACAGCCAGTGCCCTCAAAAACATTACTTTCAAAAAATTTCTTAAAAGTATCTTCTTCAATCACATCACCCCATGAAAGGGTCATTGAACCATATTGTTCAAAAATCTCACTGAGTCTTTCGTAATCCATAGTTCTTGATTTTAAATTTAATGTATAATTCGTTGCAACGGTTGCAAATATAATAATAATAATAATAAACTCAGTTTTTTCAACAAATTTAATGGATGACACTGATTTGGTCCTCCAGAAGGCCATGCACCGACGCGGAGTATTAGCGGCGGTTGCGAAGACGGAAGATTTATCTTCCTAAAGGAGTACAAAACCAAAAGCAAAGTTAAGCGAGCATGATATCTGTTTCTGTGCCATTGTGTTGATTATTAAAGCCAACGCGTCAGCAAGCGAAAACAACACAGTTGCTAACGGTCTACATCCGTTCCGTTGATATTGTTACTATCAAGAAATGACACACCCCGAAGCATGCGCTCCGGGGTGTTAGTCGTCTCAAACATTAATCGTTACTTCTTCGCCTTCTTCTCTGGCGCCAACTCCACAATGAACTGATGCAGTTTTTCGGGAAGGCGCCTTTTGTAGTAGTCGGCCTTCTTGGCCAACATACAGAACTCCACACCCTGATTATATTGTGATTCTAATTTGTCTACTACTTAAACATTTTCCCGAATGATGCGAGTTTCCTCGGGAATACCTAATTTGTCTATATTCGTGATGTGGGTAGGGATGGTGATAGAGGTCAGGTTCTTGCAACCCCTAAATGCATTCTCTCCAATGCTGGTTACACTGCTGGGTATGGTGATTGAGGTCAGGTTCTGGCAATACTGAAATGCCGATCCTCCAATGCTGGTCACACTGCTGGGTATGGTGATTGAGGTCAGGTTATCGCAATCATAAAATGCCACATCTCCAATGCTAGTCACACTGCTGGGTATGGTGATTGAGGTCAGGTTATCGCACTCCCAAAATGCCCCCTCTCCAATGCTGGTCACACTGCTGGGGATAGTGATAGAGGTCAGGCTCCTGCACCCACGAAATGCCCTATATCCAATGCTGGTCACACTGCTGGGGATGGTGATAGAAGTTAGGCTCTCGCAACCTAAAAAAGCCTTTTCTCCAATGCTGATCACACTGCTGGGGATGGTGATAGAAGTTAGGCTCTCGCAATCATAAAATGCCCCCTCTCCAATGCTGGTCACACTGCTGGGGATAGTGATAGAGGTCAGGTTAGAGCAACCATTAAATGCCCAATCTCCAATACTGGTCACATTGCTGGGGATGGCGATTGAGGTCAGGCTTTTACAACCACAAAAAGTCTTAGATCCAATGCTGGTCACACTGCTGGGGATAGTGATAGAGGTCAGGCTCTCGCACCAACCAAATGCCGCCTCTCCAATGCTGGTCACACTGCTGGGGATGTTGATCGAGGTCAGGCTAGTGCAACCCCTAAATGCTAACTCTCCAATGCTGGTTACCTTATATTCCTCACCACCAATTGTAATAGATGAGGGAATAATAACATCTTCTACATCGGGTTCTTCTACACCGATCACCTCAACCCATTTATTTGTAGGGTCCGTGATTTCGAATTCCAAATTTTCAACTATTGGCATAGCGTATCAAATTTTTATGGTTTGAACTAAGTGTGTGCGGTAAGAGCGCAGGGGCATTTGGCACACACACGGAGAGAAAGAATTAGATTTAGTTTGATAGGTTCTAAGATTATTCGTATTTGTTTCAGATATCAGATATTAGTCTATTTGCAAAGTTACATTTTTTCCAGCGAATAAATGAAGATACTTACACTTTTTCCAGCAAATGGGTGACGCCGAGAGAGCGAGCAGGATAGTAACCGAGGTCAAACCAGAGCAACCCCAGAAAGCATAATTCCCTATGCTCGTTACACTATTGGGGATGGTGACGCTGATAAGTTCGGGGCAATCACAGAAAGCTTCGCGTTCAATCTTCGTTGTCCCTTCGGGAATGATGGCAACACCATCCTTAATCTTGAATTTTGCCATAGCAATATGTTTTTTTTAGTGTGTAGTGTTTAGAGTTTAGTGTTTAATCGCTGGCACAAACTTTAGTACAAATGCACAAAGGCTGTTTTATTCGAACGTATCATCTTCATAAAGTTCTTCTTCAATTTCCACCTCGAGCTCCGGAAACTTTGCTTTCAGGGCATAGGCAAAAAATGCGTTCTGATCACGTTCGGTTTCAAACTTAAGCAGCAGTGCACCATCTTTTTCTTCAGCACTTAGAAGATTGCCACAGTAGTCTGCTCGTTTAGGGTCTGTCCTCACAAGGTAGTACATAAAGATATTCATCGGAACGTACCAACCTAATTCATTCTCTGTGTCGCCATATTTGTTTGCTATTTTCTCTGTAAGTTCCTTTAATGGAGTTATCTCACCTCTCACAGTATATATGTAAATGCATGGGTCGGGGTCGTCATGCTTATCACTGTCCTCAAGCGGATTCTCGTCGGTAACACCCGCCTTGTCGTAATACTCCTTCGCCTTCTGCTTGTCGATAAAGAACCCGAATTCCTCTTTTCCCCAACGGTAGAGGTCGCCTATCTCCTTGTATGCCCAAAGGCGGTCATCATCGTAAAGGTTTTCGACATTGTCAACCAACAGGGGTGTATAGTTCAGTGGTGTGTGGAAACTCAATGTCTTGACTATGTCTTTAATTTTGCGACGCGTATCTCTAGCAGTGCACACTTTTTCCAACAATGCTTCAGCCTCGCCTTCATGACTTTCAAACAAAGGAGTGGTAAGAAGTTCGTGGCGTTCTACTGTTATCGTCTCGCCCGTATTTTCATCTGTAAAAGATTCTTCCCATGTGCGCCAACTGCGATACATACCTGCAAGCACGATGCAGTCGGCTTCGCTGCGGTCCAAATCGAGCAACCATTGCTTGTCCTCGGGTTGTAATAGGTGCCAGAAGGCATATACTTGGAGCATTATATCCATCACGCTGTATTTGAGGATGTTGTCACCTTGCGAATCGCTCTTGCGAATCACTTCGAGCACTGCCTTTACGCATTTCTCGGGATTGGTAAAGGCATCGTAAACGGTGACCCCCAACGCTGAATCGAGACTTGCAAACCAAATAGCATAAGCAATATCAAAAGTCGCACCCGTAATTTTCTTCCACTCACCTTCGCCCTTGCCCATGATGCAATATTGCAAACCGCTAAATTCATGATTGTCCACGTCGTGCTTCATGCACACCACCTGTATGTCGGGTATCTGTTCGCTCATCTTGGCAATGAAGGCGTCGCACACCTGTGCTTCATTCTCCTCGCTGTATCCCCAGGTTATTTCCTGAGTGGCGGTGTCCACTTCAGCGTTAATTCCCTGTGCAGTAAGTAAAGGTTCGGCGCATGCCCAAAGTTTATTAAAATCTTCGGAGTCGTTCGTGTGAAGCGTCACCACCAGCGGACTGATGCGGACAAACTCACCGTCCTTCGACTCATATCTATATAAGCCTTGGTTGTCGGTGTTAAACTGAGTGAAGAGCAGTGGCATCTCGGGGAATTGCGCAGCCACCTTTTCGGCAAGTTCGGTGAATTGCTCCAAGCGCTTTACAATGCCATCGGTGTAGCACACGAAGTCGTCGCCATATTCCAATCCCGCTTTATACCATCCGTCATCGGGATTATCGGACGTGGGCACTAAAGTATATTCCTTGCTAAGTTCTCGCACGCAGTCCTTCATCTTTTCCGCATCCTGCGCGTCTACCACTTTGATTTCTAAGTTCCAAATATTTGCCATAGTATAAAGATTGCAATTGCCTATATATCGCGAGGTATTAAAATCATTATCTTGTTCTTAATTACGTCAGTTTGCCTATTGACCAGCGAGGCGTTGCATAGCTTCGCGCATTTGCGGTGTAGCAAAGGTGAGAAGGGGGTGAGGTTCTGAGGTTAAGACGTTCTGAGGTTCTGAGGTGTCATATTGCTTCAAGGCCTCTCCAAAGGCTTTGAGTCCGCAGGCGATGAGTTTCTCCAAGGGGACTTCTTGCCCAGCATACTCTTGGGCTATTTTCACAATATAAGGGACATAGAGCCATTTCAGCTCGCTCATTTCTCGGCTCTCATCCTGCCTTCTGCTCACCACTTTTTGACATAGGATTTGAAACCTCTCTTCATTCTCAAAATCTTGATTTTCCACGACTATACCATATTTCTCCGCGTCCCTCTTGATTGCTTCCTCCGTAAATCGTTCATAAAACCTATGAGGAAAGAAAACGTTTCTTCCATCTGCAATGCTCAACACCTCATCTATCAAATGCTTCTCATCCTCAAGAACGAGGAGTTCAACGTCACATGCCGTGAGCAGAAAATCCTCCAACACGAAAGGTTGTTGTTGCAGATATTCATCTATTTTCGGTAGGCCATAAGTTGTCCTAACAATAATCCCCTTCAGAGGTCGCGCCCCTGTAGGAACTTCCCGCTTTGGAGGTTCTGGAGCGTGAGTTTTAACACACTGAAAGAGAACATCACGTAGTGCGGGCACGGCAAACTTAAAGAGTTGCTGACCAGATGCTGGGTCGTACTCCTTTATTACTTGTTCCAACCCCGACACACCTGCTTGTATCAGTTGTTGCAAAGGAACACGATTCACCGTATATTGCCTTGCCAACGCCACAACAAAACGAATGTTGGCAGTCAGCAAGCGAGTCATTGCTTTGTCATCCCCGTGCTGTGCCTGAACAATGAGCGGGAGTTCTTCTTCATGGGTGAGCAACGACTCTCTGCCAATCATCACCAAGAAGTCATCAATATTAAACGCTGAAGCATCTTTTTGCAGATACTCCAAGATGTGCTGTCCTTTCATTTACAATTTTGATTTTATGGGGTAAAATAATTAACGCTTCAAAATTAGCATTATAAAACATTCTACCTGTCATTTAGAGAAATATTTATAGAGTGAGGCTATGAGAAAGTTAGTAGTGAGAAGTGAGGAGTTAGTAGTCCATGCGGGACGGCACTCCGGATGGCGCTACTAACTACTCTCTACTAACTACTCTCTACTCTCTATTTTTACATGTATGCGCATGACCGCCAGCAGTTCCTTGAGGTGAGTGAGAGACTCCACCTGCCCCTCGTAGCGATTTGCTCCCATGCGTATCTTTACACGATGCTGGACGGGAAAATATTCAATCGAGAAACGGGTGTCAGCATTGTTCTCTACCTTATAATAGGTCCAGTAACGCTCACGTCCCCACTTTCCACTTCCGTGGGCATGGAAAAGAAATCCACGCTCCTCGCAGAAGCGCTCCAATTCATGTTGTTCGTTCATAACTAATTATTGCAAAGATGTTCTAAAATCGCCCTCGCTCCTTCCTCCGAAAGGTGATGACCGGAAGAAATACGGTGGCAGTGAGATTCGGGATAATGGCGCAGAAATGCGCTCACATATTTGTCGCCAAGCAATTCGTCGGCGTCGGCAAAGAAGGCATGTACCAGCGAGTTATCCTCGGCAGCATGCTCTTCCGCCCACTTTTCAAAAGGTGCATAGGTCGCCACAAGTTCTGCGGGAGCACCAATGGTGGGAAGCACCTCGCTCGGCAACCAGCAGGGGTTTATCAAAATACGGGGCACACCTTTCAGAGTGTGGGTAATAAAACCGCCCAGCGAACTGCCCATAACGAGGTCAATATCGTGCTCACGGATGTACGCCAAAATCTCTTCACGCGCCTTAGCACAATCTGCCTGCGTATAGGTAAATGCTTCTACTGAATATCCCTCGGGCATCAGACGCTTCAACATGGTAACGGTAGAACCTGTGGCGCTACCGCCATAACCATAGATGTATAGTATTTTCATACTGGTAGTTATTTAAGAACAGTGAGTCTCCACTTTACAAATTCTTCTTGATCAAAATTTCTAATTCCCTATCAGTCAGCGGAGTTATCTTTTCACTATCAGCCTCAGCACGCTGGGGATTGTAGTGAAGCAGTTTGCTGATAATCTGGTAAAGCAGAAAATACTTGCTTCTTGTCCAAGGATGGACATCATTTTTAAGATGGAAGTAGGCCTTTTTCCAAGGCGTAACGTCAAGCAGGTGGAAGAGTTCATCAAGCGTGTATCGCTTTGTGCCACACTTTGTAGAGCGGACATTATAAGTGTGGAGTTCTTCTGATACATAGAACACCAACTCGCCGTTTTCGTTAACCAGATTATCCAAACTGTATTCACGACGGAAATAACCTTTGAAAGGGAAAAGCAAAAGGTTTGCCCCCTTGGGTAACTCTGTGACATAACCTAAGGGACTGATAAAAGCATCGTTACGCAAAGCCTCAAAACTGGATATTCGTTTGCGCTCCATGGTGCTGATGATATAGTCAACTAACTCGGGAATGTTCATTTCCTTTACCTTCCCGATTTCTTTGTCAATGTCTATTGGGGTGCGGTCATTAAATCTTCTGGACATATTTTTGAGGTTATGAGGTTAAGGTTATGAGGTCGCTTCGCTTTTGAAGTTTTAAGACTATGTAGCGAGCGGTCGAGTCTGACCATCTCATCTACAATTCTTAGGTTATAAGGTTGGGAGGTGATGAGGTTTACTCGTACCTAAAAACTTGTGAACTAAATTTGAATTTATTTTTCAAAATGGCCAAGGCACATCCGCCACATCCTCATCCACCTCTATATCTATTTCGTTAAAGCATTCAAGCAGGGCGTCGTAGAGCGTCATTAGCGCTGTAGCATTGGGTAACTCTACACGCATAACGACACATTCGGGGTCCTCGGTGTTGAGTCCAACAAGCAGTCCTAAGTGCAGGGCATCGCCCACAAGTACATTCATCACCATGCCAATGGGAATATTCAAGGCGCTCTCATCTGTGGTCGCCACACCGATGCGTTCAGCAATCTTCATCACCATCTGCACAAGGGCTGTGCGTTGTGACTCGGCGCCACGAATATAAAGGTCGGATTTTACGAACATAGGAAAAAGGTTGTGAGGTTATAAGGTTATAAGGGTGCCATTCGGATTGCATACTCTCGACTATTTATTGCATTATCTATTCAGCGGTATCGCCCACAACTTCATAAATAACCATTGCCGTCCAGTTTTGCCACGCCGAATTGTGTGGGTTTGGATATTCGGCAGTGTACTTAATGTCCCTTACGACAATCTTATCCTTATGCTCGCAAAGGAAGTTGTTCACCTGCTTCTCAAACTTCTCCAACTCAGGAGTGTGGTCTCTGAAAAGTTTAATCTGTACCATAGTATTTGAATAATTTGTTAATTAGAAATTTGGTCCTTATCGTTCTTCCAAAGGTTTTGCCGCCTCGTCTTTAAGGAATTGGCGGAGTGTACGTCCGTCATCCGTGCGGAGCGTGTCCAGTCTCTCCTGAGAAACCTTGCGACCGCCGTGCATGTAATGGGAAGCTTCAAGCCTAATGCGCGAACCGCGGTAGTCAAGGAAGCAAATTTCTTCGCCCGTTTTGAGGTTGGTAAGCACTTTGCCTGAGATGGGAGTGCGATACCTCACACCGTGTTTGAAGGTAAGAAGATTGCCTTCGCGCGAGTCGAGTTTGAACAATTCTGTGCGCGCTACGTCGCTGGGAAGTCCCTTGTGCGCCATGTGATGAGGCAGTTCTGCGATGTAAATACGATTTTCCCCTACTACAAAAGTTTTGTCTGCGTGCTTGAATGGATCTATCATATCGTTTGATTTTAATGATTTCACCCACTAATATAGAAACATTTTCCCAAAAATTCAAAAAATGGGGTAACTTTATTTTTTGCACATCACCTAAATAACTATTATTCAAACAATTAAGAAAACAAAAAAACTATATGAATTTTGGTGTCCCATATTGAGGTTCGCTTCAGACAAATGAAACTGAGGACTATATTTTTGGGGATAATATAGCAGTTGACCCAAGTTGAAGTTTCATGACGCTGAAGGCGTCACCGCTCGGTAACTTTAAAAATTTCACTCGCTGAATGACGCTGAAGGCGTCTATAGCATGCTTGGGTCAGCTGCTATATTATTACCAT
>JAZTYI010000053.1:0-8221 GCA_045636885.1 Alloprevotella sp.
CGGTTCGTGTTATTCGTGCAATTCGTGTTCTCTTAAACATAGAAATTCTCGTATTTTTCGGTTGAATATCTATGAGGGGGCTTGTATGAGTACAACTATCCATCAAACAAAGAGTTATCTATATTTACCGGACAGCAATAAAAGCAATTATACAAGTCTGAGCTTCAATGCTTTTGCCCTTTCAGGGCGCAAACCCAAACGTCCATAGACCCAGGGCGTTGCCCTGGGCTGGGTGCTTATTGGCCTTTCAGGCCGTTACTCCTCGATTAGTTTACCGGACACCAATAATTTATTTTCCTGCATAGTCTTTGCGAAACTCTGCGAACTTTGCGTGAGATTTTTTACCAGACACCAATAGCAAAAAAAGAGTCCCAGCAACTGCCAGAACTCTTTTTTTATGGTTTAGAACACCACCTTCTTATCATTTACGATATACACTCCCTTGGTGGCCTTCTTTACGCGCTTGCCTGAGAGGTCGTAGATGGTTTGGGGTTTGTCGGTGGTGGGGACGTTAGAAACGCCAGTGGTTTCGTCACCCGTGTAGGTTACGGTGATTTTGCCGTTGGCCTTGTCCACCACTACTTCTGTGGTGTAGTTTTCGACTGCCTTCGCTGTTACGTCTGCAGCAGTGAGGAATTCAGTAGAGGTGAAACTTTCACCGTTGGCGTAGTCCTTACCTTCGAAAGTGAGGGCGCCTTCTTCGAGGCCGAGAACTTCAACAGCATACTCGAGGGTGTAGACGTTGGGGTTTTCAATAATCCAAAGTACAGAACCGTGGTCGTTCCAAGTCCAGTTACGCACTGCCATTGTTGCTTCATTGGTTACGATGCAGGCGAAGTTTTGAGAACCTTCGCTGTAACCACCACCTGCGTGGATACCAAACGTACCTGCGTATTCACCTGTGTTTTCGCGAATACCGTCTAAGGCTGTCTTTGTTTCCGTAAACTTATAATCACGACCGCTACGTGTTACGTAGGCCTTTCTTTCGGGTTGATAGAGGTAATACTTATCGCCTTCCTTAAAGATTTGCCAAACAACAGTTGCATCAAAAGGGTCAACTTCTTCTTGATAAATAGCCTTTACGCTTTCATTACTGGGAAGATTGTTGAAAGAAGCATTGGTTACACCGCGCAGACTCACATACGTATCCGTAATGCTGCTGTTAAAAGCCCAGTAACCTTCACCGCTCTTTGCAGAAAGCTGATAGAGCTTGTAGTTCTTCACTTCGTCGAGCGAAGCAATCTGCTTGCAGGGCTGAGGACCAGACTTGTAAGTCACTACAATCACTCTGTCTTCAATGCTAATGGAAACGCTACAACCATCTACAGCAATAGGTGCAATTTGGTCGGCAGAGAAGAACTGCGTAGCGCGAACGGTGCCGCCGTCCAAAGTTTCGATGTTTGCATAAATCACACCGCCCTTGCCTTCAACGCCTACCACCTTCACGGTGTAGAGTTGTTCTTGCTGCATATCGCCCTTGATGCTCACTTGAGCGCCACGAATGTATTCTGCGGGGATAGTGTAAGTGCCGTCTGCTGCAATTGCAGTGTAGGGAACGTTTACTTCAATCCAGTTGGGGTTACCATTATCGTCGAGTTGCTCAGATGCATTTACGTTGTAACCATACTTGAGCAAGAAACCATATTGCACGAAGCCGGGAGCGGGAATGTCCTTCACCTTCAAGGGAGAAGCGTAGTTCAACACGTAACCCTGTAAAGGACTTTCGTCAGATGCAAGCACGATGTCACCATTGAGCTGAGAAGCGTTTACAGTTACTTGGTCGCCATGCACGTCAAGCATTACGTCAATATAACCACCACCGTCAGAAATAATCGTATTGCCACCAGCGGGATTGAGGTTGTCCCAATCTACCTTATAACGCATGCGGTAGAAACCTTCAGGAGTGCCAGCAGGAACCGTAAACTTAGGCATAGGACTGCCAATCGTGTTACCATTTCCTGAAGTTGTACCGTCACTCTTACGCCAAGTGCCGTTTACCTGAGCAGCGCTGTAACTTACGACTTCACTGCCTTCAGCGGGAGTGCCATCATCGTTTACGGCATAGTCAAACTTACCGTCGTTGTTCCAGTCAACATAAACGTAACCGCTCATCCAAGCGCCGGTGTAGTTAAATGTGGGCTGCACTTCTTCACCTGCCTTTGCTGAGAACACACCAAGAGTGGTGTTGTCGGCATAAACCTTCCCCTGAGCACCGGGTGATGTGTAATTTCCGGCAGAAGTTGTAAGACCTACGCTATTCAATTTGCGGTCTGTGCGAGTGCTTGCTGCGTCCTTGTCATAGGTGAGTGCATACTTATCAGTTGTAAAGCGCTTGTCGGGATTGTTGTCCACAACGATTTCGTCAAAGTAAGCATACCAGTCGTTAGCGTCAGCATGAGGTGAGCGTACGTCGGGAACAATAACCAAAGAGTAGATGTCGATACCGCTGTTGGCATTTTCTTCCTTGGAATAAGAGAAACCCTTGAAACTAACAACAACGTCTTGCCAACCTTCCTTGGGTTTTACGTTAGACGTAGTTACCGCCCAGAACTGTTCGTCTTCGCCAGTCTGCCAGTTCCAACTTTCTTCAAGGCGCTTACCGAGACCAATAACCATCATGCGGCTATCCGTAGGTTTGTCCTTGAGATAGGTCATAATGTGAATGTACTGCAACTGCTTAGTCACACGGATAGGTTCCTTAAGGTCGATGCGCACACCAAAGGTGTTACTACCAAAGCGACTACGACGCAACTTTACTACCTTTTCCGAAGCGTTGGGAGCAACTTCCATTACAGCATCCACCTCAGTGTCGGGATTTTCTACAACGGCTGCATCAAAATCAATCGTTGGAGTTGCAGCGCGGAAGGGACTTTCTGCCCATGAATCGTAAACGCTGATGGCCTTATAGTCTTCGTTTTCGAAGGATATTTTAGTCTGTGCCTGTGCGGTGAGTCCGAACAACATCAACGCAGCAGAAAGGATGATATTTTTTTTCATAGGAAACTGGGATTAAGAGTTTTGGAGAGGGGAAGTTAAGGGATTTTAGGCATTCCTAGGTTCCCCTAGGTTCCCCTAGGTTCCCCTAGGCGATCCTAGGCTTTCCTAGGATTCTCGTCAACTCGTTTACTCGTCAACTAAATTAATATACACTCAAGTTAGAGAGCAAGGGACAAGCACGACTGTCAAGGATGGTGATGCGCAACTGTTTTGCGTTGTAACCATTGCCATAGCTTTCGCTGGTTTTACCATTGAGAGGAATAATGCGCTTGTAACCTACAGTAGTAGTCTGCATGTTGGGGCAGAGTTCTGTCCAAGTTGTGCCGTCTTCTGTATATTCAATCTTGAAGTCCTTAATGCGCTGACCCAACTTCACGGGTTCTTGCATCACAAGGTAACGGATCACCTGGGGAGTGTCCCATGTGAGGGTGATAGTAGCATTGAGGCTACCATCATTCGTACCCCAGTAAGTTTCCTTATCACCGTCGGTGAGGTTTGTCAATTCATACTTACCACCAGTGCGTGTTTCGCTCACTTCGATAGTAGCAGACTTTGCGAGGTCAGTAGCTTCAGTTGTTTCGTCGAGTCCGTAAACGGGCACAGCAAGACGTTCGTGGAGCATCTTACCCAACTTCTTCAACTCATTCACAGTGTTTGTGGGAAGTACACCATGCTGGTTTGGAGGACAGTTAAGAATGAGCGTTGCGTTGCGACCTACAGTTTCGAGATACATTTGGAAAAGGCGTTCTGCGCTCTTCATAGATTCGCCGTTATGCCAGAACCAACCAGCACTTGTAGCCTTAGCGTCACTTTCACCAGGATTCCAGAACCATCCGTTAATATCGCCTTCTTCGCGAACTACTGTTTCAGACATGTAGTCAGTCATTGCCCAGTTGGTTTCACCAGCATAACCTGATTCGTTACCAATCCAGCGCGCTTCACCGCCTACACCCCACATCACACAGTTAGGAGCGATGCGGTGTACGCGAGCACGGAGGTTGGGAATATCATAATAGATTTCGGGGTCGATATCGCGGTTGCCACCTTCGCCACCATAGTAACCGTCACCGCCACGTGCGCCGTCAAACCACATTTCAAATTGGTCAGAACCGTAAGTTGCCAATTCTTCACACTGCTTGATGAACACTTCAGAGACGTAAGTGTCCTTACCATAATGCGCTGAGTTGCGGTCCCAGGGAGAGATGTAGAAACCGTACTTCATGTTGTGCTTCTGACTGGCCTGCGCAAAGAGTTGGGGAATGTTTGCCGTACGGCCGTTTTCATTTCCAGCGTTCGCAATGCTGTGAGTCGTTGTTGCTGTAGGCCAAAGGCAGAAACCATCGTGGTGCTTCACCACGGCGATACCGCCATTCATCCCCGCTGCCTTCACAGAAGTCACCCACTGTTCGGGGTTGGGAAAAGACAAGGGGGCATACTTAGATTCGGGTTCGTTACCGAAGCCCCATTCCAAACCAGTGAAGGTGTTCATACCATAGTGGAAGAACGCGTAGAACTCTGTTTCGTTCCACAAAATCTGGCGTTCGCTGGGAACGGGATGACAAGGCGCAGGCGCATTGTCGGGGTTGGGCAAGTCATAATTCTGAGCAAACCCAACTGCTGGCAGTGCCAAACCAAGAAGTAAAGATTTTACTTTCATAAAATAGTGATTAAGATTAGTGATTGTTTTTCTTACTTAGATGAAATAGTTTTTGTGCGAAAATTGCCTTCCAAATTCCCTTTCTAAATGACTAATTTTCAGGGTGTAATCCGCACATTGCAAAATTAAAAAAAAACATTGATATTGGCAAATAAAAAATGGGAGAAAAAAGTGGAGGAAGGGGCAGTCCGCATGGCGCTCTCCCCCTATAACAGGGGGAGAGCGCCGTCCGGACTTGGTGATATAAAAGAGGGTGTACCTGTCGGCACACCCTCTCTCATATATACTATTGTCTATGTTCTAAAAAACTACTCTGCACCGGGGCGCTGGATGTAAGCAATCACATCGCCCTTCTGCACGTGTGCGCCTTGGTCGGCATTGATTTCCACGATCTTGCCACCCATTGCTGCGGGAAGTTCGTGAATCTGACCGTAGTTGTTTTCAATGTAGCAGAAGAATTCACCTTCCTTATATTCCTTGCCGATGTAGGGAGCGATAGCCTTAACGCATTCGCCGTCACCGCCAATCTGCCAGAGCACAGTACCTGCTTCGGGCGCCACGATGGCATCTGCCTTAGCGTGCTTGAATGCTGCTGCTTCTTCGGGAGTCATGTTTCCTGCGTTAGCCTTATCCTTTGCAGCCTGGAGGTCAGCAAGGAAGCGCTTCTTGGCAGCACCGCTCATGTAGTCGCGATACTGTGTTTCGTGCATCGCAAATTCAAAGAGTTCTTCTTCATCTTCACCGAGGGGCCAGCCATTGGCTTCCATTTCATCGCGGAAGCGGTCGAGGTCATCGGGATAGAAGGTCTGAGGATCTTCAGTAGAGAACTCAAAGCCCTTTTCCTTGGCGAGCGCAATGATTTCTGGATCTAATTCGCCGGGGAGCTTACCGCTCTTACCGAGAATCATGCCCCAGATAGAGTTGTCCATCATTGAGTAACGGGGCTTACCCATAGACTCTGTGAGGAGGTTCATGAGGGCAATGTTCTTCACGTATTGTGAGAAGGGCGTTACGAGAGGAGGATAACCTACGCGGGGCCAAACGTATGCCACTTCGTCGAAGAGGCGCACGAGGAGGGCGTCTTCAGAAAGCGCTTCTTCGCCCTTCGCCACGCGGTTGTTGTTGATAGCCGCCATTACGCCCGTCAAGTCTGCCATCATAGAACCCATCATACCACCGGGAAGACCGCAACCAAGAAGCAACGAACTCATCAACTTATTACCTGAGTTCATGAAGTAACCAAGGAAGTCGTCGATAAATTCTTGTGTCAACTTGCGCGCCTCCATGTAGGCTTCCATATTGATTTCGGGAACGTCGAATCCGGCATTCTTCAACATGCTCTGCACAGAGATGATGTCTGGATGCACCTTACCCCAAGAGAGGGGTTCGATAGCCGTGTCGATCACGTCACAACCGTTGCGGCACACCTCAAGGATTGTCGCCATAGAGAGACCGGGACCTGAGTGACCGTGATACTGGATGATGACTTCGGGGTGCTTGTCCTTAATCATCTTACAGAGTTGTCCGAGCATCGCGGGCTGACCGATACCCGCCATATCCTTCAAGCAGATTTCGGGCGCACCAGCTTCGATGAGTTGGTCGGCGATGTTAGAATAATACTCTGCTGTGTGGATGGGAGAGTTAGTGATACAAAGTGTTGCCTGAGGCGTCATACCCCCTTCAAGAGCGTACTTGATAGAAGGGATGATGTTGCGCACATCGTTCAAACCGCAGAAGATACGTGTGATGTCAACGCCCTGAGCATGCTTAACGCGATACATCAACTTACGAACGTCGGCAGGCACGGGGAACATGCGGAGCGCGTTGAGACCACGGTCGAGCATGTGTGTCTTAATGCCAACTTCGTTAAAGGGTTTTGTGAAGGCGCGAACTGCCTTGTTGGGGTTTTCACCATAAAGAAGGTTCACCTGTTCGAAGGCGCCACCGTTAGTTTCTACACGTGAGAAGCATCCCATCTTAATGATGACGGGAGCAATGCGTTCCAACTGATCCTTACGGGGTTGGAATTTACCGCTTGACTGAAACATGTCGCGGTAAACAAGACTGAATTGTATTTTTCTTGCCATAATTCAAAACTCGTGGGGATAGCCCACTTTGCAAAATTACGCTTTTCGGGGGAATTGAGCAAAAAGGGGCACGAGATTTTATAGAGGGGAGATTTTATTGAGGCTATAGAGGAAAATTTCTATATGGTATAGACTTTCTATGAGGAGGGGCTATTTACTGCTTTTCTTAAAGGCGCGGATGCCGTAAATCGTGATAATCAGGAAGCAGATGAAGGGGAGGATGAAGGAGAAGTTTACGGCGGGGTGATTCATCACTGTGCCGAGGTCAATGATGGCGCCCTGGAGGGGAGGCATGATGGCGCCGCCCACGATGGCCATGACGAGGAAGGCAGCACCGAGAGAGGTATCTTGCGACTCTACGTTTTCAAGGGCTATTCCGTAAATGGTGGGGAACATGAGCGACATGAATGCCGATATTCCTACGAGGCAGTAAAGACCTGTCATGCCCACGAAGAGTATTGCTCCCGCCGTGCAGAGCATGGCGCCGATGCCGAAGATGGCGAGCAGGCGGCGTGAGTTTACATACTTCATCAAGAAGGTTGAGATAAAGCGGCTGCAGAGGAACATACCCATGGCAAAGATGTTGTAATTCTGTGCCGTAGCCTTATTGATACCGAGGTTGTCGGCATACTGGATGATGAAGGTCCACACCATGATTTGCGCCGCTACGTAAAACATCTGCGCCACTACGCCCTCACGGTAAATGCTATTGTGCCACAGGCGGCAGAGTGATTGGCGTGCGCTGTCTTGCTTTACGTCAGTAGCCATCTGGGGCATTTTCTTAAATAATATAATGAGGAACATGATGACTACCACCACGCCGAGCGCCACGTAAGGGTCGCGAATTTCTGCAAGGTCGTGCAGGCGGATGTCTGCCTTTTCCGCTTCCGAAAGGGTGTGGAAGAAGGTCTCGCCAGCCGCATTGCGTCGGTCGCTCCAGAGTTGGGGGAGCACGATGAGCGAAGCTACCGCCATGCCTGAGAGTGAACCCATGGGGTTGAATGCTTGTGCGAGGTTGAGGCGACGCGTAGAGGTTTCCTTACTTCCCAATGAGAGGATGAAGGGGTTGGCAGTGGTTTCAAGGAAAGCAAGTCCGAAAGTCAGGATGTAAAGCGAGAGGCAGAAGAAAATGAAATTCTGCATTGCCGCCGCAGGGATGAAGAGGAAGGCGCCGATGGCGTAGAGCCCAAGTCCGAGGAGGATGCCGCTCTTGTAACTATAGCGGCGGATGAAGAATGCTGCGGGCAACGCCATCGTTGCGTAGCCACCGTAGAAGGCGCACTGCACCCACGAGGCCTCAAAGGCGGAGAGTTCCATCACCGTTTGAAACGCTGCCACCATGGGATTTGTGATGTCGTTGGCAAAGCCCCAGAGCGCGAAGAGCGAGGTGATGAGGATAAAGGTAATGAGGTATTTTTTTTCTACGAGTTTGTTCATGGGAGGGAGGGTGAAAGGTTAAAGGTGAAGGGTGAAAGGTTAA
>JAZTYI010000054.1:0-41127 GCA_045636885.1 Alloprevotella sp.
ATCCTTCCTTATCATAAAGAATTAAACGGTACAAATAACATCTTATGTTACCCAAACTAATTTGCTACTTTCGTTGCAATGTTTGTTTCTTGTACTTCTCTACAAAAAGTTTATGAAAATCTTTCAAAGATCGTGTGCTAAACGCTTTCGTTTCGTTAGCGAGTGCAAAAGTACAACAGGAAATCATTCTGACAAAATATTTCAAGGGAAATTTTTAGAAAAATTGATTTTTGAGGGGATTTTTGGGAGAGAGGGAGGAGAAATGAGAGATGGAGATGACAAAAGAAAGAAGAAAGGAGAAAGGGGAAAGGAGAAAGACGCGCCGCGACACTGTCGCAGCGAAGAGAACGAAAAGGAACGAAGGGAGATGAGCGAAGGGGACGGAGGGAAAGACTGCGAAGCGGGATTAAGGGGGAAAGAAGAAAGGAGAGCGGGACGGGGATTGGTTGGGGGACTCATTTATTATATATAGTAATTGCATATATGGCAAGATGAATGTTAGTAGAAGTGATTAGGCATGGTGAAGATTAGACCACCGTTTTCCATGATTACTTATGTATAATATAACAGAGGGGGAGGCACTTCAAAGCACCATCCCCCTCTGTTGTAACTATATTCTCTAATAGAAGAAATTGTAACCTGCGCTGAATGAGAGATTGCGCATCTTTGTCTTCTTTGCAATTTCATTCATGTCAGCACCGTAGGAAATACCCAATGTAAATGGACCGAATGCTAGTTTTGCACCAATCTGCCAACCGAACTGGAAGCGCTCCCAAGCACCTCTCAACCCCATCCTCTTTGCATGCCTACTATTGAAGAGGTCGTAAGTTTTACTTTCACCAGCATTCTTACATCTTGCATTGGAAATAACACCACCTCTCATATACACACCTGCAAAGGGAACGAGTTGAAAATCATCTTTCAGCTTAAACTTATATGCCAAATTTACAGGAAGCGTTATACCTATATAAGTGTACTCCGTTTTAATTTCTTTATTACCATAACCATCGGTGAACCAATCATCCAAGGCGCTTTCAATAGATGCCCCCAACTCTCCCCATTCTTCTTCACTTGATGCATACATAATACCCAAACCTGTTTCAACAAACAAGGGAAGACTCTTTAAGATATAGAATTCCTTCATATAACCGATAGAGAAACCATTAAGTTCTATCCCTTTTGCGCCAGCAATGTCACACGAGAGGAAACCTCCGTTGTAGGAAGCTGTTACCCCCTGCCATGTGTCAGGAATGGAAGAATTGTTAGAAGGAACTGGGTTTGCGGATTGTGCGAATGTGCTTGTTGATACCATCATCAACATAGCTACGAGTGATGTTAACTTTTTCATTCTTACTGAGGTGTTCAACTAACGTGAGTCGATATAAGGGAATACCCCAAAAGGTTAGAGCGATATATTTTACCATTTTTACAGCTGAGAACCAACTGATTACATAAAGCGCTCACGCCTATTATTGATACAAATTTAGTTGAAAAATCCTATACTCCTGATGCTTTCTGTAAATATTTTGCTACAGGAACCATCGATGAACATTGAAACAATAGATTCGTGAATAATCCTTATATCGAACTCACGTTAAAACATAACAGAGGGGGATGCGCTCCGAAGCACATCCCCCTATATTGTACCTATATTCTATTAGAAGTTGTAACCTACGCTGATTGAGAGGTTGTTCATCTTTGTCTTCTTAGCAATTTCGTTCAAGTCAGTACCATAAGAAATGCCAGCAGTAAATTGCTTATATGCTACCTTTGCACCAATCTGCCAACCAAATTGGAAGCGGTTCCAAGAATCACTCAAACCAATTTCCTTTGCTTTCTTATCATCGAAGAGGTCATAATCTTTACTCTCTCCGCCCATATCTACTTTTACTTTAGAAATAACACCTGCTCTGAGATACACACCAGTAAAAGGAATGATTTGAATATCTTCGTTCAAAGTATACTTATAAGCTATATTTACAGGAACGGTTAAACCAATGTAAGTATACTCCATTTTGGCTACAAAATCATCATAATCATAGTCATAACCATAGTCATAGTCATAGTCATACCAATCATAACCATAATCACCATCATCCCAACCATAGTCGTCATCATAGGAACCAAAATCCCCCCCCTTTTCTTCACCTGACGCATATGTAAGACCCAATCCTGTTTCTACGAATAAGGGAAGACTCTTTGAGATCGAGAATGCCTTTACATAACCGATAGAAAAACCATCGAAGTCCATATCTTTCGCACCTTCAATATCATACGAGAGCTTACCTATGTTGTAAGAAGCTGTTACACCCTGCCAACCATCTGTATCAGCAGCAGAAGAAGATGTGCTTGAAGCACCTGAGTTAGCAAATTGTGCGAATGCGCTTGTTGATACCATCATCAACATAGCAACGAGTGATGTTAACTTTTTCATTGTTACTTAAATTTTAAGTTAGTAATAAGTGTGTTATAGAATAAAATGTTTGTTTACCAAAGGTCGAAACGCATGCGCCAGATGTTTGCCTGTGCTTCGCTGTTACCGCGCTGAGAGATGAAGTAGATGTACTGACCATCCTTGCTCCACACGGGACTCAAGTCATCGGCAGCATGATAAGTGAGCTGCGTGAAGTCAGTGCCGTCCATGCGACATACGAAGATGTCGGTGTTGAAATAAGTGAATGCAGGTTGCTCAATCTTTGTGCTACCCACAAACAACAACCATTGACCATCAGGAGAAATTGAGGGCGTGGTAAAACTGTGGTCGGTATGTGAAACGACGCATTCTTCTACACCCGTTTCATAATTTACCTTCCAAATTTCATTATTTCCTTCGCCGTTGGTACGCACGCAGATAAATGCGTTTTCACCCTGCACGGGACAGGGGTTGAAACCCTGTGAATAACTGGTCAAGAAGTTATTGCTCACGTCGTGACTCCAGATGCTCACACCGTTGTTTTCCTGGCGGGAAAAGAAGATCTGACTGCCGTCGTACGACTGAATGGGTGAGAAGTCGAGATTGCCGCTTGTAATCTGACGGTTGAGCGCCCCCTTGCCTGCGGGAGTCAGGAAGATGTGGTTGGTCTTACCACGCTTTTCGGAGTAAAGGATACTCTTGCCGTCGGGAGTAAAGGAGAAGTCGAGCACCGCCTGACGGTTGGTCTTCTGCACGGAAGTACCCTGTCGGCGCAAGTCCTTTACGAAGATGTTTGTCGTATTATTGCGGGAAGAGAGGTAAGCAATGGAGTTACCATCCACTGAGATATCGATAATCTTATTTGAGTACCAATTAAATGAGCGAGCACCTCTCTTCACCTCGGGCATACATACAAAGTCCGTAGGTTGAGAAATATTTACAAACTCCGCACCTGCTTCTTCAGGCACTGACACTACTGAGTAATCCACCTTTTGTGCATTCAAACTGGGCAATACCAATGCGCCCATCAATGCCATAGCATACCAACGCAATCTCATATCTATTTTCTTTAACTGCAACTATTAATAAGTGTTAATATCTGGTGCAAAGGAAAGAGAATTTCAGTAATACTCTGATACAAAAACGTCTCCAGGATGGAGACATGTGTCCATCCTGGAGACAGAAAGTGGCATTTCGTGCGTAATCAATAGGAAAGGCGCGGCAAGGGCCCTACACTATTGTTGAGATTGTTTTTCCTTGTTGATGAGGTCGAGTTCCTCGGAAATTCTCTTAAAGAAGTCATACTTCAAGATGCACGATGCGCGCCAGATGATTTCGATATCCAGATTTTTCTTCTGAAAGATCTTATACACATTGGTGCGTGTGCAACAAAGTTGCTGGGCAAACCATGTGACGGTTTTCCCCTGCTGATGCAATACGGATTGTATGAGTTGACCGGTGTGAATCACGTGTGTAGTGAATAAGTGTTTTTTAATCCATAATCCCGTATACACAAAAAGCGTGGAGCAAGTCTGCCACTCGCTCCACGATAGAAAGGTCTTCGCATTACCCTGTTTGTAGGAACGAGCAATGCAGAAAGCCCCACGATGATGTATATAGCACAACAAAGACTTATTCAGAAAATAGTCTTCAATGTGGTCTAAACACACCTCACAAGGCGTCCCCATTGCTTTGTTCTTGACAAACAGTTTAAGAGTTTGCGAAGTTCTTCTATCGTCAAAAGCAAAGCGTCTAGTAACGCTTTTTATGTATGTCTGCCAAATCCCCGTAGTCGCAAGACTATGGACATGTAGCGCTTGCAAAGATACATTTAAAAGATTAGATGACGGTAGAAACCGTTAAATTTTGGCAATAATATAGGTATTGACCCATCTGAAATTTACGAATGCATTGCCTTTGTCCCTCTGTTTAGGGGGACGAGCAAAGAATTTGCGGAGGGGGTATCAAGAGGGCAATGCACGCATAACTACCACCACCCATCCATGGCGAAAAATTGTGACACTTTTACCCTTCATTTTTCCTCATTTTTCGCGCAAAACTTTAACAAACATTAACATTCAGTATACTCACCGTTGCGACAATATCTATTTGCGGTGCAAGAATAAGTAACATAGAAAACCGGTTGTTTAACCTTGAAAAAACAAGGTAACTTATTTTTTGCCCCCAAAAATGGGATTTTTGGGATAAAAAAAGTGGAGACAGCCCTGATTTCATGGGCTATCTCCACTTCCGTAGCACAAAGATACAAAATTTTTCTTCGAAATGCAAATCCGTTAACGTTTGTTAACACCAAAATTATTCGTCATTTTTCGTCATTTTTTAGGGCGCCATTCCTTCAGAAAATGTAATTTTGCAATCTGCTCAAATGAGGGGTAAAAAAAATAAATCTGCAATACGTTATGCACGAGATTCTTCACTTAATATATGAAATGGCACCATTCTTGCTGCTGGGTTTCTTCCTGGCGGGATTGATTCATGCTTTTGTGCCAAAGTCACTTTATAGTCAATACTTGTCGGCATCCGACTGGCGCTCCGTTGTGGCCGCCACATTGATTGGCATCCCCATCCCGCTGTGTTCGTGTGGTGTCATTCCCACGGGCATGTCGCTGCGCAAGAAGGGCGCATCGCGCGGTGCTACGGTATCATTTTTGATTGCCACACCTCAAACGGGCATTGATGCACTGATGGCTACCTACTCGCTGATGGGTCTTCCCTTTGCCATTGTGCGCTTCATTTCAGCCATTGTGACGGCGCTTTTTGGTGGGATGATGGTTAATAAATTTTCCGGTAAGGAGGATGACGGACATCATGAGGGCGAACACCTTGACTGTGATTGCTGCTGTCATCATCACCATCATGAATCACACTGCCACCCCACCTTCGTCAGTCGCTTGCGCGAGGCACTGCGCTATGGTTTTGTAGAAATGGTGGAGGATATTGGCAAATGGTTGGTGGTAGGATTGCTCGTAGCAGGAGTAATAACGTTGTGGGTGCCCAATGATTTCTTTACGATCTTTCAGGGCAGCACGCTGTTGAGTTCGCTGAGTGTGATCCTCCTGGTACTCCCCATGTATGTGTGCGCCACGAGTGGCATCCCCATTGCCGTAGCGCTGATGCTGAAGGGACTTTCGCCGGGCGCCGCACTGGTGTTGCTCATGGTGGGACCTGCTTGCAATATGGCATCGCTGATTCTTACGGGAAAGGTGCTGGGCAAACGTGCACTTTCGATCTACATTGTCTCTGTCATCATCAGCGCCCTTACTTTTGCTTGTGTGGTGGACTACCTGCTTCCCCTGGAATGGTTTACACAGGTAATGCCTGGAACACTTCATGAGCACCACCATCACGACTTGTGGTTGAACCAACTGTGTGCCGTCGTAATGATTGCGCTCTTGGTGTATGCGGGGTGGAGGAAATGCTTGCGAATGTATAGACTTTAAACCACTAATAAACACGAATGGACACTAATCGCCATCAGGATTTGAACATCCGCATGGCATTAGTGTCCATTCGTGCTTTTAGTGGTTAGACGGATAATAATCCAAACATTGGTTAGAGGTTATCCGCAGTGGAAATACTTATGAACGAGTTTGAGCATTTCTTCTTGGTTATCGCCAATGTCAGCACGGAGGGTGCGGTCAGCATAACTGCGGAGGCGAGCGATGATACCGTCGATCATGGCAGGACTGAAGACGTTGTGCTTTTCAAACACGGCACGTGCTGCTTCAAGGCAGTCAGCCGATGCTTCGCAACTGTCGGGGAGTTGTGCGAGGTTCTTGAGTTTGTCTTCGTTTTCCTTGCGGTGGATATTGACATTCACATAGGTGCGTTCTGCCAAGTCAAGCGCATTGTCGAGTTCGAAACCGTGGCGACACGCTACGGCAAGACCCGCGATGAGCTGGTAAATGTCTGCCGAACCATCGGGAGAGCGCATTTCAACGGTCTGTTTCTGCGTCGTGTCATAGTTGCTCACGGGTTCGAGGGGGTTCGCTATGCGACACATATCGCTTTTTGCTGCCCATCCAAGGGGAACGCGCACGAGCACAGAGCGGTTGCGGTCGCCCCAACACACGTTTGTGGGTGCTTCCTGGTGAGGCACGAGGCGGAAATAGGAAGTGGGGTTCGTGTTTCCGAAAGCTGTAATGGCAGCAGCGAGTTCCATCATGCCGGCAATGGCTTTGCGTGCTGTTGCTGAGAGCACACCGCCGTCGAGCATCTGATTCTGTCCGTCCTTCACGATACGCATGTGAACGTGAAGTCCCGAACCCGCCTTGCCGGCAGTAATCTTGGGCGCAAAGGTAATGTCATAACCGTACTTATAGGCGAGGTTGCGAATCATCCACTTGGCAATCATGAGCTGGTCTGCCGCATCGTTGGCATTAACGGGGAGAAACTCAATTTCGTTTTGCTCATAAATCATGCCGTCAATCGTGAAGTTGCCCACTTCAGAGTGGCCGTACTTAATCTGTCCGCCTGCCTGAGCAATGTAAGCCATACACTGGGTGCGGAATTCGTTAAACTTCGCATAGGGTGCAGACTCGTGATAGCCCTTTTGGTCAGTTGCGGGGAACATTTCATCATCGGGCGCAATGACGTAGTATTCCAATTCGCCCATAGCCTGGAATTCCATGCCCGTTACGTCATTGAATGCCTTGCATGCCTTGCGGAGCGTGTGTTCGGGCGAACTTTCGAGGGGCTCACCGTCTTTGTTGAAGAACGAACAGAGCATGGCGAGCGTGGGGAGTTCGGCGAAGGGATCCACAAAGGCAGTGCAGAAACGGGGAAGCACATAGAGGTCGCTGCTTCCTGCTTCGATGAAGGGGAAGAGGCTACTGCCGTCTACGCGTTCGCCACACGTGAGGATGGCGTCGAGATATTCGGCATTGTTAATTACAAAGTTGAGTGTCTTAAGGCGACCATCGGCAGCGGGATACATGAAGTTGACCATGCGAATGCCGTTTTCTTCGATGAAGCGCACAATGTCGGCCTTCGTAAATTCCTTACAGGGCTTGCCCAAATAAGCAACTACGGTGTTGGGATTCATTTTTAGCGATGACATAATTTTTTGAAGGGTTAAAGGTTAAAGGGGAAAGGTTAAAGGGGCTGGCGCGGTGATTGAGGGAGGGGCTGGAAAGAGTATCAGGCCGAACAGGCCGGAACGGGCCATGACGAGCCTTAACAGGGGACTGGCGCGGTAGTAATTTGATTGGGGAGTCATCCCGCATGGTTGTTGAGGCCTGTTATTGCTTGCTATAGCCTGTTAGGCCTGATAAGCTGTTGAGGTCTGTCACTGCCTGTTAAGTCAGCCGCCTACAAAAGTATAGATTTTCTTGGAAATAGAAATCCTAACGACAATTTTTATTCTTAACACCCAAAGTTTTCAAAAAGAAATTTAACTTTGCTATCTGAAAGTTCATGGTCTTATCACACACAACTTATACATCCTATGTTGCGTAAAATTAGAATCGTGCTTGCGGGGATTTCCCTGTTGCTCATCACGTTGTTGTTCCTTGACTTTACGGGAACAGCGCATGCCTATCTGGGTTGGATGGCAAAGGTGCAGTTGGTACCTGCCGTCTTGTCGGGTTCGTTTATTGTATTGGCGGTGTTGGTGGTGCTGACACTGCTGATGGGGCGCGTGTACTGCTCCGTGATTTGTCCGCTGGGCATTTTACAAGACCTTGTGGCGTGGTGGGGAAAGAAGGCGAAGAAGAATCGCTATGCCTTTTCTCCCAGTCGCTGGAAGACGCGCTTGGGAATTATGGTGGCCTTCATCGTTGCCCTGCTCGTGAGCCTTCCGGGAGTGCAGTTTGTGGCTTCGTTAATTGAACCCTACAGTGCCTTTGGGCGCATCGCTACCAACCTGTTAGCACCCCTGTGGCAATGGGGCAACAATGCGCTGGCTTATTTTGCGGAACGCTCGGAGAGTTATGCCTTTTATGAAACAGAAGTGTGGTTGCGCAGTGCCTTGTCATTAGGTATTGCAGTGGCTACGCTCATCATCATCGCCCTTTTTGCATGGAAGGGCGGTCGCACGTATTGCAATACGATTTGCCCCGTAGGTACCCTGTTGGGACTGCTCAGTAAGGTGAACCAGAAACACATGTTGCGCCCCGTGATTGATACGTCGAAGTGCAACGGTTGTCGCCTGTGTGAAAAGAATTGCAAGGGCGCGTGCATCAACAGTAAGGAACATGAGATTGACTATTCGCGCTGTGTGATGTGTATGGACTGCATCAGCAAGTGTAAGCGTGGGGCGATTAGTTATGCCATGAAGGCACCTGTGGCAGCTTGCAAGGTTCAGACTCCTCAAGCGACGGAGGCTCCGGCATCTGCCTCTCGCCGTGCCTTCCTGACGGGTGCCGTAATCGCTACCGCAGCAACAGCCGTACAGGCACAGAAGAAGAAGGTGGACGGCGGACTTGCCGTGATTGAAGATAAGGTGGCGCCCCAGCGTGAAACCCCTATCCTACCCCCAGGAGCGATGAATGTGCGCCACTTCACAAAGGCGTGTACGGCGTGTCAGCTCTGCGTGTCGGCATGTCCCAATCAGGTGTTGCGTCCCTCAAATGCCTTGGAGCGTTTGATGCAACCCGAAGTGAGTTATGAGCGTGGTTATTGCCGTCCCGAGTGTACAAGTTGCTCAAATGTGTGTCCTACAGGTGCCCTCACGGCATTGACGCGCGAGGAAAAGTCTTCTCGACAAATTGGTCGTGCCGTGTGGATTAAGAAAAACTGCTTGCCGTTGACGGAAGGCGTAAGTTGTGGCAACTGTGCCCGCCACTGCCCCACGGGAGCGATTCAGATGATTTCCTCGGTGGAGGGCGACGACAAGAGCGTGAAGATTCCCGCCATCAATACAGAACGCTGCATCGGCTGTGGCGCCTGCGAAAATCTTTGTCCCTCACGACCTTTTAGTGCTATTGTGGTAGAGGGGCTGGATACGCAGAAGGTGATGTAATTTTTTTAGGGCTAACAGGCAATAACACGCCGTGACAAGCCTTAACAGCCTTGCGGGATGATGCTCTCAATTTTACTACCGCGCCAGCCATTGTTAAGGCCTGTCATGGTTTGTTATAGTCTGTTGGGCTTTTCCTCTATTACCGCGCCAGCCCTTTCTCATTTCTCCTTTCTCATTTCTCCTTTCTAAAAATGGACAGACGTGAATTTCTCAAAATAGTAGGTATCACTTCGGCAACGACTGCCGGATTGTATGGTTGTGCGCCGAAGAAGGGCGCTGAACTCACGAGTAAAGAACTTGGTCCTGTGCCTACGGATCAAATGACGTGTAGAACGTTCCCGGGACTGGGCGACGACCGCCCCTCGCTCCTCGGGTACGGTTGTATGCGCTGGCCGACTATTCCCAATCCTAATGGTGAGGGAAACGTGATCGACCAAGATGCTGTAAATGAACTCGTGGACTATGCCATTGCGCACGGGGTGAATTACTTTGACACGTCGCCCGTGTATGTGCAGGGTTGGTCGGAAAAGGCTACGGGCAATGCCTTGAAGCGCCATCCCCGTGAGTCGTTCTACATCTCTACGAAGTTGTCGAACTTCTCAGACTACTCGCGTGAAAATTCCTTGGCGATGTATCGTCAATCGTTTAAGGACCTTCAAGTGGACTATATCGACTACTACCTGCTCCACTCTATCGGTGGTGGCGGTATGGATGCCTTCCGCCGTCGCTATGTAGACAACGGTATGCTGGACTTCCTTATTGAAGAACGCAAGGCAGGACGCATCCGTCGCTTGGGTTGGTCGTTCCACGGTTCGAAGGAAGTGTTTGACGAAATGCTCGCCCTTCATGACCAGTACCACTGGGACTTTGTGCTCATACAGATGAACTACGTGGACTGGCATATTGCCAAGGGTAGCGGTATCGGAGCGAAGTACCTTTATGAGGAACTTGAGAAGCGCGGCATCCCCGTGCAAATTATGGAACCCCTACTCGGCGGACGCCTCTCAAAGGTGCCCGACCACGTGGTTGCCCTGCTGAAGGAGAAAGACCCTGAACGCAGCGTGGCTTCATGGGCGTTCCGTTTTGCGGGTACGCCAAAGGGTGTGATGACTGTTTTGAGCGGTATGACTTATAAGGAACATTTGGAAGACAACATCCGTTCGTACGCCCCACTCGTGCCACTCACGGAAGAGGAAAACGAATTCCTGTTTCACGCCGCCAAACTCATGGAACAGTACCCCACCATTCCGTGTAACTACTGTGCTTACTGCATGCCCTGCCCCTACGGCATTGACATCCCTTCGATTTTCATGTATTACAACAAGTGCGTGAACGAGGGAAACGTGGCAGAGAGTCGTCAAGACCCCAATTACAAGGAAGCGCGCCGTGCCTTCTTGGTGGGCTACGACCGTGCGGTAGAGAAATTGCGCCAGGCAGACCACTGCATCGGCTGTGGTAAATGTAACAAGCACTGTCCGCAGAACATCAAGATACCCCGACAGCTCCAGCGCATTGATGAATTTGTGGAGAAGTTGAAGCAGGAGACGCTGTAATTAGAGTACAACTGACAGAGTACAGAGTACAACTGCCTTGCGGAATGAATACTCCTGTTATTCTACCGCGCCAGCCATTACTACTTACTACCTACTACTTACTACCTACTTATGCACACCCTCATCCCCCTACTCCACACCGGCAATTTCTCTTGCGTCATCCGCAAGGGAGATGCGGTGCGCACCTTTACGCAACGCGGAGTAGCGGATTTATACGAGTTGCTGACGACTACCCCCGACTTTCTGAAAGGCAGCAGCATTGCCGACAAGGTCATTGGCAAGGGTGCAGCAGCGCTGATGATTCACGGAGGGGTTAAGAAGGTCTATGCGGATGTGATCAGTCGACCGGCCCTGACATTGTTTCAGGCATTTGATATAGATGTAAGTTACGACACCCTCACCGACAATATTATTAACCGTGCAGGTACGGGCATCTGCCCAGTAGAGCAACGCTGTCTTCCGTTAGAGAAACTGGAGGATATGGTGGATGCTATAGGGGATTTTGTGGAAGGTCTTAAGAGGCAGTAACAGATACTGAAACAAGGACTTCCACCTCATTACTTTGATTTATTAAAACAATAATTATGGAATATACTTCCCGCGCCGCAGCGCTAACGCTTGATAATTGGCGCACCTACCTTTTTGCAACCGTCTTTACGGCAGGAAATATTGCACTTCCCCAGTTGTG
Source organism: Alloprevotella sp. (assembly GCA_045636885.1). Taxonomy (GTDB): domain Bacteria; phylum Bacteroidota; class Bacteroidia; order Bacteroidales; family Bacteroidaceae; genus Alloprevotella. The sequence continues at coordinate 11,637 of JAZTYI010000054.1, forward strand.
CCACCTTGTGCCCCAGGGCGGATTGCTTTTCCAACCCATTTACCTCTTCACGCTCATTGCCGCTTGCCGATGGGGATGGCGCGTAGCGTTGCTCACCGCATTGGTGAGTCCGCTTCTTAACACACTCTGGTTTGGCATGCCTTCCGTAGCGATGCTTCCCGTCGTACTCCTCAAGTCGGTAGTTTTGGCACTCGGCGTGAGTTGGACTATGACGAGCAAGGTGCGCAAACCTTTATTGGTGGCAGTATTGTTTATCATTGGCGCACAACTCCTCGGTGCTGTTGCGGAATGGGCGCTGCTTTCAAGCGCTACTACCTTGTGGCTTTGCTTGCCTGGAGTGGCGTTGCAAGTGGTGGTGGCAAGTTTAATAGGCAGGGACAACTTTAGAGATTAACAGACAATAATCACTTTTTAGGGCCTAACAGGCAGTAACAGGCTATAACAGGCCTCAACAACCTTGCGGTGCAATTTTTCAATTGAGATTTTTACTGCGGGCCTTGTTAAGGCTTGTTAGGGACTTGCCTCTCTCCACTGCGCCAGCCTTGTTAAGGCTTGTTATAGTCTGTTACTGCCTGTTAGGCTCTTAATCCCCTCAAAACCTCATAACCTCAAAACCTTATACTCATGTTTGGAATTGGCTTTCAAGAAATCGTTATTATAGCCCTCGTGGTGTTGCTCTTCTTCGGCGGTAAGAAAATCCCTGAACTTATGAAGGGACTTGGCAAAGGTGTCCGCAGTTTTAAGGACGCCATGAATGCCAAGGAGGAGGAAGAAGAAGATAACGAAGTGAAAAAGTAGTCTTGTCCGTGACTTCAGTCCCTCAAACGTTCTGGGAACACCTTGATGCCCTGCGCAGTAGCATCATCAAGATAGGAATTGCCGTAGTGGTTTGCTCCATTGTGGCCTTTTGCTTTAAGCGTGAACTCTTCGATTTTCTGCTTGCGCCTTGCTCCGACAATTTTGTGACGTATCGTCTGCTGGAAGAGGCTGCAGACTTTGTCACCTCGGGAAGAGCAGCGCCCTTGGCACCGTTAGAGGTGCAACTCTTCAACACGGGACTCGCCCAGCAGTTTATGCTCCACCTCAAGACGGCATTTGCCGTGGGATTGTTGATAGCCTCGCCCTACGTCATCTATCTGCTGTTCCACTTTGTAGCCCCCGCCCTCTACCGCCACGAGCGCCTCTTGGGTATTCGTATCGTAATCAGCGGTTACCTTATGTTTCTATTAGGGTTACTCCTCACCTACTACCTCATCTTCCCCTTGACGTTCCGCTTTTTAGGAACGTATCAAGTGAGCAGTATGGTGGCGAATACCGTAACGCTCTCCTCCTACCTTGAAACGCTCTTGATGTTGAGCCTGTCCATGGGCATCGTGTTTGAAATTCCCATCCTCTGCCACCTACTTGCGGGCGTAGGACTCATCCGTGCAGAAACGATGCGCAAGTATCGTCGCCACGTCATCGTGGGTCTGCTCATCCTTGCCGCCATCATCACGCCCACAGCTGATGCCTTCACCCTTATGTTAGTAGCCATTCCCATGTGGTTGCTGTTTGAGGTGAGTATCTTGGTGGTGAGTAAATCTAAATCATAGAAGTTCATAGGAGATTCTAGGGATGCCTAGGAGGTCCTAGGAAATTTAGGAGAACCTATGGGAACTTAGAGAAATCCTCTTTACGCAAAAAAGTTGCCTCCCGTGGGGGAGGCAACTTTTTTAGTTTGTATTAGGCAATTACATTGCCGTAACTTGCCGTAGTATTAAAGTCCCTTGCCGTGGCAATTCTTAAACTTCTTTCCGCTACCGCAAGGACAGGGGTCGTTGCGTCCGGGAAGTTGTTCCTTCACGATGGGCTGAGGTGCACGTTCGCGGGTGTCGCGCTGTGCTGCCTTCTGCATGGAATTATCGGGCGACTGGCTGCCTCCGTGTGATTCCTGCAACTGCTGCTTGGGACGCTCGGGCTCGGGTGCAGCCTCACGTACCTGCTGGGGTGCCTGCACGGGGATTTGTGCGCGCATCAAAGTGGCTACGGTAGAATTGTTAATCTTGTTCACCATGTCGTCGAAGAGCTTTACGCTCTCGAGTTTGAAGATGAGAAGGGGATCCTTCTGCTCGTAGCTGGCGTTGTGTACAGAGTGCTTGAGGTCATCAAGAGCGCGGAGGTTTTCCTTCCAAGCATCGTCGATGTTGTGGAGGAGAATTGCCTTTTCAAAATCCTTCACGACTTCCTTGCTCTCAGACTCGTACGCCTTCTGAAGGTTCGTGCGGATGTTGTAAACGAGTTTACCATCCGTAATGGGAATAAGGATGTTCTCGTACACATGTGCTTGCTGTTCATACACCTGCTTGATGACGGGAACGGCAATTTCAGCGAGGCGGTCGGTACGGCGCTTGAAGTTTGTCATCGCTGCTTCGAACGCTCTCTCGAAGAGGTCTTCGGGCTTCATAGAAGTGTATTCTTCGGCCGTGAAGGGCGCGTCCATCGCCATAATTTCGATGAAACTATCACGGCATGCATCGTAGTCAGCACTCTTCTCAACGATGTAGATACAGCGGTCCCAAATCATGTTTGAGATGTCCATGCCGATACGTTCACCCATGAGGGCGTGGCGACGCTTTTCGTAAATCACAGAGCGCTGCTTGTTCATCACGTCATCGTATTCGAGGAGGCGCTTACGGATGCCGAAGTTGTTTTCTTCCACCTTCTTTTGTGCGCGTTCAATGCTTGAATTCACGATGGAAGCTTCGAGCACTTCACCTTCCTTAAAGCCGAGCTTGTCCATCACCTTCGAAATCTTGTCACCACCGTTGAGGCGCATGAGCTGGTCTTCGAGTGACACGAAGAAGATTGAAGAACCAGGGTCGCCCTGACGACCGGCACGACCACGGAGCTGGCGGTCTACACGACGACTTTCGTGGCGCTCCGTACCGATGATGGCAAGACCACCTGCGGCCTTCACTTCGTCGCTCAACTTGATGTCGGTACCACGACCCGCCATGTTGGTGGCAATCGTAACGGCACCCTTACCGTCGGTGCTACGACCCGCATTCTTTACGATGTCGGCTTCCGCTTGGTGGAGCTTCGCGTTCAACACCTGGTGAGGAATATCGCGCATGCGGAGCATACGGCTGAGGAGTTCGGAGATTTCTACGCTTGTAGTACCAACGAGCGTGGGGCGACCGGCATTGCGCTCCTTGATAATCTCTTCGATTACGGCAGTATACTTTTCGCGGTTGGTCTTATAGACACGGTCGTTCTGGTCGTTGCGGTTATTGGCGGGACCGTTGAGGTCCTTCCACTGCATATTGGTGGGGATTTCCACCACGTCGAGTTTGTAGATGTTCCAAAGTTCACCCGCTTCCGTACTTGCCGTACCTGTCATACCCGAAATCTTGTGGTACATGCGGAAGTAGTTCTGAAGGGTAATCGTAGCGAAGGTCTGTGTAGCCGCTTCCACCTTTACGTGTTCCTTTGCTTCTACCGCCTGGTGGAGACCGTCACTCCAGCGGCGACCTTCCATAATACGACCCGTCTGTTCGTCAACAATCTTCACCTGACCGTCCATCACAACGTAGTCCACGTTGAGGTCGAACATCGAGTACGCCTTCAAGAGTTGCTGAATCGTGTGGATACGCTCACTCTTTACGGCATAGTCGGCATAGAGTGCATCCTCGCGGGCAATACGTTCTTCATCGGGAAGTCCCATTGCCTTGAGCGCTGAAATTTCTGCCGTAATGTCGGGAAGCACGAAGAGGGTTTCGTCACCCACCTGCTGAGCCAACCAAGCAGTACCCTTATCCGTGAGGTCGCAAGAGTGCATCTTCTCATCTGCCACGAAGTAGAGGGGCGCAACCGCCTCGGGCATACGCTTGTTATTGTTCTCCATGTAAATTTCTTCCGTGCGGAGCATACCCGTCTTCACACCCGGTTCGGAGAGGAACTTGATGAGGGGCTTGTTCTTAGGAAGGGCCTTGTGCGAACGGAAGAGTTGGAGGAAACCTTGCTCACGCTGTTCCTTATCTCCCGACTCCACGAGTTTCTTTGCCTCGGTGAGGAGTTGGGTAGCCAACTGCTTCTGAACAGTTACGAGTTTTTCCACAAGGGGTTGGTATTGCTCAAACAACTGTACGTCACCCTTGGGCACAGGACCCGAAATAATGAGCGGTGTACGGGCATCGTCGATAAGCACAGAGTCTGCTTCGTCGACAATAGCGAAGTTGTGCATGCGCTGAACGAGGTCCTTGGGACTCATTGCCATGTTGTCGCGCAAGTAGTCGAAACCAAATTCGTTGTTAGTACCGTATGTAATATCAGCCTGGTACGCACGGCGACGCGCTTCAGAGTTGGGTTGGTGCTTGTCGATACAATCTACCGAAAGTTCGTGGAACAAGTAAAGGGGAGCGTTCCAGCGGGCGTCACGCTTCGCGAGGTAGTCGTTCACCGTTACGACGTGCACACCGTTACCCGTAAGGGCGTTCAAATAGATAGGCAAGGTAGAAGTAAGCGTCTTACCTTCACCCGTAGCCATTTCGGCATTCTTTCCCTGATGGATGGCTACGCCACCAAACAACTGGCAAGGATAGGGGTCCATGTTCCAGTCGCTTTCTTCAAAGTCATCGTCGTAAAGCGCCTTGTCACCGTCAATCTGCACCACGTCAGGATACATCACCGCCATATCGCGGTCGAAGTCCGTTGCGGTAAGCACGGTGTCAAAACGACCTGTGCTGTCCTTGAAACGGCGGCAGGTAGATTTTACCACTGCAAAGGCTGTGGGGAGCACTTCATTAAGTTTTTCTTCGTAGCGCTCAAGGATTTCCTTTTCGAGTTTGTCAATCTTCTTGAAAATAAACTCGCGCTCCTCAATGGGAGTGTCTTCAATCTTTGCCTTAAGCGTATCAATCTCCTTGCGAAGTTCATCGCCAGACGACTGTACAATCTTCTTCAATTCACGTGTCTTCGCACGGAGGTCGTCGTTAGAGAGGGCATCAATCCCGGGATAGATGCGGAGAATTTCATCGACAATAGGTTTGATGGCCTTAATGTCGCGCTGTGATTTTGTACCAAAGAGTTTGGTAAGAAATTTGAATATGTCCATAGTGTTTTTGAGTTTCTGAATTTGGAAGAGCACCATTCGGATGCTCTTTTTTAGTAGACGAGTTTACAGGTACGAGTGAACAAGATGATTAGCGAGATAAACGAGTGGAGTCCCGCATGGTCTCCTCTCTAATCTCAAATCTTTCACCATTCATCGTTAACCATTCATCGTTAACCGCTCATTGCACATTGCTCAAGGAAAGCGGAGCGTTGCTACAAGCATTCGGGGCGCGAATGCGCATCACCTTGGAGAGCGTGGGCGCAATGAAATCAATAGTAACGGGCGTGTCAATCTTTGCACTTACCGTAGTGTGCCCGTAGAAGACGATGGGGAAGGGAATGTAGGACGCTCTCACCAACTGATTTTCCTTGGTGTCGGCATTCACATAGCGCCACCCGGGAGCGATTTCTAAGAAGATATCACCAGAAGTAGCGGCATTATACCCGCCACGGATTCTGCTGATACCCGGTGTCCAAGCCCCTTGAAGCAGGCGTTGAGAAGTATAAACATCCTTTACGCCGGAGAACTGCAGGAGCAAGTCTTGCGCACGTTCAAGGAGTTCGGTCAAACTGATTTGGCGCTCCTCAATGAGTTTGTGGTTGAGGTAGAACTGCGTGCCGTGAGTCGCTTCAACAAACTGCCCAGGACCGTAAATCGCAGCCAAGTAGATGTTGAGCATGCTGGCCGTGCGCACCACGTCAAACTTGCCCGTGGGTATCTTATAAGTAGAAAGGTCGGAACTTTCCTCATCGGCATAACCTGAAGAGGTCAGTACGAAGAGGGCATTCTCACGCCCCACCTTTTGTTCTACCGTGCGCACCAATTCCGCCAAAGCTCGGTCGAGGCGCACATAAATATCTTGCAATTCGATGGGCGCTACGGACGCCGTCTGGTGGCGGTAGTTTCCTGCGTAGAAGGTTACGGAGAGATAGTCGGTAATATCATCGCGCCCAATCATGGTGTTGGTAAGGCACGAGGTTACGAGCAACCCCACTTCCTCATTGATGAGTCCGCTGGTCTTGTAATCGACAAACGCCGTCTCGGTCTTAAACTTGTGCTTGAAGGGATCCTTCACACCGCCCGAGAGGAAGTAACTGAAGTTGCCCGTCAATGCGTTCACGGGTTCCCAAGTGGTGTCTTTAATCTTATCGGTGTAATTCTGAAACTGGTTGTGCACCGTCACCCAAACGGGAAGTCCACCGTAGTAAGAAGAGGTGACCCAGTTTCCCGTATTGTTGTCCATCCAAAGCGCCGCGTTGGCAGCATGACCTGCCGAGAACACCGCTGCTTCACGGAAGGGCGCAATGGCATACACAAGCGCCTTGCCTTCAGATGCCACTTTGAGTTCGTCACCTATTGTGGTCACTCCCAAATGTTGGGGAGAAGTTGCATCCGTTGTTCCTGCGCCCGCATAACGACTGTCGTCGCAACAGAAGACGGGGCGCAAGGTCTTGCGGTCAATCCATTTCTTACCCGTAACGCCGTGGTTCGAGGGTGAAGTACCCGTAGCGAGCGATGCTGATGCCGAAGCCAAGTCGGGATTTGCAAGGGGATATTCCGCCTGTGTATAGACGCGTCCTTCGCTGAGGAGTTTCTTAAAACCTTCCTCGCCATAAAGCGGCATAAAGGCCTCAAGATAATCCGAGCGCAACTGGTCAACAAGTATGTTCACCACCACGCGCGGCACCCCATTCGCTGCCTTATTGCCCTGCGCCGAAGAGAGCGTAGAGACGGCAAGCAAGAGCGACAGCAACAAGGTTGTGCGATGCGTATTTGAGGGGAGATTTTTCATATTTTACTATAAGTCAAGGGGAATTCTAGATGTTCTAGGCCTCTAGACTATCTAGAATTTCTAGAAGCAAGAAGTTTTCCAAAATTCAACACAGCCAACACTCCTACCACCAACCACACGGCGCCAACCACGCGCTGCGCATGGAGCATTCCTACACCAAAAGCATAGGCGGCGAGCAACGTGAGTTGCACGAAAGGATAGTAATTGCGGTGGCCTTTACTCACCGCCCACCACTGGTAAGGTATTGCCAACAGCGGCAGGGGATTCAGCAGGAGGAGGTTCCAGTTATTGTCCACGGCTGGGTGTTCGGAGAAGAAGCAGAGGGTGAAGATGATGCACCCCGCCAATCCTTGCACGAGCAAGAGGGGCGTTTCAACGGCGTAGAACGTCTTTCGCCACCCCAATCTTAACAGCACGACGAGCACTACGGCAAGCACGAGCAACGCTCCGAATATAACTTGCGGACTCAGGGGATGCGGTGCAAACAGCGTGCGATCGACGGTCAGTTGGGTGGTCTTTGCCACCAAGGGACGCTCAACGCCCGCCGTGTCGGTGATGGTTGCACCCGCCACCAAGCGTTCGGCATAGAGCGGAGCGAAGAGTTGTCCACGCACCCCGATAAGCGTATCAACCTCCATGCCGAGCAACACGTTCTGAACGAAGTAATCCCAGGGGTTACGCTCCGTGTGTTCCTTCACCAATGCGCGGAAGGTTTTCCCCTGCTGCGCCTCGGGAAAAGTCACGTTCCCATCCACCGCCTTCGCCACCATATCCACGGCACGCGTCACGCAATTATCTTCCAAGAAATTGTAGCGGTACACCCGATTTTCAGGACGCGCATTTTCATCCAACAGCGCCTGCAAGCGCAGCGCCTCAGCGGGAGTCAGGTTCAGCACCTGCTCATCCATGCGTCTGCCCTGTGTGGCATAGGCATAGTGGAAGTACGGATACATCGTTACGCCCAACATGTAGTCGGTCTTGCCGAGGATGAAGCGCAACACGAAGTTGTCGCTCTCAAAGTCGAAGATGCCGTAGTTGTACACATAATCTGTCCCCTTTGTAAGGTCCGTTACGCGCAAGGCGGAATGGCCGTAAAGTTCATACGTCAAGTCGCCAGGGTGGCACGTAATCAAACTCACCACAACCGGATTGCCCTTCACCGCCTCCGCCTTACTTTGCGCGGCAACAGTGAAGAACGCCAAAAGAACTAAATATAAAGAGTGTAAACTACGCATTATCCTGCAAAGGTACTGCTTTTTTATATATAATAAGGAGTGACGCCCCCGCTTTTTTCAATAAACGTTTGGCAAACCCCTCGTTTCATTAAGATTTACCCATAAGTTACTGCAAATTCCATGCCATTTTTAAGGGCAGTTCCTACTCCATTTTCAACTGCGAAAAATGCAGAAAAATGAGAAATACATATCGTGTTAACAAGTGTTAACGGATTTGCATTTCGCTTTGAAATTTTGTATCTTTGTATTACGGAAGTGGAGACACCCCCAGGAATCGGGGATGTCTCCACTTTTTTTGGCTCAAAAAAACCCATTTTTGGGGGCAAAAAATAAGTTACCTAGTTTTTTCAAGGTTAAACAACCGGTTTTTAATGTTACTTATTCTGGCGCCGCAAATAGATATTGTTGCAACAGTGTGCAGGTAGAGTGTTAATGTTTGTTAAAGTTTTCAGCAAAAAAATGACGAAAAATGAAGGGTTGAACTGTCACAATTTTTCGCCAAAAATGACTGCCGTGGTCACTGCTGTTTGTGACATTCGTGACTAAAAAAGCAACGACATAGTAGTTACTTGCGTGACCTTTGGTTGACTCATCGGGATTTTACACGTGCATTGCCCCCTATTACCGCTTACGCTGAAAAAATTCTTTCATCAGTGCCGCGCATTCTTCTTCGAGCACACCGCTCACGACTTTGGTCTTCGGGTGGAGCGCCTTTGGGGCAAAGAAGGAATAACCGCGCTTGGGGTCGGAAGCACCATAGACAAGGCGACCGAGTTGTGACCATCCGATGGCACCGGCACACATAATGCAGGGTTCCACCGTGACATAGAGCGTGCAGACATCCAAGTATTTCCCGCCAAGATGCTCTGCCGCCGCCGTGATGGCCTGCATCTCGGCGTGGGCAGTAACATCGTGAAGCATTTCCGTAAGGTTGTGCCCACGGGCTATGATTTGGTCGCCACAAACTACGACTGCCCCCACAGGAATTTCGTCCGCCTCAAAAGCGCGACGGGCTTCCTCAAGCGCCTTTCGCATGTAGCGTTCATCAGCAGTCATGGTCATGCGTTCAAACCTTTCATGGTGAGCGCCACACGCCCACGTTCGTAATCAATGTCTAACACTTTCACCTGTACACGCTGTTGGAGCGTCACCACTTCGTAAGGATCTTTCACGTACTTGTCCGCCAGTTGCGACACGTGCACAAGTCCTTTCACCTTAATGCCCATATCTACGAAGCAACCGAAATTCGTGATGTTCGAAATGATACCCGGCACCACCATTCCCACTTCGAGGTCGTCAATCGTGCGGAGCGATTTGTCGAAACTGAATACGGTTGCCATGCCTCTGGGGTCGCGTCCGGGTTTGGCAAGTTCTGCCATAATGTCGGTGAGGGTTGGAAGCCCCACTTCCGCCGTACAGTAGCGCTGGAGGTCAATACTGCCACGCTTCTCTGCCGAAGCAATGAGTTCGGGCACCTTACAACCCGCATCCTTCGCCATTTGCTCCACAAGGGCATAGCGTTCGGGGTGAACGGCTGTATTATCAAGAGGATTTTTGGCGTCGGGGATGCGCAAGAAACCCGCACACTGCTCGTAGGCTTTCGCTCCGAGGCGCGGCACTTTGAGCAATTCGCGACGCGAAGTGAAGGCGCCGTTTTCCGCACGGTAATCCACAATGTTTTGTGCCAACGAGGGACCCAGACCTGAGATATACGTGAGCAGGTGTTTACTTGCCGTGTTAAGGTTTACGCCAACCGTATTCACGCAACTCTCAACGGTGAGGTCGAGCGAGTGTTTGAGCGCCGTTTGATCTACATCGTGTTGATACTGCCCTACTCCTATGCTCTTGGGGTCGATTTTTACGAGTTCGGCAAGGGGATCTGAAAGGCGGCGGGCGATACTTACAGCACCGCGAACGGTTACGTCGTAATCGGGAAACTCATCACGGGCAATCTTTGAGGCAGAATATACCGACGCTCCGTCTTCGCTGACCAAGAAAATCGCAACGTCTTTCAAATGCAAGGATTGCACGAGTTCTTCGGTCTCACGTCCTGCCGTACCATTCCCAATCGCCACTGCCTCAATCTTATATTGTTCAATCAGTGTGGAGAGTTTGCCACACGAGCGTGCCCACTGCTGTTGCGGCTGATGGGGATAAATGGTTTCGTTATGGAGCAAGTTGCCCTGAGCGTCGAGACACACCACCTTACATCCCGTACGGAAACCCGGGTCAATACCCATGATGCGCTTCTGTCCGAGCGGAGCAGCAAGGAGCAACTGCTTGAGGTTTGTGGTGAACACACGAATCGCCTCTTCATCCGCACGCTGCTTTGAACTTGCAGCAAATTCCGTTTCGATAGAGGGTTTCAACAGGCGCTTATAGGCATCGGCAAGCGCGAGTTTCACCTGCTCACCCGACTTGCCGTACTTGGGATAACGACGTCCGAGACGTTCGAGGCAATCCTCCTCATCGCGGGGATTGATGGCGACACGCAAGAAACCTTCTTCCTCACCGCGACGAATGGCCAAGAGGCGGTGACTCGTGCAACGGTTCAAGGGTTCGCTAAAGTCAAAATAGTCGCGATACTTCGCCGCTTCCTCTTGCTTGGTCTTAATAACCTTTGAAGAAATTACGGCATTGAGTTCAAACGTTCGGCGCAGCGTGTTGCGCACGTCCTCATTCTCACTCATCTGCTCGGCAATAATGTCGCGCGCACCCTGAAGGGCGTCTTCAACGGTGGGAACTTCATCCGTGAGGAAGTCCTTCGCGCGCACTTCGGGGTCATTATTGGGTTTCAAAAGGATTTCATTTGCAAGGGGTTCGAGTCCCTTTTTGCGCGCCACCTCAGCACGCGTCTTGCGCTTGGGTTTGAAGGGCAAGTAGATGTCTTCAAGCACCGTTGCATTCCAACAATCCTCAATGCGCTTGCGGAGTTCGTCGGTCAGTTTGCCTTGCTCTTCAATGGTTTGGGTGATGTATTCCTTACGGTGGAGGAGTTCGTGAAGTTTTTCATTTTGCTCGGCAATCTGTGCGATAGCCACTTCGTCGAGTCCGCCAGTTGCCTCCTTACGGTAGCGCGACACGAAGGGAATGGTGGCACCGTCGTTCAACAGATTCACGGTGTTTTCCACCTGACGCTCACGCAGGTTCAGGCTTTTGGCGATAAGGGAAATTATTTGTTGCATTAAAAGATAAGGTTTTGAGGTTGTAAGGGTGTGAGGTTATGAGGTGCCATTCGGTCCGCAAGGTCCTTAAAACCTAAAAGCGAAGCGACCTTATAATCTTACAGCCTCACACAATTATTCACTTACCACATAACCGCAAGCGGCGATGGCATCAGTTACTATTTTGATACACGCTTCGCACGTTGGGATGTCGGCAGCCTCAGCCATGACGCGCACTAAGGGTTCTGTGCCCGACTCGCGCACCAACATTCTGCCGTTACCCTCAAGTTGTGCTTCGGCCTTCTTAATGGCTTCGTTCACCAAGGGAGCCGCCATCACCAGTTTCTTATCCGTCACGCGCACATTGACTAACACTTGCGGGAAGAGTTTAACGGGCGCTGTGAGTTCGGAAAGTTTGCGCTTCTTGGCGAGCATGACTTCCATGATTTTGAGACTCGTGAGGATACCGTCGCCAGTTGAAGCGTGCTTGGCGAAAATCACGTGTCCCGACTGCTCACCTCCGATAATATTATTGTGTGCCGCCATGTAGTCATAGACATTCTTGTCGCCCACAGCGGTTTTTGCGTAGTCGATACCGAGTTTGTCGAGCGCCTTAAAGAGACCTATGTTTGACATAACCGTAGCCACCACCGTATTATTATCCAACTGGTTGCGCTCCTTGAGGTATGCCGCCGAAACGTAGAGAATCTTATCGCCGTCCACCACGTTGCCCTGTTCATCCACACAGAGACAGCGGTCGGCATCGCCGTCATAAGCGAAACCAACGTCCAATCCCTTTTCAACAACAAACTTCTGCAATCCCTCAATATGCGTACTGCCCGCATTGCGATTGATGTTCGTTCCATCAGGTTCGGCATTCATCACATAAGTCTTTGCTCCGAGCGCATTAAACACCGAAGCTGCAATGTCCCAAGCACTTCCGTTGGCACAGTCCAAACCCACCTTCATCCCCTTGAAAGAGTGGACTCCCAAGGAAATAAGGAAACCGATATAGCGGTTGCGACCCTCCACATAATCAATCGTACGGCCAATCGCATCCTTCGTAGCGTAAGGCGGAATTCCCGACTTGCCGTCCAAGAAATCCTCAATGCGCGCGATGGTTGTATCATCCATCTTCTCACCATTACTATTGATGAGTTTAATGCCGTTGTCGTAATACGGATTATGACTTGCAGAAATCATGATACCACAGTCAAAGCCGTCACACTTAGTGATGTAAGCCACAGAGGGAGTAGTCGTTACGTGCAAGAGGTAAGCGTCGGCGCCCGAAGAGGTAATCCCTGCAGCAAGCGCGTATTCCAACATGTAAGAAGAGCGACGTGTGTCCTTACCAATTACGATGCGCCCGCTGCGATTGGGAGCACTGAAGTACCAACCGAGGAAGCGTCCTATTTTAAAAGCATGTTTCGCGGTGAGATCCACATTTGCCTCGCCGCGAAAGCCGTCTGTTCCGAAATATTTTCCCATAACAAAAAAAAGGAAAAAAGGAGAAAGGAGAAAGGAGAAAGAGCCGTGCGGGATTTATTTGCATGGCAATTCTCCAATATCCGTTCTCGTTTATACAATAATCTTAATAGAAGGAGAAAGGAGAAAGAGCCGTGCGGGATTTATTTGCATGGGTAATTCACCTATATCCGTTCTCGTTTATACAATAATCTTAATAGAAAGAGAAAGGAGAAAGAATCGTGCGGGATATCAACGCGCAAGCATCTTTCTCCTTTCTCCTTTCTGATTTCTCATTTACACCAGGTGTGCAATCCATTCTTCGCGGTCGCCTGCAAGATAGTCAATCACGGGAATTTCTACCATTGTGTAACAGCCTGGGCGCTGACGCATTGCGGCACGCGCGGCGCAAACGAGCACTTGACCTGTAAGCGCGGGGTTGTTAATCTTCATGTTGAATTCAAACAACTGATTTTGCGTTTTGCCTGACACCCCCTTACGCACAAGGTTCACGCCGTGACCCATGTCTATAACATCGTCCACACAGGGAACCTGAATCACGTGCGTTTCGTCGTTAACGAAATAGGCATCTGCCTTAATTGCCGCTGCTACTGTTGCAAAGTCATATCCTTCTTCAAGTTCGATATATACCATACGTCTGTGGATGCCTTGCCCAGTAGGAATGGTCATTGAGAGGGCTGCTTTTACGCCAGGGATTGCCTTAACGGCAACGGTGTGTCCCATAGACATACCGGGACCAAAGTTGGTGTAGGTAATACCCTTAGGAGCCACCGCCTGAAGTAAGGTGCGCACCACGCTATCACTTCCGGGGTCCCATCCTGCGGCAATTACGCTCACGGCATTGCCTTCTACGGCTGCCTGTCCGAGACTCTTGCGCAAGGGAACGATTTGACTGTGGATGTCAAAACTATCTACGGTGTGAATACCTTTGGCAAGGATTGCCTTTGCCATAACTTCCACACTACGCGTAGGCGTAGAGAGAATCGCAACATCCACATCCTTCAACTCAGCAATATCACTCACGACATCGTAAGGCGTAAGTTCCGCAGGTTTGTTTGCTACGCCATTGCGACGTACAACCCCTGCAACTTCCATATCAGGCGCCGCTTCAATTGCCTCAAGCGCATAGCGGCCTATGTTGCCGTAGCCCACAATGGCTACTCTTGTTTTCTTAGTTGTGTTCATAGTTGTTGTGTTTATTTTTATAGGAACTATAGCTACTATAGGGACTATGGGAACTATAGATAATATTGCCCTATTTAGAATCCATTTACTTTCCCGCAGGGCGCAAACGGCGCTCATCGTTCAATTTTCTCTGGAGTTCAAGCACCTCGCGATGCTTCTTTTCCAACTCCGCATCCTTTGCTTTCACCGTTTCACGAAGGTCATTAATCTTTGCGTTAAGCGCATCTACCTCGGGTTGGTCATAGAGTCTACTCTTCGTAATGTAGCGCTTGCCGTTTGATCCCTTAAAGTAGTACGTCACGCCTGCCATCAACTGCACTTGTGCATAACCTGCATGATAAGCATTTCGTGAAAGGTCCCACACGATGTAGGGGCGCAATGAAAGACCTAATGTCTTCTCCTTACCCAGTCGGAAATTAAAATTCATACCTGCCGTAGAGGTAAAGTGTTCCCTATCTTCACCCTGATAAGAAGGCACATACCAATGGTTGTGACCAAAACCGTAAACCGCTTCCATCTCAAAGGTGCGCGCTTTATTGTAACCGTAGAAATAGTTTGACAGATTCACACGTCCCAAAAGCGAAGAGTGGATATTGTCAATCGCATTCTGCGCACCACGCTGCCCTACCCCACTCGTATTCACGCCAAGCGTTGTTTGGAGTTCTAAACCCACAATAGGTGTAAACTGCTTGCCCAATTGAAATCCCATAAGTGTGCGCGCACTACCTAAAAAAGCATGTCCCTTCATGGGCGTCGTACCTCCGAGTTGCACACCCGCATAACAATTATCGAGAGGTTTGTGACTTACGTACTGCGCCGAGCCAGTCAGCGCCACGCTTCCTAAAAGAAACGAAAGTATTATTTTCTTCATTCGCATAATTCTATTTTAATAAATGTATCGGTGGCAAAAATACAAACTTTGCGCCGTAACACTGACTATTTAACACTTTTTTTTCGTGATAACCCTAAAAACTGTTTGCACACGTTCAGGAGGGTTTCAAAATCAACAAGGTTTTCTTCCTTAGACAATAAATAAATTGTACATTTGCAACGAGTCTACACCTCTTTTTGATACCCCCTTTATGGATAAACTTACCACACATACCGACGAACGAGGATGCCTCACGATTGTTGAGGCGCTTAAAGATTTTCCCTTTACCATCAACCGCGCCTACTGGCTTCATAGTGTGCCCGAAGGTGCGGAAAGAGGATATCATGCCAGCCGCTCTTGCTATGAATACCTCGTATCTATGTGTGGCAGTGTAGAGATTGTATTGGAAGACACCAAGGGGCGCCAAACGTACATTCTCAACAAGAAGGATGAGGGACTTATTGTGCCCCCCTACACCTGGATTGAATTGAAAAACTTCAGTCCTGACGCCGTGCTCCTCGTGCTTGCCTCTGATGAGTATCAACCAGAGAGTTATATCAATGATTATGAAGAATTTCGGGAAGAGATTCGACGAGGAATGAGTGGCAACGCGCCCTCAGAACCTTAAACATCAGAACTTCAGAACCTCAGAACCTCAGAACTTCAGAACCTCAAACCTCCCCCATGACCTGCGCCATTATAGACGACGAACCTCTTGCAGCAACCCTGCTGGAGAGTTACGTCAATAAAACTCCTTTCCTCACGCATTGCGGCACCTATGCCAATGCGATTGATGCCATGGCGGCACTGAGCAAGGCGCCCGTGGAACTCCTGTTCCTCGACATCCAAATGCCAGAACTCAGTGGTCTTGAGTTTGCCAAACTCATCCCCCCCACCACGCGCATCATCTTTACCACCGCCTTCAGTCAGTATGCCATTGAGGGCTACAAGGTGAATGCCTTTGATTACCTGCTCAAACCCATTGCCTACCCCGACTTCCTGGCGGCGGCACAACGGGCCTTGACGGCAACAAGCACCACTCCACAGACCGCAGAACCCACCACGGAGAATGCAACTACCGAGTCGTCCATCTTCGTCAAGAGCGACTACAAACTCTTGCGCATTGACTTCGACGACATACTCTATATTGAGGGACTCAAGGACTATGTCAAGATTTACCTCGCCTCAGCACCCCGCCCCGTACTCTCACTGACGGCCATGAAAACACTGGAAGACCATCTCCCTGCCGACCGCTTCCTGCGCATCCACCGCTCCTACATCGCCAACATGACCATGGTGAGCGCCGTAGAGCGTAGCAACATTCTCATCGGCGAAAAGTCCCTTCCCATCTCCGACACGTACAAAGACAAGGTGCTCGAATATGTCAACAAGCGCCTGCTGGGAGGAAGGTAGAAATCACCATTTGACAACTCAATGATTGTCACTTTGACTCCTTCGGATTTCAAACATCCATGATGAACGCCGAAATGAAACATTTTTTTACAGTTTGTGCGTCAATTACTTTGTGCAACAAGCGCTTGTCTGTACCTTTGCACTGAAAAACATACCTAAATCTCACAACCTCAAAACCTTATATCAGATATGAGTTTTAACGTACCTCAAACGGAAAAGAAGCGCGTAGTCATTGTTGGCGGTGGATTTGGCGGCTTGAAATTAGCAAACAAGCTTCGCAAGTCAAATTTCCAAGTGGTTTTAATCGACCGCAATAACTACCACCAGTTTCCCCCACTGATTTATCAGATTGCTTCTTCGGGTATCGAACCCAGTAGTATTTCCTTCCCCTTCCGTAAGATTTTCCAGGACCAAAAGGATTTCTATTTCCGCATGGCAAAGGTGCGCTCCATCTTCCCCGAGCACAAGATTATCCAGACTTCTATCGGTAAGGTGAAGTATGACTACCTCGTTCTCGCAGCAGGTACAACGACCAACTTCTTTGGTAACAAGCACGTAGAGGAAGTGGCCATCCCCATGAAGAATGTGAGCGAGGCGATGGGACTTCAGAATGCGCTTCTCGAAAACTTGGAACGCGCGCTTACTTGTGCCAGCGAGCGCGAACGCATGGAACTTCTCAACGTTGTCATCGTAGGCGGTGGCGCAACGGGTGTAGAAGTGGCTGGCGCCCTTTCGGAAATGAAGAAGTACATCATCCCGAAGGACTACCCCGACCTCCCCTCAAGTCTTATCAACGTATATTTGGTGGAAGCAGGTCCCCGTCTGCTTTCAGCAATGAGTCCTGAATCTTCAGCACACGTAGAGCAGTACCTCCGCGAAATGGGTGTCAACGTGTTGCTCAACAAGATGGTGACCGACTATAAGGACCACCGCGTCATGCTCAAGGACGGCAGTAGCATTGCTACACGCACCTTCATTTGGGTGAGCGGTGTGGCAGCACAGAGCGTAGGCAACATGCCACAGGCAAACATCGGTCGTGGTGCCCGCATTAAGGTGGACGCTTTCAACCGCGTAGAAGGTCTTGATGGCGTATTCTGCATCGGCGACCAATGTATTATGGAAGAAGGCGACCCCGATTGGAAGGGCGGTCACCCACAACTTGCACAGGTTGCCATTCAGCAGGGCAGACTTCTTGCTAAAAACCTCAAGCGCCTTGAGAAGGGCAAGGACCTCAAACCCTTCCGCTACCTCAACCTCGGCACCATGGCTACGGTAGGTCGTAACCGCGCCGTAGCAGAGTTTAAGAACATCAAGATGGCGGGATTCTTCGCCTGGTTGATGTGGCTCGTGGTACACTTGCGCTCTATTCTTGGCGTACGCAACAAGATTATCGTGCTCTTCAACTGGATGTGGAACTACTTCAGCTACAGCCAATCGCTCCGCCTCATCGTTTACGCACGCAAAGCGAAGGAAGTGCGCGACCGCGAACTCCGCCTTGCCGACTCTCACTGGGGCACCGACCTCATGAGCGAAGGCGCTGACGAAGTGAAGTTGGAAGGTGAACAGTAAGAAAAATAGCAACACACATCATCATAAAGAATACGGAGATTATGTCACACTCGACATAACCTCCGTATTCTTTTTTACGGGTCTCCACTGCAAGGATTTAATGGTTGCCGTACCAGTCAATCATACGCCCATTATCGCAAGATTCATAAATTTGCGTGAGGCATAATTTGCACACATTTCCTCATGTGCAAAAAACTTATTTTTTGCTATTTCTCCTCATTTTTCAGGTCAAAACTTTAACACATATTAACACTCTAAGCAATCATCGTCGCGACAGTGTTTATTTGCGTCGCAAAAATAAGTAACATTGCAAACCCGTTGTTTAACCTTGAAAAAACAATGTAACTTATTTTTTGACCCCAAAAATGGGATTTTTGAGACAAAAAAAGTGGAGATAACCCTGATTTCATGGGCTATCTCCACTTCCGTGATACAAAGATACAAAATTTCAAAGCGAAATGCAAATCCGTTAACACTTGTTAACACCACTTTTTATTTTGCATTTTTCTGCATTTTTCACGGACTAAAAATGAGTTCTCTGCAGGGGGACACTCCTATAGGTAGACTTTGGGATTGAAGTGAGGAAGGAAAATTTTTTCCAACCTAATTTATAAGGATATCTTTGCCCCATTATATGAAATAATGCGTAACTTTGTCGCCATAAACCATTCCACTATGCCCATGAAGTAATTCTCACAGAAGACATATTAAATAAACGAAGCGTTAGCTTTAGTCTTGCTTATCAAAATCGCCAAATTTAAATAAGCCACAAGAGTAAAAGTTAATGCTCACGTCATCGCTTGACGTGGGCTTTTACTCGTATATGTGGCTATGGTGTTTGGCGATACCTGATAAGCGTAGACGAAGTTTAAGTCCACGCTTTTTTATTTGTCTCAACCTCGGAACTTGGACTGACACACAAACTATTATTCTAATTACAAAACTCAAAACTATGAAAACAAAGTTCTTTAATTATTTGCTCATGGGTGCATTTGCCATAATGAGCAGTGTTGCATTTATTTCTTGTAGTAGTGATGATGACAACCCTCCTACAGATATTGATAATAATGATTATCCCCGAGATGAATATGGGGTTTGTACTGAGGGTAAGAAGTTGAAGTCATATAGTATTGGGGGGACGTGTAATTTGTTCTACGATACAAACAATCGACTCTCGAAAACTAATTATTGTCACTACGTCTGGAGTGAGGATAAAGTTGAAATGCTGTATGACGATGGCGAGGTGTCAAGGACCTACATCCTAAATAATGGTTTGGTTACAAAAATTATAGATCGCACAATGGGGGAGATTAAACTCTCTTATAATGCAAATCGTCAATTGGTTAAGAAAGAAGATATATGGGATGTTACCAAGTACACTTGGAATTCTGGTCGTATTACAAAGATAACTGATGACGAAAGCGTTTCTACATTTAAATATGAAGAAACATGCAAAGGATATTATCCGCCTACGGATGGTTATATTAATAAAATCTGGAATATCGGTTATGTCCCAGAAAATCTGCTTTATGCACACCCGGAATTGTTTGGTTTACGAATGAATCATCTACCTTCAAAGGTTATTTATAAGGAGTATGATGATGGTGAGTTAGGATACGAAGAAACGATAGAATATGAGTACTCGCAGCTTATAGAAGCGCCAGATGATGAGGATGGTCACGTAACTATATGCTGGGAGACAATAAATCGAGAGGAAGGAGAATTTAATAATACTTATTCTTACGATTGGGAATAATACTCAATTTGAATTAATCATTTGACTATAAACAATGGAGGATAGTGCCCCACGGCATTATCCTCCATAATTATTTGGTTAATAGCGTAACTTATTTGTTCTCAATCACCAATGCTCCATCCTTGGCGTCTACCACAATAGGCAATTCCTTAACCACTGTTCCCGCCAAGATGTCGTAACTCAATTGGTTGAGCAACATGCGCTGCAGAGCACGCTTCACGGGACGCGCTCCGAAGTGCGGGTCGTAGCCTTCGTGGGCAATCAATTCAAGCGCTGCTTCTGTGAGCGAAAGTGTCACTTGTTGGTCCGCCAAACGGTGGCGAATTTGATCCACTTGGATGCGCACAATTTCCTTAATGTCCGACTCGCTCAAGGGGTGGAAGAGAATGATGTCGTCTACACGGTTCAAGAACTCGGGACGGATAGTTTGCTTCAACATTCCCATGACCTCAGTCTTCAACGTTTCGCCTTCGCGAGCGAAGAAGTCTTCGTTGGAAGTCCCCGCCTCACGCGCCGCGTCAAATCGTGCTTGAATGTGCGCACTACCGAGGTTTGAAGTCATGATGATAATAGTGTTTTTAAAGTTTACGGTGCGCCCCTTGTTGTCCGTCAGGCGACCGTCGTCAAGCACCTGTAGGAGGATGTTGAACACATCGGGATGCGCCTTTTCAATCTCGTCGAAGAGCACGACGGAGTAAGGTTTGCGGCGCACCGCCTCTGTGAGTTGTCCGCCTTCATCATACCCAACGTATCCAGGAGGTGCCCCCACAAGTCGGCTCACACTGTGCTTCTCCTGGTACTCACTCATGTCAATGCGCGTCATCATTTGCTCGTCGTTGAAGAGCAATTCTGCCAGTGCTCTCGCAACCTCCGTTTTACCTACCCCCGTCGTACCGAGGAAAATGAACGAACCAATCGGGCGCTTCGGGTCTTGAAGTCCCGCGCGGCTACGAAGCACGGCATCGGCAACGGCAGTCACGGCTTCATCCTGCCCAATCACACGGTGGTGAAGTTCTTCGTCAAGGTGCAACAGGCGTTCGCGCTCACTTTGAAGCATGCGCGTCACGGGAATACCCGTCCAACGACTTACGATGTCGGCAATGTCGTCGGCGGTAACCACTTCTTTCACCATGGCCTCAGCACCTTGACGCGCCTTGAGGTCACTCGTGAGTTGCTCCAAGCGCTGGTCGAGGGCGGGAAGGGCACTGTAGCGAATTTCGGCGACTTTTCCATAATCCCCTTCGCGCTCTAAGCGTTCAGCAGTGAAGTTAAGTTGCTCCTTCTCCTGCTTGAGTTTTTGGATTTCGGCAAGCACGCCGCGCTCACCCTCCCACTTGGCACGCAGGTCCTTGACCTGTTCTTCGAGTGTCGCAATCTCGGCGTTTAAGGTCTCGAGTTTCTTCTCATCCCCCTCACGCTTAATGGCTTCGCGCTCAATCTCGAGCTGGCGGAGGCGACGCTGTGCTTCGTCCAACTCTTCGGGTTGCGAGTCACGCTCCATGCGGAGTTTCGCCGCCGCTTCGTCCATCAAGTCAATGGCTTTATCGGGGAGGAAACGGTCGGAGATATAGCGGTGAGAGAGTTGCACGGCAGCAATCAAGGCATCGTCTTGAATGCGTACGCGGTGGTGATTCTCATAACGCTCCTTGAGTCCACGGAGAATGGAAATCGCATCTTCGGGAGTGGGTTCTTCAACGAGCACCGTCTGGAAGCGGCGTTCGAGCGCCTTGTCCTTCTCGAAATATTTCTGGTATTCCTCAAGCGTAGTGGCACCAATACTGCGGAGTTCGCCACGCGCCAAGGCGGGCTTGAGAATGTTTGCCGCGTCCATCGCGCCCTCGCTCTTGCCCGCACCAACAAGCGTGTGAATTTCGTCGATGAAAAGGATGATATTGCCCTCAGCCGCCGTCACTTCATTGACCACGCTCTTCAGGCGTTCCTCAAATTCACCCTTATACTTCGCTCCCGCCACGAGCGCTCCCATATCAAGAGAATAGAGGTGCTTGTTCTTCAAGTTTTCAGGCACGTCGCCACGCACGATGCGCTCAGCGATGCCCTCTACAATGGCTGTTTTACCCGTACCCGGTTCACCGATGAGAATCGGATTGTTCTTCGTGCGGCGACTCAAGATTTGAAGCACACGGCGAATCTCATCGTCGCGCCCAATTACGGGGTCGAGTTTGCCATTACGGGCTTCTTCCACCAAGTTGCGAGCATATTTTTCCAATGCTTGATAAGTGTCTTCACTCGAAGGCGAATCGACCTTCTTGCCCTTACGCAGTTCGGCAATTGCTGCTTTAAGCGGCGCTTCGGCAAGTCCTGCATCTCGGAGCATACGTCCCGCTGTCGCCTTACTTTTCAATAGAGCGAGCAGTAAGACTTCGAGTCCCACGAAGGAGTCGCCTTCACTTTTCGCCAAGTCTTGTGCCTGTTGCAAAACGGTTGCAGCGTCTCGGTCAAGATAAGGTTCGCCACCGCCCTGCACACGAGGCATACTGCGGAGTTCGCTATCCACCACCGCCAAAAGCTGCGGGGTATTCACACCAGTCTTGCCGAGCAAGAATTGTGTGACATTTTCACCCACGTGAAGCACACCGTGCAGCAAGTGCGTGGGTGTTACCGCCTGCTGTCCGTTATTTTGCGCAAGCGTTACGGCTTGTTGCAACGCCTCTTGCGCTTTGATGGTAAAATTCTGGAAATTCATATGTTTAGGTTTTGAGGTTATGAGGGATTAGGTTATAAGGTTATGAGGTTATAAGGTTTTTAGGAAATCCTAGGATGCCCTAGGATACCCTAGGAATGCCTAATAAAACTTAGGAAGTCTAAAGGAACTCCCCCCTTTCACCCTTACCAATAGCGCATTCTATACCATCACCTCAAAAACAATATTTTTTAATTTTTCCTGCCGAATTGTCCGAAAGCAAATTCCCACTTCTGCCGTTTTGGCAGAAGTGGGAATTAAAATTATCACGTTATGTTCTTGTCTTTTGACTTACACAGATGTGCCAAACCACACTCGGCACATATTGGTTTACGTGCCGTGCAGGTGTAGCGACCGTGGAGCAAGAGCCAGTAGTGGGACGCTGCAACCGTTTCATCGGGGATGTAACGACGCAGGGCCTTCTCTACGGCATAGGGTGTGGTAGCAGTAGAAGGCACAAGGTTCAAGCGGTGACTCACGCGGAAGACGTGCGTATCCACCGCGAGCGCCGCCTTTCCGAAAGCTACGGCCTGAACTACGTTTGCCGTTTTACGCCCTACCCCTGGGAGGGTGGTAAGTTCTTCAAGCGTCGTGGGAACTTCCGAATGGAAGTCTGCCACCAAGCGCTGCGCCATCCCCACAAGGTGTTTCGCCTTGTTATTGGGGTAACTCACCGAACGGATGTACTCAAACACCTCCTCGGGAGTTGCCTTTGCCAACGCTTCGGGCGAAGGATAAGTCGCAAAAAGGGCAGGCGTCACCTGATTGATGCGCTTGTCCGTACACTGCGCACTGAGCATCACGGCGATGAGCAGTTCAAACGGCGTAGTGTAATCCAACTCCGTCTCAGTGGCGTCCATAATGCTGCCCAAGTACGACAGCACAGCGGTGATGCGATCTTTGCGAGTTCTCATAACAGACAACAAGGTTAGGCGTTCTCGTTAATTCAGCGCCTGCAAGCGTGCTATGTACTTGCCGATAATATCAAATTCCAAATTTACCTTTGTGCCTACCTTTATCGCATGGAAGTTAGTATTTTCAAAGGTGTAAGGGATGATGCAAACTTGGAAAGAATCTTCTGTGGGGTTGCAAACCGTGAGACTCACACCGTTGACCGTCACGCTGCCTTTGTCCACCGTGAAATAACCACGGCGCGCCATGTCGGCGTCGTAGTTGTACTTGAATGTGTAAATATAAGAACCCTGCGCGTCCTCAAGCGCTACACATTCTGCCGTTTCATCTACGTGACCCTGTACGATATGACCGTCCAAGCGACCGTTCATCATCATAGAGCGCTCTACATTAACGAGCGAACCCACCTCAAGGCAACCCAAATTGGAGCGACGGAGCGTTTCGAGCATTGCCGTAACGACATAGGTATTACCTTCAATTTTCACCACGGTCAGACACACACCATTGTGCGCCACACTCTGGTCAATCTTCAACTCTGAAGTGAAAGGGCATTCCAGCGTGAAGTGGATATTCTCTTGATCTTTTTCAATGGCAACAACGCGCGCCATTCCTTCTACAATTCCTGAAAACATATTTGTTGTATTTTTATCGAGGTTAAACTCCGACAAAGATACAATTTTTTTGTAGGTGGAGGTTGATGTCTGTAGGAAACTTTAGGTCTGTTCTATAAGAAGTAGCAAACTCTTGTTACCTCTTATCTTGAATATTTGTTCAATCCGAATATTAGTGGTAACTTTGTCCGTAGTATTCTCTATAATAATCTAATAACAAAACATAAATCTTTACTGCTTATGCATTCACTTCATCGAATCAAGCGCTTGATGATGGTTGCCCTCTTTGCGGTGACT
Source organism: Alloprevotella sp. (assembly GCA_045636885.1). GTDB lineage: Bacteria > Bacteroidota > Bacteroidia > Bacteroidales > Bacteroidaceae > Alloprevotella. The sequence goes on from JAZTYI010000054.1 coordinate 35,720, forward strand.
ACAATGGGCGCTCTTGTGGCGCAGAACTATGTGAAGGGTAACCTTTACAACGTTGAAACGGCTACGAAGGCGGGTCAGGTATTGACCTACAACGCTGATGGTAGCGTACAGATTGTCAAGGCTGATGCGGCAAAGGCGGAGCAACATTGGATTGTTTCGGAATTGGCCGGCAGTTGGCGTATCATTAACCCCTTCAGCAACCTTGCTGTGCGCTGCACGGACGATGGTCGCGTGGAAATGGGTGAGAACAACGGTTCTGACGAATTCCAGTTGTGGCGTACCGAACCCGCAACTGACGGACTCGTTTACTTGATTCCCAGTAACCAACCTGCCAAGGCAGCGGTGATGGGCGCGAACGGCAAACTCGCTCTTACCGACAAGGCTAAGGCAATGAACAACCGCAAGGCGATGTTCAACATCAAGCCCTCGGTGGTTTCAGGTTTTGACGACAACTTGACCTACCGCATTCGCAGTGTCGCACAGCCCGAACTCGTACTCGGCAACGGCGATAGCGGAGAAAATAATGCACGCATCGTGGGTGAAGCGGTGGACAAGATGAACCGCGGCCAGTATTGGAGCATCAAGATGCTCGACTTGAAGCAGCGCGTGGTGGGTGGTGCGTTCTACACACAGCACTTCGACGACGGTGGCGACAACATGGGTATCAAGCAACTCATTCAGTGGACCGCACAGGAAGGTGTGTGGAACAATGCCCGTTGGGAGTTCCAGCCCGTAGCAGAAATGCCCGGTGCTTACCGCATCCTCTCTGCAGGCGTTAAGGGTAAGGACGGCAAAACAATGTATGCACTTAAGGACGGCAAGATGATGCTCACAGATTATGACGCCAACGATAAGGCGGCGTGGTTTACCTTTGAACAGGTAGAAAAGCCCAAGATTCAGTCGCCCATTTGGGAAGACGAAGCAGTCTTCGGTATCAATAAGGAAGTAGCCGTTGCGACGTACATGCCCTATGCTACGGAAGCCGACATGCTTGCCGACGCAGCGTATTATGCAACTCCCTGGACGGAACCTGTGAATAAGCAGTACATGACGCTCAACGGCACTTGGAAGTTCCACTTCGTGCCCGAACCCTCACAGCGTCCGCTCGACTTCTTTAAGGAAGGTTATGACGTGAGCAAGTGGGACGAAATTCCCGTACCCTCAAACTGGGAAATGCACGGATATGACCGCCCCATCTACTGTAACGTAGAATATCCCCACGGAAATACGCCTCCCTTTATCAAGGCGCGCCCCGGCTATAACGACGGCGGTAAGAACTATGGCATCAATCCCGTAGGTTCGTACGTGCGTACGTTCTCCGTGCCCGCTGATTGGAATGAAAAGCGCACGATTCTCCACTTCGGTGGTATCTACTCGGCAGCAAATGTGTGGATCAACGGTGAATACGTGGGTTATACGCAAGGTGCCAACAACGTGGCGGAATTTGACATCACCAATTTCTTGAAGAAGGGCGCTGAAAACACACTTGCTGTAGAAGTGTTCCGTTGGAGCGACGGTTCTTACTTGGAATGTCAGGATATGTTCCGTATGTCGGGTATCTTCCGCGATGTCTATGTATATAATGTGCCTACGGTGAGTGTGCGCGACCACTATATTACGTCAACGCTTTCTCCCGATTACAAGAATGCTACGATGCAGGTGGAAATGCGCTTTGACCCCATTCAGGGACACCATAGCGAGAAGAAGAACCTTACGGTAAAGGTGTTTGACCCCCAAGGTAAGGAAGTGGCACAGAAGGACGTGACCTACGGACTCTTTGACGCAGGCTTCACACGCTATCGTGCTGCCGTAGAATTCAGTCTTGAAAACATTCAGGCATGGACGGCTGAAACGCCCAACCTTTACACCGTGCGCATTATCCAAAAGGACGGTGCAGGCAAGGAAGAAATGGCGTTCTCTACGAAGTATGGTTTCCGTGACATCAAGATTGAAAATTCGATTGTCTATATCAACGGCAAGCGTGTCTTCTTCAAGGGCGTGAACCGCCACGACTCTCACCCCCTCTACGGACGTGCGGTGACTACAGAGTCAATGTTGCAGGACGTACTCTTGATGAAGCAGAACAATATCAATACCATCCGTACGTCGCACTACCCCAATGCCGCACGTATGTATGCGATGTTCGACCACTACGGTCTCTACACTTGTGATGAAGCAGACTTGGAAGACCATGCCAATCAGTCTATCTCCGACCGCGAAAGTTGGATTCCCGCTTTCGTAGACCGTATCGACCGCATGGTGCTTCGCGACCGCAACCACCCCTCTATCGTGATGTGGAGCTTGGGTAACGAAGCGGGGGCGGGTAAGAACTTCAAGGATTGTTACGAAGCCGCTGCAGCGCTTGACTCTCGTCCCATCCACTACGAAGGTACGCGTATCGACAAGCCTTATGGCGGTAGCAAGTACAGCGACTTCTATTCAAAGATGTATCCCGGTATGGACTGGATGGCACGTTACACCAACGACCTCGACAAACCCATGTTCATCTGTGAATATGCACACGCCATGGGTAATGCGATTGGTAACTTGCCCGAATATTGGGAATCTATTGAGAACAGTAATTCTACGATTGGTGGTTGTATTTGGGACTGGGTGGACCAAGCTATTTACGAACCCAAGGAAATTAAGCAGGGCATTTACCGCCTCCACACGGGTTATGACTTCCCTGGTCCTCACCAAGGCAACTTCTGTTCTAACGGTATCATTCCCGCTACACGCCATGAGAGTGCAAAACTCAAGGAAGTGAAGGCGGCACATGAGTTTATCAAGTTCAACTTCCTCGGAGTGGACAAGAAGGCAAATACCGTGAAGGTAGAACTCAAGAATATGTACAACTTCACGAATCTCTCGGACTTCTACCTCGTTTACGAAGTGGTGAAGAACGGTAATGTAGTTGCCAAGAAGCAAGTAGCGCTTACGGGTGGTGGCGAAGGCGAAAAGGAAGTGGTTACGATTAAGGTGCCCAAGGTGAAGTTAGCAAAGGCGGAAAAGAAGGGCGAAGAAATCCTCTTGAACCTCCGCGTGTGTCACGCTACGGAACAAGTATTTGCTCCTGCAGGTCATGAAGTGGCACTCAAGCAGTATGAACTCGTGGCACGTCCCGCACTTGCTGCAATCAAGGGTAAGGGCGCGTTTGAAAATGGCATTAACCAGAACGGCAAGGTGCACCTCGGTAACGACAAGATTAAGGCAATCTTCAACGAAGAGAATGGTCAACTCATTGGCCTCCTTCTCGATGGTCGCGAAATCATTAAGGACGGTCAGGGCTTCGTTTACGACAACCACCGCTGGATTGAAAACGACCGCTACGGCAATACGAACAACGGACTTGAGGCACGTGGTACGTTCAAGATTGAAGAACAGGCAGACCGCATCGTTGTGACAACCTCTCGCGACGGTTCGCTTTGTAAGACAGACATTGTTTACACGCTCTATCCCCAGGGTGTGATGGACGTAGATGCTATCTTTACTCCCAAGCACGGAGAATTGCGCCGCGCAGGTCTTGTTTGTCACATCGACTCGGCACTCAAGCAAGTAGATTACTACGGTCTTGGTCCTTGGGAAAACTATTCTGACCGCAAGGCGGGTGTGATTGCTGGACGTTACACTTCAAAGGTAGGCGAAATGCACGAACGCTACGTGAAGCCCCAGTCTACAGGTCAGCGCGAAGAACTTCGTGAGCTCGTGCTCACAGATGCTACTGGTTTTGGAGTTGTTATTGAAACGGAAGGTAATGTAAGTTTCAGCGCACTCCCCTGGACGGATGCCGATCTCATGAAGAGCAACCACTTGTGGGAAATGGAGGATCGCCCCTACACAGTGCTTCACTTCGATGCTTACCACCGTGGTGTGGGTAACGCTTCTTGTGGTGGTGTTGACACGATTGAAAAGTACAAGGTGCCCAACAAGAAGATGAACTACAAGTTGCGCATCAGTGTGAAGTAAATAAAATGAGGTTATAAGGTTGAAGGTTATAAGGTTTTAAGGAGTCATAGACCTGCATAGTCCTTACGGCCTAAGAGCGAAGCGACCTCAAACCTTATAACCTCAAACCTTAAAACCTCTTAACCTCTTAACCTCATAACCTCAAACCTCTTAACCTCAAAAATATGTCAGATCAAAAACAACCCAACGGACTCCAAATAGAACTCACCCCCGAAGTAGCGGGAGGTACATATTCTAACCTCGCTATCATCTCACACGGCAAGACCGAAATGGTACTCGACTTCGTGAGCGTAATGCCCGGTTTGCCCAAGGCAACGGTAAAGAGTCGCATCGTGATGAACCCTGAACACGCAAAGCGCCTCCTCTTTGCGCTTCAGGATAATATTATCAAGTACGAAAAGACTTTCGGTCCTATTGAACTCGCTACTCCTCCTGAAGCACCTGCACAGGGAGGTAAAACGGCAAATCCTTTTGGCGTGTAAATCTCCAGTATTATGAAAAACTTTTGGCGTAATCGTATTCATCATACATTGCTTTGCCTTTGTATGTTTATTTGTGGTGCAAGCATTGAATGTGTAGCACAGAATAATAAAGACAAGAAGAACAGTGCAGAACATGCTTTTGTAGATTTAGGTTTGCCCAGCGGCACACTTTGGGCGGAGTACAATGTAGGAGCAACTTGTGATACAGAAATTGGTTCTTACTTCGCTTGGGGTGAAATCAAGGAAAAGTCAGTCTATTCTTATGGCACTTATTTTGACGCTGACGGCAAAGTTCTCAATACGACAAAGAAAAAGAAGGCAAGTTTGATTGGCACCAAATTTGATACCGCCAAACAGTTGTGGGGTAAAAAATGGGTGATGCCTACTCGTGAACAGGCGGTAGAACTTTAACGAAATGTAATTGGGAATGGACAGAAAACTATAAGAACGCAGGCGTAGCTGGTTGTATCGTTACAGGTCCTAACGGAAACAGCATCTTCTTCCCAGCGGGTGGACTTATGATGGACAACCAACATCGCCACACTACTTTTGGCAATATTTGGATTGGAGAATTGAATAACTTCAACAATATTGACTGGGCATGTTTCATTGATTTTTCAACGAAAGGTCCTTTGATCCAACCCGTACCTTTTAGAGGGTCTATCCTTGTGGTTTCACAAGATTACCGTTGGTGGGGTCGTAATGTACGCGCCGTTAGAAAGTAAGCACTACAATTCTTGTACGCTGTTCACATTATTTGAACTACCTATAAGCGCATGCGTCAGCGCTGTAAAAAATGAGGAAAAATGCGAAATAAAAATATTACTGTCCGCTAAAACTTATCGAATCAGAAAAAAGAATGGGCTGAACTTCCTAACCGGAGTTCAGCCCTTTTTGGTTATCTTTGAATTTGCTGATTAAAAGATTTAACCATGGGCAAAAGTACACATTTCTTCGGAC
>JAZTYI010000055.1:0-8401 GCA_045636885.1 Alloprevotella sp.
TTATACACTTAAAATTACTTCATTGATTGAGAGTTATATGCGTTTACCGGACTGCAATAATTATCAATGAATTACGGACGCACGAGCCGTGCGTCCCTACTGGTCAAGTGTAAGCACGCCGCAGAGGGCTGTTGACTGTTGTCTATTGACTGTTGTCAGTTGTCAGTTGTCAGTTGTCAGTTGACTGTTGTCTGTTGTCTGTTGACTGTTGGTTTATTCTGCAAACTCTGACATGTCAAATTCAAAAATGATGCTCATGACATGGCGCATAAAATAAAAAAGTCTGATAATTCTTTTGTTCTATCTGCCGAAAAATCAGTAACTTTGCATCGCAAAAGTAGCGTCTTGTGCTTACACCCCCTGTAAGCGCAAGCATTTGGTATGTATAAACAATAAATATTCATTCATAAATCTAATCAAACACACATGAAACAATTCATGCTTAGAAGTCTCATGCTCCTCTCCCTCCTGTGCTCCACATGGGGAGTTGGTAGTGTGTGGGCGCAATTCAGAGATGGTGGCATTTACAACTTAAAAAATGCATCTGCCACAGGTCAGTCCATGACCATTACAGAGTATTCGTATCTGATTGTAGCGACCACAAATCTTGAAGACGAGATGCAGTTGTGGGAAGCAGACGAAGTATCTACAGGCGTATTTACTTTGAGAAATCTTTCTAACGGTAAGTATTTGAAGAGCCCCAATAGTTCTTATAATGCTTATTGGACAACTGTAGCTACTGTTGACGATAATTGTAAGTTCTCATGTACCGCTGTTGGTGATGGTACTTATACAATGCGTGCAACAAACTCGACTAACAACTATCATTACTTATACTATGGGAGTGGAAAGATTCAATGTTGGACTGCAGATGTAAAAGCATCTCGTTGGTACATCACCGAAAAAGTCACTTATAACGATGCAGATGTGCCTGGTGCGTTGAGCAACCTCTTCTCTGACGCTGCATGTACGCAGTTGAAGAAGTCGTTTGCCAATGAAGCAGCTATTGAAGAGGATGCGGATTATAAGAAGTTGCCCACAGAGTTGCGCAACATGGTGAAGAAGGTGTACAGCAACACTTGGACTGAAAACAACTATGACGGCAGTAAGTCGGCATGGGACTCGGACTATGCCAAGAAGTATCGTGTGCAGTGGTATGAACCCTACAACGAGAAAATGAGCGCAGCTACAGCTTTAGGTATCAACTGGCACACCAACATGAATAACCCCACGGGTATCTTTGCCAACAATGGGGATAAACTTTATGTGATGGTGGAAGGCACTATTAAGGAAGGTGCTACCCTCTATATCGAGTCATACACGGGTCATGGTAAGCTTGTTGACAATTACAAGAATGGTCAACAGTTGCAGCCCGGTTTGAATATTATCAGCTGTACAGCCGATGGTAGCAACTACTGCATCAACTATATTGTTGAAACGTTTGACACCTCTGATGGTAAGAGAGGTAATCAGGCAAAGAAGCACCGTCTTTCTGAATACGATGACCTCAAGATTCACATCGAAGGTGGTTACATCAATGGTTACTACAACAAGATGGGTGACGACCTTTATACACCCGACAAAAATGCGGATTGGGATTACATTGCTGCGCGTGCTACACAGACAGATGTCACAATCTTAGGTGAGTACATCGTGCTTCAGTTCCCCCTTAACGATGTCGATACAGAAGGCAATAAGGGACTTAATTATTACCTCACAGGTAAGAATATCATAGAAGCGGTCATTGACGAGTGGGACAAGGTGATGATTTGGGAGCGCCTCTTGCTGGGTGTTCTTGACAAAGAAACAACAGAAGCCGAAGCGAAGCAATCACCTTATTCTGTAACTCTAAGCAAGAATGTTTTTGAATATACAGGTGATGACGAAGGTGACTTTGAAAGTGGCTATGGTGACTATTATAATGTTCACGGTCTCTCTTTCGGTGTAGGTGGTAGTGCTTACATGTATGGTTCTGGTGACCACTGCGGTTACCACTACAATACTATGGAGAGCATCATTCAGAACATCCTTACTAATGCCGGCAGTCACTGGGGACCTGGTCACGAAATTGGTCACCAGCACCAGGCGTTGCTCACGGTAAATGGTTTGACGGAAGTTACCAACAACCTCTTCTCAAATGTGGTGTTGTGGTACTTCGGTGAAACAACTTCGCGTTACAACGGGTCTGAAGGTTCGTTGAGCAATGTGTTGGCACAGTTTAACACCGAAGGCGCAGATTTCTTCAGCAACAACATTTGGGGACAGACCATCATGTACTACAAGCTCTTCTTGTACTACCATGTATTGGGGCACAATCCCAAGTTCTACCCCCGCCTCTTCGAAATGCTCCGTCAAGACCCCATGTCTACGGGTTATGAACAAGACGGTAGCAAATGTTTGATGCACTTCTACAAGAAGTGTTGCTTGGCTGCGGGTGAAGACCTCACAGAATTCTTCCGTGCACACGGTTTCTTTGAAGTAATGGACAACCGCTTGGTGGGCGACTACTCAAACTCCGTTTACAACCTTACTCAAGCACAAATTGATGCTGCCATTAAGGAAGTTAAGAACTTGGGTTATGAGGAAAACATCGCTGTGCTCTTCATTACCGACGCTACGGGTGAAACCATCAAGAGTCACAAGGGCGACGACCTTGAACTCTATGGTGAAACCCAGGTTTGTGCAGAACTGGGTAGTTATGCTAACTTTAATAACAACACGGCGTCAACCTATACTGCGACGGTGTCAGGAACAACCGTAACCATGTCGGGTGACGGCGGTGTAGGTTTTGCGATTCTCAATAAGAAGGGCGAACTCATTGGTTTCTCGGATAAGAAGACTTTTGAACTCTCCCTTGACGCAGTAGAAGCAATCCTTAACGGCGAAGCCAACTTCGTTGTTGTGAATGGTGATGCTTCTACTACTCCCGCTACTATTGAAGGTAATGCAGATGAGCGCAACAAGTCGTTGTTGGGTGAAATGATGGAACAGATGCGCAATATCATTTCTTTCGAAGACGCTACAGGCAAGAAGATTGGTTACTACAAGAGTTCAAGTCTTGCATCCATGAAGGAAACTCTTGAGAAGGCGCAAACGGTATACGACAACGAGGAAAAGACCAAATATACGGCAGTATTTAATGCTTTGAAGCAGGAATACAATGCCTTTCTTGCTGCAGACTATAATGAAATCCCCATGACTGCGGGCACTTTCATTTTAAAGAATTGTTCAAACAATCAACATCTTTATGTCAATGAAGAAAAATTAGCTTTAACCAATACTGCTGAAGCTAATCTAGAGAACACAGCAAAGTGGGTGTTTGAAAAGACGGGTGCTGGTAAGTACTATATCAAGAATCTTGCTACAGAGAAGTACATTGGTGCATTGGCAAAGGATGACAATGTTCCAGTCTTAAACGCTACTGGTGCTGATGCCTATGATGTTGTTCCTATGGGCAACCCTGGTGAATTTGCTATTGCGTATGGCGATAAGCTTTCTTTCAATACATCATGGAAAGGCGTTATCGGTTGGGATTACGACGGTGACCGCAATTCATGGTGGTACATCACTGCTGTGGAAACGGATCCTGCAGATGCCCAAGCTGTTCTACTGAAGGAACTCTTGGAAAATACACAGGCGCTGTACGATCAGATGGCGGTAACTCCAATTCCTGAAGTCATTCCCCTTACAGAAAGCAGTTATTTCAGTAACGCGCTTCAGAGTGGCGGTGCGTACCCCAGCGATAACTTCACTAGTTACAGTGTGCTTTGCGACGGCGATCCCTTCACGCACTTCCACTCTGCATATAGCGGTACGAATCCTGGCACTCATCACTACATTCGTGTAGACCTCGGTGAGGAATATAAGTCAGACCTCTTTGCGTTTACTTATACGAACCGTGCAAGTAACAACCTGCAGAATCCTACAGCAATAACTGTAGAAGGTTGCAACGAGGTCGATGGAACTTACGAGCACATCGTTAGTTTAACAACTCTCGATGGTCTCCCCACCGCAGAGGCATCTTCTTTCGAATCAGAACTTTTGGGTACACAGGGTGACACCTACCGTTACCTCCGCTTCAAGGTAACTGCAACTAATAGCAATGCAAAATTTGGCGATTATCCCTATTTCTCTATCACAGAATTAGGTGTCCTAAAGGGTTCGTTTGCCATTACTGCTAATAGCAAGTATGCTTCAAATACAATCACTGACGCATACATGCTGGAGGTATTTAACGCTCTCCGTCAGGCAAAGCATGATTACAGAAATGCAACTACGGCAGATGATTATAAGCGTGCATACGACGCATTGAACACGCACTACACAACTTTGCTCAACGCGTACAATGAAGTAAAGGATGCTGACCTCACAGCCAAGCAGGAGGAACTCCTAGCGTTGATTAACAAGACAACTACGCTTATCGGTCAGTGTGGTTCGGTAAATTACATTCCAGGAACATTTGATGGTGAAGCGCCTTTGCAAACCACAAATGTGAACAGCGGTTTCTATCTCTCAACAAATGCGCCCGAACCAGAAGACGGAGCAATCGGCAATCTTTTGGATGCTGATATGAATTCATTCTTCCACTCTGCATGGAGTGTTGATATCGAAGCAGAGCACTACCTTTTGGTGGATGTGGGTGAAGGAAATGAGTTGAAGGATTTTACCTTCTCTTATCAGTCGAATAAAAGACCTATCCCCGCAACGATTAAGGTATATGGTAGCAATAATAATTCGGATTACACATTGCTTGCAACGTTCTCAAAAACAGATGAGACGAATCCTATTCCTACTACAACCAGCACGAAGTGGACTTCATCACGCATTGTTAAAGATGTTGCATACAGATACTTGCGTTTTAACGTTACTGAATCAACAGGAAATTCAAATATCAGTCCGAACCCCAAGGGTGAATACTGCTTCGTAATGTCAGATTTCGACATTACAGCATATGGTGAAGAAGCTAGTTATGAGGTTACTGTAAAAGTAGGCGATGTGACAGAAGACTTGTTGCTTGCTACTTACAAGGAAAACCAGGAAGCAAATTCTACTCTCACTTACGCTACTACCGAAGCACAACTCGATAAGGCTATTGCAGATTTGCAGGCGCAGTATGATGCGTTGGAAGCAGCAAAGGGTGTTGTTGATAAGCAACCGTTGATTGACTTGATTGCTACTGCTACGACCTTGATGGATGCGTGTGGTAGAGTTGCTGACAACGGCGATGTTACGCTTTACGATCCTCAACAAGCGGGTAGTGTGAATAAGAACATGATCCGCGAACTTTACCGCGCTATCGAAGATGCACAGGAAGTAATAGACAACACTAACGCTACGCAGGAAGAAGTTAATACTGAAATAACTGAACTGACGGCGAAGATGGACATCGTACAAGAAGCACAGCAGGATGAAACTAAGGCTAAGCAAAACCTTAAGGCTGCTATTGACCTTGCACAAACTGCCATTAACGCATGTGCCACAAGCATTACACAAGAAAATGGTGATTACACTGTAGTTTGGAAATCCGAAACTGCAGGTGACGTAGATAAGGCAACGCTCATCGCTGCTTACGAAGCGCTTGTTCAAGCTAATGAAGTTTACTACGGTAATGCTTCTACAGTCAGCCAATATCAAGAAGCGAAGGAGGATTTGAGTACTCCTATTGCTACTTTGAATCAGTATCAACAAGGGTATCATAAGGCGCAACTCAAGTCAATGGTTGATCTATTGACAGCACTCATTGAAAAATGCAATACTGAAGGCCAGGGCGACTTGACTACAGGTATGCTTGAAGAGATGGTTCAACTAAATGAAACCGCTACAGAATATCTTACTCAAGAATTTGCGACTCAAGAAGTTCTTGTAAGTACCATCGATGGTGCAATTTCTGATATTGAGACTAACTATCCCACATGGTCTGATGCACAGCAATCTACCGCAAAGGCGGAACTCCTCGATGTGATTGATCAGTTGGAAAGATTGATTGAACAGTGTCGTACTAACGGAACGAAGACCATTACTACAGATGTTCCTTGTGCCTTGCAGACTTCTGACGGTGAAGACTTCTACATTTCAACAAATGCAACTGCAACTGAGGGTGACATTGCCAACCTCGTGGATGGCAAGATGAATACATCTTTCCAGACAAAGAATAGTGTTGATGCAGAACATTACCTTTTGGTTGATGCAGGCGATGGCAAGGCGTTGAAGAAATTTAAGTTCTCTTATCGCACCAACAAGAGTTTCTTCCCTTACACGATTGTGGTGTATGGTAGCAACGATAAGGAGGCTACATTCACAGAACTTGCAACCTTCACAGACTTGCCCACAAACGCTGACCAACTTTGGACTTCTTCAGAGATTGGCAACGGAACAACTGCTTACCGCTACTTGCGTTTCAATATCACGAAGTCGGGGATTGCTATAAAGGTTGATGACAACAAGGATATTGATACATCTAAGGGAGAACAACTCAGCAACAAGTACAAGAATACTTTATACACAGAAACTCCCCAGGTTGAGTATTGCTTTGCTATGTCAGAATTTGACTTAATAAACAGAGTCGACGTAGAGGGCGTTACAGAAGATCAAATTACTCCTGCGGAGACTGCTATCGATGACGCTAATGCTCTGGCAGAGACTTCTGCGGATGCTACTGCGTTGAGTGATAAGAAGAGTGACCTTGAACGACTCTACAATGATCTCAAGGCTGCATACGATGCTGCTTCACAACGTATCCAAGTAACTCTTACCACAACTGATGCAAAGAGAGATGAACTCCTTAGTGGTATTGAGTTTGGTCAGACTATTGGTACGTTCAGTGCGCCTTATGCAACGGTAATTCCCGAGGGCGTTACTGCGTATTACGCTGTGCAGAATTATGAAGGCGGAACAGTTTCGCTTACTCCTATTGAAAAGGGCATGGCGCTTCCTGCTGAACAGGGCGTAATTCTTATTGGTGAAGTAGGTGTCAATAGTGTGATGTTCATCCCTGCTGCAGGTGAAACGGAGGCGGACTTGAACGCGAATACGTTCTCTCACTCTGCTACATCTTCCGTATATATGGAAGACTATGACTATATTTTGGCCAACGGAGGTCAAGGTATTGGTTTCTATCATGCAACGCCGGGTTCTACACTCAAGCAAGGCAAGGCCTTCTTCCGTATTCTTGATTCTAACACTCCTTTGAGTTTCGTCTTGAGATTTGGTGGCAACACTACTGATATTGACGCAGTCACTACGGGCACTCCCTCTGACGACGAACTTATTTACGACATCTACGGACGCCGTGTGACAGAAGTCAAGAAGGGCAACATTTACATTAAGAACGGTAAGAAGTTCTTCGTTAAGTAATAAATCAATTAACAGTTTTGAATGATGAAAAAGACATATATTATTCCTGCTATTGAAGTGATCGAATTTACTGCTGAAAACTTGATTGCTACGTCAATTGGAACCGGTGATGGCAATGTAGGTGGTGAAGACGCACTCTCCAACAAGCGCCAGCCCATTGGTGGCACATGGAACTCTGACAACTGGAACCAGGTTGAAGAATAAACTTTAACTGATTGATATGCTAATGACGAGAGGCACTGCGTGAGCGGTGCCTCTCGTTGGTTATTCGGTAGTAGGTAGTAAGTAGTAGGTAGTAGTCCTTGCGGAGAGAACGGTTGACAGGTAGGGACTCGTGCGTCCTTAATCAATCTGCATCTCCTGTGTGCTTTTGATGGGAATCCTCGTACGTATTGAGGATGCACGCACCGTGCGTCCGTACCTGCCAATAATATTCCCCCTTCCTCCGAGGAAAAAACAGTTTAATTTCCGTGTAATCACGTTGACAAAAATAATTCATGATACCGCCGCCATTTTCTGACCCGAAAAATGACGAAAAATGAAGAATAATGTTGGCGTTAACAAGTGTTAACGGATTTGGATTTCGCTTTGAAATTTTGTATCTTTGTGTTGCGGAAGTGGAGATGCCCCTTGGAATCAGGGGTATCTCCACTTTTTTTGTCCCGAAAAACCCATTTTTGGGGTCAAAAAATAAGTTACATAGTTTTTTCAAGGTTAAACAACCGGTTTTTAATGTTACTTATTCTGGCGCCGCAAATAGATATTGTTGCGAGGGGGAGTAGGTAGAGTGTTAATGTTTGTTAAAGTTTTCGGTGAAAAATGACGAAAAATGAAGGGGGGAAGTGTCACAATTTTTCGCCAAAAATGTATTGCGTCTATATAACAAACGCTTGTTTCAGGGGAGAAAACTCTATTGATTGATAATTTGTCTCACGCAGACTGCGCAGACTTTCGCAGAAGCGCACACACTTTGTTTGTGCTTGCCATCCGGATGGTAACGCAAGCGTAGCGTGCGTCTCTGCGTAATTCTCCCCATAAGACTATTCCT
>JAZTYI010000056.1:0-10869 GCA_045636885.1 Alloprevotella sp.
GCTTACTTTTCAAAAATAATATCCACATCACCATTTTATCGGGGATGTGGATACATAAAGTGTGCCGTTTCAAAGTTTACCGGACAGCAATAATTTTTTTTATGCCTATTAAAAACGGACGCACGCGCCGTGCGTCCCTACCGTTTAATTGCTTTCCTCTGGTCAAAAATCAATGTGCCCGTAGGGCCGCACGGCGCCTGCACTGCTGTCCCAAAGATTTTTGCAAACCATCTTGTATTTACTAAAATATCAACAACTTATAAAGAAAAATGTTTACGGAGGATTTTAGAATGGAGTATTGTGCTAATTTCATACAAACTTTCATTTTGTCACAATATGCCTCAAATTCCTTACGTATTTACTCAATTGTCTTTGTTTATAGATAGAGATTTTTTTGAAACATTAGTAGCCCGTTATCGTGGAAACAAGTATGTAAAAGAATTTAGTTGTTGGAATCATCTTCAGGTGATGATATGGGCTCAACTTACTTCTCGTCGTAGTTTACGAGATATAGAAGTTTCTTTGCGTGCTCATAGTGATAAACTCTATAGGATGGGGATGGGAAAACATATTAGTCGAAATAATATCGCATATGCAAACTCTAAACGCGAAGTCGCCATTTATCGTGAACTTGCGCAAAGAATGATGCAAAAGACGGCCTCCATAAAGTTTCGCGATCCCATATTAGAGGAGTTATCAGAATTATTCTCAGTTAGTGGATTCTTTGCAATAGACTCAAGTAGTATCAAATTTGAACTCTGTAAATATTCTTGGAGTGTACCCCAGCAAGGTGTGGGTGGAATAAAACTACATACAATGTATGACCTTTTAAGAGAGGTTCCAAGGATGAGTTTAATCACAGGACATGAGGAACGTGACCAGACATTTATGGAGGATTACCCCTATGAACCTGATTGCCTCTATATTATGGATAAAGCATACATGAAAACCAAAGGGTTACGTACCATCAAAGAGAAGAATGCTTATTTCATCGTTCCAATAAAAAACAATGTTAAATATGTTATCTCTAAAGATGAAACTCATAGAAGTAATTGCGCTTGTGTGTATGCTGACCAATTGATAAAATTCACGAGCAGATGGGCTAAAACTAATTATCCGTATGAACTTCGTTTGGTTGCATATTATCTAGAAAATAAGAACGACACCTTAATTTTAATTACCAACAACTATGAATTACCTGCAGAAAAAGTAGCCTTGCTGTACAAATATAGATGGAATATTGAAGTCTTTTTTAAGTGGATAAAACAACACTTGCGAATCAACTCATTTTATGGTACATCAGCAAATGCAGTAATGATACAGATCTATATTGCATTCACGGCATACTGTGTTTTAGCACTCACCGTTGATGCTGTATCCTATAAAGGGAGTCTGTATGACTTTGCAAACATGATAAGTGTTTCATTAACCGAAAAAGCATTCATCGGAGATGTCGTTAATAGATATAAAGAGCAAAATGAGACACCTCCCAAACCGATCTTTCCAACACTATTTGAATTTTGACAAAATGTCACTTCCAAAAGGTTTTTAGAGCAGGAATCAAAAGGTTAATATTTCTTTGGGACAGCAGTGCACGGCGCGTGCGTCCTTTAAACATACGACGGTATGCTTTGGTCAAGTTAAAGTCCATTGATTGCAATTAAAAAAGGACGCACGAACCGTGCGTCCCTATGAATCGGATGGTAATTTTACTTCTTAAAATAACGATTGTAAAGACCTTCAAAACCCTTACCGTGGCGAGCTTCGTCCTTAGCCATTTCATGAACAGTGTCGTGAATTGCATCGAGATTCTGTGCCTTAGCGTTACGAGCGATGCGGAACTTATCTGAGCAAGCACCGTTTTCTGCCATCATGCGCTTTTCAAGGTTCGTCTTTGTGTCCCAAACAACGTCGCCGAGGAGTTCTGCGAACTTTGCAGCGTGTTCTGCTTCTTCCCAAGCGTAGCGCTTGAAGGCTTCTGCGATTTCGGGGTAACCTTCGCGGTCAGCCTGACGGCTCATTGCGAGGTACATACCCACTTCTGTGCATTCACCCATGAAGTGCGCATTGAGGTCCTTGATCATTTCTTCGTCGCAACCCTTTGCCACGCCGAGTTCGTGTTCTGTTTCAAAAGCCAAACCAGCAGATTCATCTACTTCCTTAAACTTGGTAGCAGGAACCTTACATTGAGGACATCTTTCGGGAGCAGCGTCACCTTCATGAACATAACCACATACTGTGCAGATAAATTTCTTAGCCATAGTCGTATAAATTTTAGTTGTTATCAATTATTTGTTTTGTTTCTCTGATGCAAAAGAACAAACATTTTTTCGACTGTGCAAATGAAATCTCTGAAAAATAACATTTATAAAGTCTATTGTGAGATAGGTTTTGTTTATAACCAAAGTGGAAGCAACAAAAAAACTGGACCCTGTCGCGTGACAAAGTCCAGTTGTTTGCTTTTGCAAGAAGTTTGGATTACTTGCGGAGGCCGAGAGCCTTCACGATAGCGCGGTAGCGGTTGATGTCGCGGTCCTTCAAGTAGTTGAGGAGCGCACGACGCTTACCTACCAACTTCACAAGCGCGCGTTTAGTCGTATTATCTTTACGGTTAGCGCGCATGTGCTCCGTCAAATGGGAAATACGGTAAGAAAACAAGGCGATCTGGCTTTCAGCAGAACCAGTATCCGTGTTAGACGCGCCGTACTGTCCAAAGATTTCTTGCTTCTTTACAGAATCCAAGTACATAGTGTAAATAAATTTGGGAATGAATAAATTGTTTGTGCTCGAAAGCGAGTGCAAAATTACGACTTTCCTTTTGACTGGCAAAGCGTTGCTTCTATTTTTTATATCCTGTATGTGTATTTTACGGAAAGATATTAAAAATCCTTGCTTTAATTTTGTGCTTTGCGGGTTGTGCATTACCTTTGCAGAAAGATAATATTGGTGTATTGTGCCCGTATGTCTGCTCGCTACTTTCCCTTTGTTTTCGCGGAGGGGGTGAGGTGGTGGGGGTAAAGCGTGAAATTTTACAACAACTTTAATTCACTAATTTTTTAACTCAATTAACTTCATCTATGTGGTTATGTAATTCATCCATTGGACGAAAGGTGATTATGTCAGTGACTGGCGTAGCACTTATTCTGTTCCTTACGTTCCATGCATGCATGAACGTAGTCGCAATCTTCTCTGCAGAAGGTTACAACATGATTTGCGAGATGTTGGGAGCTAACTGGTATGCTTTGGTGGCAACTGCTGGCCTTGCAGCCCTCGTAGTGCTTCACTTCCTCTACGCAATTAAGCTCACGCTCCAGAACAAGAAGGCGCGTGGTAACAGTGCTTATGCTGTGACAGACCGTCCCGCAAAGGTAGAATGGGCTTCACAGAATATGTTTGTGCTCGGCGTAATCGTTGTGCTCGGTATGGGTCTCCACCTCTACAACTTCTGGTACAACATGATGCTTCAGGAATTGCTTCCTGCTGGCAATCACGCACTCGCAACCAATGGTGTTTACTGGATTGAGCAGACATTCTCTAATCCCGTTTACGTAGGCGTTTACCTTGTATGGCTCGCAGCTTTGTGGTTCCACTTGACTCACGGTTTCTGGAGTGCAATGCAGACTATGGGTTGGAACGGTAAGATTTGGTTCGCTCGTTGGAAGAACATTTCTTACATCTACTCTACTATCATCATCTTGATGTACGTAGCAGTGGCATTGTGTTTCTACGGTCGCAGCCTCTGCGCTGGTGCATGTTGCTAATCTTGGCGGTTCTCCTGCCTAAATCAATTCTTAATTAGTTTATGGACACTCATTATATAAATGAGGGTTTACACTAAACAATTCCTTACAATGGCTACAATTGATTCAAAAATTCCCGAAGGTCTCGTTTCAGAGAAATGGACCAATTATAAGGCTCATCAGAAGTTGGTGAACCCCAAGAACAAGCGTAAGCTCGATGTTATCGTAGTAGGTACAGGTCTTGCTGGTGCAAGTGCTGCTGCTTCACTCGGTGAAATGGGCTTTAAAGTAAAGAACTTCTGCATCCAGGACTCTCCCCGTCGTGCACACTCTATCGCTGCACAGGGTGGTATCAATGCTGCGAAGAACTACCAGAACGATGGTGACTCTGTTTACCGTTTGTTCTATGATACAGTAAAGGGCGGTGACTACCGTGCTCGCGAAGCATACGTTTACCGTTTGGCTGAAGTAAGTGCAAGCATCATCGACCAGTGCGTAGCTCAGGGTGTTCCCTTCGCTCGTGAATACGGCGGTATGTTGGCGAACCGTTCATTCGGTGGTGCTCAGGTAAGCCGTACTTTCTATGCTAAGGGTCAGACTGGTCAGCAGCTCCTTCTCGGTGCTTACTCTGCATTGATGTGTCAGGTAAATGCTGGTACTGTAGAACTCTACACACGTTACGAAATGCTCGACGTTGTTACCATCGACGGTCGTGCTCGCGGTATCAACGCTCGTAACCTCGTAACTGGCGCTATCGAACGCTTCGCTGCTCACGCAGTAGTTATCGGTACTGGTGGTTATGGTAACGCTTACTTCCTTTCAACTAACGCAATGGGTTGTAACTGCTCTGCAGCTATGGCTTGCTACCGTAAGGGTGCTTACTTCGCTAACCCCTCTTACGTACAGATTCACCCCACTTGTATCCCCGTTCACGGCGACAAGCAGTCTAAGCTCACACTTATGTCTGAATCACTCCGTAACGACGGTCGCATCTGGGTACCCAAGAAGTTGGAAGATGCTAAGAAGCTTCAGGAAGGTAAGATTCAGGGTAAGGACATTCCCGAAGAAGACCGTGACTACTACCTCGAACGTCGCTATCCCGCATTCGGTAACCTCGTTCCCCGTGACGTTGCTTCACGTGCTGCTAAGGAACGTTGCGACAAGGGCTTCGGCGTAAACAACACTGGTCTCGCTGTATTCCTCGACTTCTCTCAGGCTATTAAGGATTTCGGTCGCAAGGAAATCGAAGCTCGTTATGGTAACCTCTTCGATATGTACGAAGAAATTACTGACGAAAGCCCCTACGAAACTCCGATGATGATCTATCCCGCCGTTCACTACACAATGGGTGGTATCTGGGTTGACTATGAACTCCAGACTTCGGTTAAGGGTCTCTTCGCTATCGGTGAATGTAACTTCTCTGACCACGGTGCAAACCGCCTCGGTGCTTCTGCGTTGATGCAGGGTCTTGCTGACGGTTACTTCGTTCTTCCTTACACTATTCAGAACTACCTCTCTGACCAGATTACAGTTCCCCGCTTCTCTACAGACCTCCCCGAATTCAAGGCAGCTGAAGAAGCAGTTAAGGCACGTATCCAGAAACTCTTCAACATCAAGGGTAAGCGTTCGGTAGACTCTATCCACAAGGAACTCGGTCGCATCATGTGGGACTACGTTGGCATGGGTCGTACAGCAGAAGGTTTGAAGACAGGTCTTGCTAAGATGAAGGAACTCCGCAAGGAATTCTATGCAAACCTCTTCGTTCCCGGTTCTGCTGAAGGCGTGAATGTTGAACTCGAAAAGGCTATCCGCCTCGAAGACTTCATCATCATGGGCGAACTTATTGCACACGACGCTCTCACACGTAACGAATCTTGCGGTGGTCATTTCCGTGAAGAATACCAGACTGAAGAAGGCGAAGCTAAGCGCGACGACGAAAACTACTTCTACGTAGGTTGCTGGGAATACCAGGGCGATGACACTAAGGAACCCGTTCTCCACAAGGAACCCCTCGTTTACGAAGCTATCAAGGTTCAGACTCGTAACTATAAGAATTAATCTTTTAGGTTTTAAGGTTTTTAGGTTTTAAGGTTATAAGAAACTGGATGGGACCGCACAAGAATCTAATCGTTTGGAAGAAAAGTATGGAATTGGCCAAGATGGTCTATTCTATAACTTCTACTTACCCACCGTCTGAGACATTTGGATTGGTGAGTCAGATGAGAAGATGCGTGATTTCTATTCCGTCGAATATAGCCGAAGGTTACGGTCGCGAATCGGATAAGGATTTGGTGCGCTTCTTGCGGACTGCCTTAGGTTCGTCAAATGAATTGGATACGCAGTTAATATTGTCCTTTCAGTTTGGTTATCTCTTAGATATACACTATCAAGAGGCGTTAAACCTTAATGAGGAGATAAATAAGATGCTGAAATCTCTCATTCATAAGCGGTCTGGTTCCACTGCGGAGCCCCTTAAAACCTCATAACCTCATAACCTCCAACCTCCAATATTATGGCTAAAAATATTTCTTTTACAATTAAATACTGGAAGCAGAATGGTCCTAAGGATGCGGGTCACTTCGAACAGCGTGAAATGAAGAATATCCCCGGTGATACTTCATTCCCCGAAATGCTTGACATCCTCAACGAAGAACTTATCAACGACGGTAAGGAACCTTTCGTATTCGACCACGACTGCCGCGAAGGTATCTGCGGTATGTGCTCGCTCTATATTAACGGCACACCCCACGGTAAGACAGCTACAGGTGCTACAACTTGTCAGCTTTACATGCGTAAGTTCAACGACGGCGACGTTATTACTGTAGAACCCTGGCGTTCAGCAGCGTTCCCCGTGATTAAGGACTGTATGGTTGACCGTTCAGCATTCGATAAGATTCAGGCTGCTGGTGGTTACGTAACAGTACGTACAGGTCAGCCCCAGGATGCTAACGCTATCCTCATCCCCAAGCAGGATGCTGACGAAGCTATGGACTGCGCAACTTGTATCGGTTGCGGTGCGTGCGTAGCAGCATGTAAGAACGGTTCAGCTATGCTTTACGTTGCTTCAAAGGTTTCTCAGTTCGCCCTCCTTCCCCAGGGTCGTCCCGAAGCTGCAAAGCGTGCTAAGGCAATGGTTGCTAAGATGGACGAACTCGGTTTCGGTAACTGTACAAACACTCGTGCTTGTGAAGCCGTTTGTCCTAAGAACGAAAGCATCGCTAACATTGCTCGCTTGAACCGCGAGTTCATCAAGGCAAAGCTTGCTGACTAATTAAGTCATCCCTCCGCTCTGTGCGGAACAGGATAAAACTCTCAAGCGGGCGTATCGCAATGGCGGTGCACCCGCTTTTTGTTTTCCCGTATTTAGTGGATAAACCCCTCTTTGCCTAACCTTGTTATTGGGTAATTAAAAGAATTTAAAGATTTTACCGTATGCTCCTGCACGTATTATTTAATTTGTTACTTTTGCCACATACTACTCTTAAAACATTGTATGTCAAGTCACAAACTAAATAATAATTGTTCTGCTAAGGAAATGTTGCGCTGTGTTGAAAGAAACATGGTGCAGAATTTGGTGGTTTGTGATTTTTGTATAAACACACACACACACACACACACACACACACATTCTCGCTAATAATAAGGTGAGGTGTAGAATTTTAATGGGCTGTTGCTGTTGAGGCAACGGCCTTTCTTCGTTGGTAACTAACCTATTAACAATATGATAAAAAATTTACGTATGAACATGTTTAGAACGTATGTAGCAAGTTGCTTGCTGCTCATGTGCAATGCTGTATTCGCACAGACTTTTACCGTTGATGGTGTCAATTACGAAGTGCTTGATGGTGCAAATCGAGTTCAAATTAAGGGTACGGAAGGGACTCCTGCTGGGCATTTGGTAGTTCCTGCAAGTGTGACTCATGAAGGCACGGAATATAGTGTTGTTGCGATTGCTGATTTCGCTTTTGCTGAATGTTATCATGTGACAGGAATAGAATTTCCCAATACCTTAGAGCGAATAGGTATTGAAGCCTTCTATAATTGCTCATCCTTGAACTTCATCGCATTCCCAACTGAGCACATGGAGGAAATAGGGGCGCGTGCTTTTGCTAAATGCTCAAATTTGTGGGCTGTTGAGTTGCCAAAGAGCGTGAGGAATATCGGCAATGATGTGTTTAACAATTGTTACAACTTGCTTTCAGTGGTGCTTCCTGAAACTGTATCGGGGGAGATTTCTGTCGGTGTGTTTAGAGGTTGTTCGTTCCTTAAGTGGGTCACCATGCCCTCTTATGTAACACGTAATATTCCTGCGTCAATATTTGAAGGTTGTTATAATCTGGAATTCCTCTATTTCTTAAACCCTGATGCTTCACGTTGCTCCCAGTTCTACGCAGACTTGGCAAAGACTGTAATTGAATATGTGAAAATCATTGTGCCCGATGGTGCTGTTGATGACTATGCCGAATATTGGAGTGAATGGCCTGTTTATTCAAATTCTGTCCATATCTTGAACGATGTGACGATTCCGGAGACCATCGAACAACTATATTCCTTGTTACGTTTTAGTTACGACTTGGATTTTTCAGATCATGGTTTGTTGACTTCTCCCGATCAAATTACTACAAACAAGTTGGAACCCACAGAGGGTAGCATTGCTGCGCTCTTGGATAACAACAAGGAGACCTACTTCCACAGCACATGGTCGGTGGCTAATGAATCGCTCGACAATTACCACTACCTTGAGGTTGATTTAGAAAAGGCTGTCAAGGAAATCACGCTTTTCTACGCCCGTAGATCACACAATACGGTGAGTTCGCCTGAGGTGATTCACGTTTATGCTACGAATGATCCCAACGGAGAGTGGATGGATATGGGAAGAGATACGTGTAACTTGTATAGCTACTGCTTTACAGATGAATCATGGGCGACTGTTTGGTATCCTTCATGGATGCAGGGATGTGCCACTGGTAGTCAGACTGTCATAGAGATGGATGATGCCTACCGTTATGTGCGCTTTGAAGTGGAGAAGAGTTATGCGCCTAATGCCGGTGTGCAGAACTTGAATAACATCTATTTTACATTAGCAGAACTGGCTATTCGTGAGTCCTTTAATGGTTATAAGATAGATTTGGATGCAATCCTCACACCTCAGGGGACTAGCGATATGTTTTCAGATGTTTGGTATATTGAAGAGGCTTCATGGAATTATGAGGGGACTGAAGTAGATGTTGAGATTCTGAATATGTGGATTGACCGCATTCAGGAAGGTATAGCGACAGGTGTAGACCAAGTGACCGTACGCCCCGCAACAGTTCCTGCTGGGGTTTATTCTATCAGTGGTAAATTGGTGAAGAAGCAAAGCGAAAATCTCAATGACCTTCCCAAGGGTATTTATATTGTGAATGGTAAGAAGGTGGTGAAGTAGAGAGTAGTGAGTAGAGAGTAGTGAGGAGTGAGGAACCCATGCGGAGTGAAGGTCCGGAGGGCAACTACTCACTACTCTCTCCTCTCTCCTCACTACTAACTAAATACGCCCCTCCTCATGGTTGAGTGGTTATTCATATTCAATATCAACAGACTAAACATTAAATGATTCTTATGAACAAATTCCGGTATATATTGCTGGTAGTAATAGGATTACTGTGCAATGTGAGTGTAAGTGCCGAGCTCTTTGTGGTCAATGGTCTTTGTTATAAAACTACATCGTCAACGGATATGACGGTGGAGATTTGCAACTTAGGAGCTTATCAAAATGCATTATCCGGTGCTTTCACTATTCCTGAATCAGTAGTCTATAATGGAAACACCTACCGTGTGATTAGCATTGCTAATTGGGCATTCACTGGTTGCTACGGTTTGACTTCCGTGAAGATTCCTAACAGTGTGACCAGCATTGGGAGTAGTGCTTTTGATGCTTGCACCGGTTTGACTTCCGTAGAGATTCCTAACAGTGTGACCAGCATTGGGAATCATGCTTTCTGTGATTGTTCTAGTTTGACTTCCGTAGAGATTCCTAACAGTGTGACCAGCATTGGGTATTATGCTTTCTATGGTTGTTCAAGTTTGATTTTCGTGGAGATTCCCAATAGTGTGACCAGCATTGGAAATTTTGCTTTTTATAATTGTTCCAGTTTAACATCCGTGGAGATTCCCAATAGTGTGACCAGCATTGGGGATTGGGCTTTCTGTGCTTGCTCCAGTTTGACATCCGTGGAGATTGGTAACAGTGTGACCAGCATTGGGGATTATGCTTTTTATGTTTGCTCCAGTGTGAATAGGTTGAGTTGTTATGCAGAAGTACCTCCTACCTGTGGTTATTTAGTTTTTAGCGGAATTGATAAGGAAAAATGCGTGTTGCAAGTTCCTGGTTCTAGCCTCGCAGCTTATCGGCAAGCGGATCAGTGGAAGGACTTTTTATTTATTGAGGATGTACTCACATCGATTGGTGGTGTAACCGTAGGTGACGCCGTGCCTGCGACTGCTGATGTGTATAGCACTAACGGCATGCTCATTAAGCGCAATGCAGAATTGAAGCACTTGAAACACCATCTTCCTGCGGGAATTTACATTATCGGTGGCAAGAAAGTTCTGGTGAAATAAGGGTAATGACGCCGAAGGTGTCACCGCTAAGTAACTTTAAAAATTTGGTAATAATATAGCAGATGTCCACAAATAATCCTTACACCAAAGATGTTGTGCTCTTATTATTTTAGCCACTAATGAACACTAATTTTCACGAATGCCTTGCGGAGTATTTAAGACCGGATGGATATTAGTGAAAATTGACTTGCGCGACCTTCGGTTCGTGTTCATTAGTGGCTCGAAATAAAACAAACGAGTTTTTGTGGACAACACCTATATCATTTTATTACTGTCCGCTAAAATTTATCTCTTTATTTTAGAGAACACGAATTCCACGAATTCCACGAATCCTTGCGGGGGTGAAGTCGGAGGCCAAGCGGTCTTAGGAAGACAATCCAGGGTTCCAACTCCTTGGCTCACAGAACGACATGGCTACGATGGGACTTTGTGGACAACACCTATATCATTTTATTACTGTCCGCTAAAATTTATCTCTTTATTTTAGAGAACACGAATTCCACGAATTCCACGAATCCTTGCGGGGGTG
>JAZTYI010000057.1:0-3405 GCA_045636885.1 Alloprevotella sp.
GCGCCCTGAAGGGGCAAAAGCATTGCAGTTCAAACTCTTATAATTGCTTTTGCCCTTTCAGGGCGTAAGTCTCGACTGCAACAACACCCAGGGCGTTGCCCTGGGCTAATGGCTTTATCCCCTTTCAGGGGAATCGTCCAAACTGTGGAGCTTATACCATTCAAACTTCTTTATATTCATAGAGTTAGAGGCGTTTACCGGACAGCAATAGTTTGTTTTATT
The DNA here is from genome assembly GCA_045636885.1 of Alloprevotella sp. Taxonomy (GTDB): domain Bacteria; phylum Bacteroidota; class Bacteroidia; order Bacteroidales; family Bacteroidaceae; genus Alloprevotella. Next base: position 223 of record JAZTYI010000057.1, read on the forward strand.
TCGAGCCACTAATGAACACGAACTAATATCCATCCGGACTTAAATACTCCGCAAGGCATTAGTGAAAATTAGTGCCCATTAGTGGCTACAATAATAAGAGCACAACATCATTGGTATAAGGATTATTTGTAGACATCTGCTATTAGCAGTTGACCCATTGGGGGACCGTTTCACTTTAATGACAATGAAGGCCATATTATCGCCTTTTTCAGATGCAAAAAATGCAGAAAAATGAGAAATAATATTGGCGTTAACAAGTGTTAACGGATTTGCATTTCGCTTGGAAATTTTGTATCTTTGTACTACGGAAGTGGAGATACCCCTAGGAATCGGGGGTATCTCCACTTTTTTTGTCTCAAAAAAACCATTTTTGGGGTCAAAAAATAAGTTACCTTGTTTTTTCAAGGTTAAACAACCGGTTTTCTATGTTACTTATTCTGACGCCTAAAATAGACATCAGTGCGAGGGCGAGTAGGTAGAGTGTTAATGTTTGTTAAAGTTTTCTGCGAAAAATGACGAAAAATGAAGGCTGAAACTGTCACAATTTTTCGCCACTGATAACATTTGTTTTTGGAAATGATATAGGAGTTGCTAATTGTATACCGAACTCGGTAAAATTTGGAGGATAACATAGCAGATGTCAAACGTATTTTAGACGCTGAAGGCGGCACCGCTCGGTAATTTCAAGAATTTCACTCGCTAAATGACGCTGAAGGCGGCACCGCTCGGTAACCGGGAGGTTTGAGCGAAGCGAATACCCTCGGATGGGTATCAGAGAGTAGTCGCACTCTGAACCAACGGTCGCTGACCGAAGGGAGGCAAGGAGTGCTCCAACACCTGGCATACATTGTAGTTCGTAGTTCGGGCACCCCTCCAGGGTGCATACTACTATGGTCAATTTCCGGGGGTGCGCCTTCAGTGTCATTACTGAACACTTAGCACATACTCTGAGTGCTCCACTACTCACTACTCACTCCCCCTAATTTCCCATCGTCCTCCCTTATTTCCACCTATGCGCTCAATTGTTCCTGCAGTACGGAGGTGGCGAATGATTTTCTTCACGCCGCTTTCTGAAAGTCCCGTAAGTTCTTGCAGTTCCTTAATGGTGACAGTAGGATTAGCACTCATAGCATCCAAAACCTTTTGTTCACTTTTTGGGTTACTTTTTGGGTTACTTTCTACCATTTCTTGAATGGTTTTCAGCAAGCAGCGGAGCATGAAAATAATAAAAGGAGTGCTTGACGCCTCGCGGTCGCTTTGTGCTATCGCTTCATAGTATTCGCTTTGATGTTCCTTCACCAAAGTCTCTACGGGTATCCATGCAAAGATAGGATTCCATTGCATCAACAGAAGCGTCTGCCACATGCGCCCCATGCGCCCATTCCCATCAGCAAAGGGGTGTATAAATTCAAATTCATAATGAAACACGCAACTGCTAATGAGAGGATGCGTCTTGGTGGTACTCACCCATTTCAACAAGTCAGTCATCAACAAAGGCACACGATGAGCAGGCGGACCAATATGTACACACTGACTCCCATTAAAAATACCCACCCCACCTGCACGGTATCTACCATTTTCATTCACAAGTTCAGCCATCATGAGGCGATGCGCCCGTAGGAGGTCTTTTTCTTTATATGGGTTCAACTCTAACAACAACTCATAGGCATCAACAGCATTTTTCACCTCCTGAATTTCGTTAGGCGCACCCAACACACGCTTACCTTCTATGATTGCTGTAACTTGCTCGATGGTAAGCGAATTGTTTTCAATCGCCAACGACGACTGAATGGTCTTGATTCTGTTTTCCTTACGCAAATGTGGCGCTGGTAGTTGCTCCGTAGTGGCAGACAGATGCCCAACAAGTTCGGCGATGTTTGCCACAAGCGACATCATTTCGTCGGTCAACGAAAAAGGAGGGATGTAATTCATTTCTATTAGATTGCAATTTGGAGGTAACCATATATAGACGTAACCAACTTCCGAAATTACCTTTAACGTAGCACTTATCTAAACCCTTTACTTCATCCCTGCACGGTATTTTCCCTCTTCCTTATCCTCCAACATTGAAAGGTAAGAGGCATAGCGGCTGGGGGCGAGTTGGTGATTTTCGAGTGCTTCGAGGACGGCGCAACCGGGTTCGTTGATGTGCATGCAGTTGTTGAAACGGCAGTTGTGGGAGATTTCGAAGATGTCGCGGAAGAAGTGGGCCACTTCTTCGGGTTCCATGTTGAAGGTGCCGAAACCCTTGATGCCGGGAATGTCGATGATGCTTCCGCCAAAGGGAAGGTCGCGGAGTTCGCTAAAGGTTGTCGTATGCATCCCTGCGCCATGAGCGTCGGAGATTGCGGCTGTTTTTACATTCGCTCCGGGAATAAGCACGTTCATTAGGGTACTCTTCCCTACTCCAGAATGACCCGCGAGCAAGGTGGTCTTATCCTTCATAATTTCACGGAGGGCATCAATACCTTCTTCTCGAAGTGCGGAAACGGCGTAGCAGTCGTAACCCACCAAGCGATACATCGCCATGAGGTAATCAGCCACACTGCGTTCCTCCTCCGTAAGGTCGTCCATCTTATTAAAGAGCAACACTACGGGCACGCGGTAAGCCTCAGCCGAAGCCAAGAAGCGGTCGATGAAAGTAGTAGTCGTTTCGGGGCGCGCAATGGTAATGACCAACACGGCAAGATCTACATTCGCCGCAAGGATATGACTTTGCTTTGAGAGGTTGGACGCCTTGCGGATGATGTAGTTGCGGCGCTCGTCAATCTCTGTGATAAATGCTGCTTCGCCCGCCGCACCTTCACGCACCGTTACCCCATCACCAACGGCGACAGGGTTTGTAGAGCGAATACCACGCAGGCGGAAATTGCCCTTAACTTTACATTCCAGGATGCGCCCATCGTCTGTGCGCACTTCATACCAGGAACCGGTATTACGAATTACTATGCCGTGCATTTATAAGATAAAAGAGTAAAGATAAAAGAGTAAAGATGCCCTGCGGCACAAGTCTCCATAAAGACAAAAGAGTAAAGATGCCATGCGGCACAGGTCTCCATAAAGGGAAAAGAGTAAAAATGCCATTCGGCACAAACGCTCCGCACGGCATCTTTACTCTTTTATCTTTTATCTTTACTCTAAAAAATTAGAGACTACACTGTCATAATTTCCTTGCTCTTTTCA
>JAZTYI010000058.1:0-21021 GCA_045636885.1 Alloprevotella sp.
AATTATTTTTTATACTTTTTTCTCCATTTTTTCACGTTTTCCACCCTCTTACCTATAAATCAATGACTTAAAAATATGTTGTAAAACATATGTTTAACCTTTGTTAACATTCTACACTCTTCAAAATCCCTATTCCAACGAGATTTATCAAGCAGTATTATTTTTAACCGTTCTCAATTTTAGGAATAATTCGTACCTTTACATTCTCAAAAAAACATACTATATATAATATGCTACGAATTTCATTTACCATATCGGCCTTCATTTTACTAATCTCAAGCGCTATCGCACAGCGCCCGGCAAGATTTCACAATGAGCAAACCGACACAACCACCATAACCAATCTACTCATCAAGCTTGACAACGCCAATTTACCACAACTTCAAACCGTAGTATCCGAGGCAGCCAAATATTTTGTCGATAAACCATACAAAGCAGGCACTCTTGAAATTTCTCCGGAAATCCTCACAATCAATGTCGACGAGTTTGATTGCACCACATTCGTAGAAACTTGCATTGCAATAGCCACAACTATTGAAAGCAACCGCACATCATGGCACGATTTTATTTACAACCTTGAGCGGATCCGATATCGCGGAGGAATCGTCAACGGATATGCATCTCGTCTTCACTACATCAGCGATTGGATTGTCGACAATTCCTACCGAGGTATTCTTTACGAAGTCACCGACCGCATTGTCAACAATGCAAAGTATGAGATAAAAACTCTCGACTTCATGTCGCGAAATAGAATCAAATATGAAGCACTAAAGGACGACACAAACTTTGAAGGAATTAAAAACGCCGAAATTGGATATCGTTCACATCGTTTCCCGATTATTCGACCACAACATGTTGCAACAGCCGACATCAAAGAGGGCGACATAATCGCGATAACCACTTCAATCAAAAATCTCGATGTCACACATATGGGCATTGCCACAATTATCAATGGTGTAACGCACATGATTCATGCATCATCAAAAGCCGGCAAAGTTATCATCGATCAACTCCCCTTACACGAATACCTCCGCAAGAACCGCTCCGCAACCGGCATTCGCGTCATCCGCCTCAAAAAATAATTCTCATTTACACACATAAGAAAAGACCGCACTGGCAATCACCAATGCGGTCTTTATTAACTATATGCTTACAGGATTAAGCCTGGGGCATTTTTGTTTTTTTGCCATAGCCATATTTAGCAGCGCAGCCAAGTTCTTCCTGGATACGGAGGAGCTGGTTGTATTTAGCCATACGGTCTGAACGGCTTGCAGAACCGGTCTTAATCTGACCAGCGTTAGTAGCAACTGCGATGTCAGCAATAGTAGCATCTTCAGTTTCACCTGAACGGTGTGAGATAACTGCTGTGTAACCATTGCGCTGTGCGAGTTCTACAGCACGGAATGTTTCTGTGAGTGAACCAATCTGGTTAACCTTAACGAGGATAGAGTTAGCGCAACCTTCAGCGATACCGCGTTCGAGATACTTAACATTAGTTACAAACAAGTCATCACCTACGAGCTGGCAACGGTCGCCGATAAGATCTGTAAGGATCTTCCAACCTGCCCAGTCATCTTCTGCCATACCGTCTTCGATTGAGTCGATAGGATATTTTTCAACAAGACCTTTGAGGTATTCAGCCTGTTCAGCGCTTGTAAATTTCTTACCATTGGGTTCTTTGGGAGTACCATTGTTGAGCTGTGCGTAGTTGTAGATACCATCTTTGAAGAATTCTGAAGAAGCACAGTCAAGACCGATAGTAACGTCCTTACCGGGAACATAACCTGCGAGTTCGATAGCTTTGATGATAACATTGAGAGCATCTTCAGTACCATCGAGAGCGGGAGCAAAACCACCTTCGTCAGCTACTGCAGTTGAGAGGTTGCGATCGTGGAGAACTTTTTTCAAGTTGTGGAATACTTCTGTACCCATGCGGATGCCTTCTTTGAAGCAGCAAGCGCCGATAGGACGAATCATGAATTCCTGGAAACAGATGGGAGCATCTGAGTGAGCACCACCGTTGATGATGTTCATCATAGGAACGGGAAGAGCGTATGAGTTGCAGCCACCAAGATATTTGTAAAGGGGAAGACCGAGGTAGTCAGCAGCAGCTTTTGCTACAGCCATTGAAACACCAAGGATAGCATTTGCACCGAGGTTGCTCTTTGTTTCAGTACCGTCGAGAGCAATCATAGTTTCGTCAACCTTGATCTGGTCAAGTGCGCTCATACCTACGAGGGCTTCAGCGATGGGGCCATTAACATTTGCTACAGCCTTTACAACACCCTTACCCATGTAGCGGCTCTTGTCGCCGTCACGAAGTTCGAGAGCTTCATTAACACCGGTAGATGCACCAGAAGGAACAGAAGCACGACCAAATGCGCCTGATTCAAGAATTACATCTACTTCAACTGTGGGATTACCACGAGAGTCGAGCACTTCACGACCAATGATTTTTTCAATTTTCATAATCAATTAAAACTAAAAAAGTTAATTAAATATATTTTTTTGAGAATATGCGGTTTCTACCAACTGCAAAGATACTAAAAATTATTCAGTAATAAAATGATTAAAACACAAATATTTTACCCCTCAAAAAAGGATTCACGCCATCACAATTAAATGTGATAGCGTGAACCAATAATATATCCTTTCTTGTCTGATTAACAGACTTTATATCGGATTTATTCTGCTGCCTGTTCTTCAGTTGCAGGTGCTTCTACTGCGGGTGCAGCTTCTGCAGCCTTTGAAGAGCGGCGTGAACGGCGTGTGCGGCCTTCTTTCTTAGCAGCCTTGCCGCCGAGCATGTTTTCGTTGTAGTCTACAAGCTCGATGAAGCACATCTGAGCGTTGTCACCAAGACGATAGCCGGTTTTGAGGATGCGAGTGTAGCCACCGTTACGTTCTGCAACTTTCTGAGATACTTCACGGAAAAGTTCGTTTACAGCTTCCTTGTTCTGGAGGTAGCTGAACACGAGACGACGGTTAGCCATTGAATCGTTCTTTGAACGGTTAATGAGGGGCTCGGCGTATACGCGAAGTGCTTTTGCTTTTGCCAATGTAGTGAAAATGCGTTTGTGCATAATCAACGAGATAGTCATGTTGGCAAGGAGCGCATCGCGATGAGCTTTCTGACGGCCGAGGTGGTTGAATTTTTTATTATGTCTCATCGTTTATTACTCTTTATCTAATTTGAATTTTGAAATATCCATCCCAAACGATAGCTTGAGATTTGCCAAAAGATCATCAAGTTCTGTGAGCGACTTCTTACCGAAGTTGCGGAACTTAAGAAGATCGTTACGGTTGAACACTACGAGTTCGCCAAGAGTTTCAACCTCTGCGCTCTTCAAGCAATTGAGAGCACGTACTGAAAGGTCCATATCCACGAGTTTGGTCTTAAGAAGTTGACGCATGTGGAGTACTTCTTCATCAAACTCTTCATTTTCTTCCTGTTCTGATGGTTCGAGTGTGATCTTTTCATCAGAGAAGAGCAAGAAGTGGTGAATAAGAATCTTTGCAGCTTCCTTAAGGGCATCCTTAGGAAGGATTGAACCATTTGTTGTGATTTCCAATGTCAACTTATCGTAGTCGGTCTTCTGATCGACACGGAAATTGTCAACAGTGTATTTCACATTCTTAATCGGAGTGTAAATTGAGTCAATAGCGATAACATTTACGTCATCTGTTGCTACCGCATTTTCTTCTGCGGGAACCCAACCACGACCCATATTAATTGTGAACTCAAGTGTGAAACTTGCAGACGAATCTAAGTGACAGATTACAAGGTCAGGATTAAGCACTTCGAAGCCGCTGATAACTTTACCCAAATCGCCGGCAGTGAATTCTTCAACTCCGGACACGGTAACTACTGCTTTTTCAGAATCAGTGCCATCAACCACTTGCTTGAGGTCAACTTTCTTTAGGTTGAGAATGATATTGGTCACATCCTCTTTTACACCGGGAATTGTATCGAATTCGTGCTTAACACCATCAATTTTGATTGATGAGATAGCATAGCCTTCAAGTGATGAAAGCAAAATGCGACGGAGCGCATTGCCGATAGTGATACCGTAGCCCGGTTCCAATGGCTTGAACTCAAACTTGCCGAATTTATTATCGGCCTCCAACATCAAGACCTTGTCAGGTTTTTGAAATGCTAATATAGCCATATGGATCTGTCTTTAGATTTTTTACTTAGAATACAATTCGACGATCAACTGTTCCTTGATGTTTTCAGGAATGTCTTCACGTGCGGGGATATGGAGGAATTTGCCTGCTTTGAGAGTTTCGTCCCATTCAATCCAAGGATATTTTGAGTGATTGAAACCTGCCAACGCATCAGCAATTACTTCAAGTGACTTTGATTTTTCGCGTACTGCTACTACGTCACCGGGCTGTACTGAGTATGAAGCAATGTTCAATACCTGACCATTCACAGTGATGTGACGGTGAAGCACGAGCTGACGAGCTGCTGCACGAGTAGGAGCGATACCGAGACGATACACCACGTTGTCAAGACGGCATTCGAGAAGTTGCAAAAGAACTTCACCTGTAATACCTTTAGTGCGTGACGCTTTATCGAAAAGGTTGTGGAACTGTTTTTCGAGTACACCGTAAGTGTATTTTGCTTTCTGCTTTTCGCGAAGCTGAACACCATATTCTGATGTTTTTCTTCTACGGTTCTGACCGTGCTGACCGGGAGGGAAGTTTTTCTTCGCAAGCACTTTGTCTTCGCCGAAAATAGGTTCGCCAAATTTACGAGCGATTTTTGATTTGGGGCCTGTATATCTTGCCATTTTTGTTTTACTGTTGAAAAGTTAATCAATCGGACTGTTTCTCTTCGAATAAACCGGCTTAGTGCAGCCGCGACCATAGAGAGGTGAATAAAAATATGATCTATTTCACATTGCCGCTTTATATTCCTAAGAGACCCTTATTCCGAACAAATTTGTTTGATTTCTTTCTAATTAATCCGCGTTTGCCGATCGTATCTGTGATTAGACGCGACGACGTTTGGGAGGACGACATCCGTTGTGGGGTAATGGAGTAACGTCAATAATTTCTGTTACCTGAATACCTGCACCGTCTACTGTACGGATTGCTGATTCACGACCGTTACCGGGACCTTTTACATAAGCTTTCACCTTACGAAGACCAAGGTCATAAGCAACTTTTGCACAATCCTGTGCTGCCATCTGTGCAGCGTAGGGAGTGTTTTTCTTTGAGCCACGGAAGCCCATTTTACCTGCGCTTGACCATGAAATCACCTGACCTTCAGAGTTGGCTAAGCACACAATGATGTTGTTGAAAGACGAGTGAACGTGAAGCTGACCATCTGCGCCAACTTTAACATTTCTCTTCTTAGCTGCGACTGTCTTTTTTGCCATATTATTCTATTATTTAGTAGCTTTCTTCTTGTTAGCAACTGTTTTCTTACGACCTTTACGGGTACGTGCATTGTTCTTAGTGCTCTGACCGCGAACAGGAAGACCGATACGATGACGAATACCACGGTAGCAACCGATATCCATCAAACGCTTAATGTTAAGCTGAATTTCGCTACGAAGGTCACCTTCCACTTTGTGGTCAGTGCTAATTACTTCACGAACTTTAGCGGCCTGGTCATCTGTCCAGTCCTTCACTTTAATATCTTTATCAACGCCGGCTTTTTCGAGAATAGATTTTGCGGCGCTTCGGCCGATGCCGAAGATGTAAGTCAAGGCGATTTCACCTCTTTTGTTCTGGGGGAGGTCAACTCCCACGATACGTACTGCCATATATCTTTGACTATTTTTTTTGCAAAATTAATAAAAATTATCCTTGACGCTGCTTTAATTTCGGATTTTTCTTGTTAATAACGTAAAGGCGACCTTTGCGACGCACGATTTTGCAGTCTGCTGTGCGCTTTTTGATTGAGGCTCTAACTTTCATTTTATCTGATTTTTTGATTATTTTTATTTGTATCTGAAGGCGATGCGACCTTTTGACAAATCGTAGGGCGACATTTCTACGCGAACTTTATCGCCGGGAAGAATCTTAATATAATGCATTCGCATCTTTCCCGATATGTGTGCCGTGATCTCATGACCATTTTCAAGCTCAACGCGGAACATTGCATTTGAAAGGGCTTCTACGATTACACCGTCTTGCTCAATTGCAGATTGTTTTGCCATATAATTTCTTAATACTTTAAATGAATCTATCTTGTAACACCTGTTGTATCGGATCAAAGGTCGTGAGGATTTCTGCCGTGCCGTTTACTATTGCCACTGTGTGCTCATAGTGAGCAGAAGGGCGACGATCTCTTGTGCGGCATGTCCATCCATCACGCTCTATGACTATGTTCTTGCTCCCAAGATTAATCATTGGCTCTATTGCCAAGCACATTCCGTTGCGAATGAGAGCTCCGGTACCTCTGCGTCCATAATTGGGAACCTCAGGCGATTCATGCATCTTCTTGCCGATGCCGTGGCCACACATCTCGCGAACCACACTATAACCGCGTCCTTCACAATATTGCTGGATCGCATTAGCAACATCGCCTATGCGATTGCCCTCTTTGCATACTTCAATACCGACAGCCAAAGACTCCTTTGTTGTGCAACATAGTTTATACACATCCTCTGCTATTTCGCCTACAGGAAATGTATAACACATGTCACCATGGAAACCGTCAAGCTCAACTACTACATCAGTTCCGATTATATCACCTTCGCGCAAAGCATAGTTTGAAGGAAAACCGTGAACCACTACTTCATTGACCTCGCAACACACTGCGCCAGGAAAACCGCCATAACCCAAGCAAGCTGCACGACCACCATTGTCTGCGATAAATTCGCGTGCCACTGCATCAAGCTTATTGGTTGTCACACCAGGAGTCACCCACTTGGCAATCTCACCAAGTGTTTGACTCACAAGTGCGCAAGCCTTGCGCATCTTTTCGATTTCTTCAGGTGTCTTGAGATAAATCATTAAATTATCTGTGGTAAAGACATTCTGTAAAATTAATAAGCGCTACCTGTTGTGCGACCCTTGATCTTGCCATCTTTCATGAGGCCATCATAGTGGTGCATCATCAAGTGACTCTCAATCTGCTGAAGTGTATCAAGCACTACACCAACCAAAATCAAAAGTGATGTTCCGCCAAAGAACTGTGCAAAATTCTGACTTACGCCGAAGAAACGAGCAAAAGCAGGAAGAATTGCTACAATACCAAGGAAGAATGATCCGGGGAGTGTGATACGTGACATGATTGAGTCAAGATACTCTGCTGTTTTCTTGCCGGGTTTAACACCGGGAATAAAACCATTGTTGCGTTTCATATCTTCCGCCATCTGAGTAGGACGTACTGTGATAGCAGTATAGAAATATGTAAATGCTACAATCATCACAAAGTATACAAGGTTGTACCAGAATCCGTTTACGTCAGAGAATGCGCTCATAAAGCCTGAAGCATTTTCTGATGTGCTGAAACCAGCCAAAGTGATAGGAACAAACATGATTGCCTGTGCAAAAATGATAGGCATAACACCTGCTGCATTCACTTTCAACGGAATGTACTGACGAACGCCTCCGTACTGCTTGTTACCCACAATGCGTTTTGCATATTGTACAGGCACCTTGCGAGTACCCTGAACGAGCAACACTGCACCAATAGTAACAGCAAACAAAAGCACGATTTCAACAAGGAACATCACGAGACCACCCGCAGCCATTGCATCGCCAGGCAAACGGCTGATGAATTCGAAGAACAATGCTTCGGGAAGACGTGCGATAATACCCACGAGAATGATGAACGAAATACCGTTACCGATACCACGGTCAGTGATTCTCTCACCGAGCCACATGATAAACATTGAGCCCGCTGCCAAAATCAATGTCAGATAGCAAATTGTCCAGAAGCCCATTGATGCCTGACCAACTACTGCAGCTACTTGAACGCGCAAGTTAACAAGGTAAGCAGGACCCTGAAGCAAGAGGATAAGAACTGTGAGATAGCGAGTGTACTGATTCAATTTCTGACGACCGCTCTCACCTTCCCTCTGCATTTTCTGGAATGAGGGAAGTACCATACCCAACAACTGAATCACGATCGACGCAGTGATGTAAGGCATAATACCAAGGGCGAAGATTGAAGCCTGCGAGAAAGCACCACCAGAGAACATATCCAAGAGCTGCATAAGACCGCTTGAATTTGTAAAGTTGGCGAGCGCTTTGAGATCTTCGGGGCTTATGCCTGGGAGCACAATCTGGCAACCCAAGCGATAAACCACTACCAAGAGGAAGGTAATTACCAATCTCTTGCGAAGTTCTTCAATCGTCCAAATATTCTTTAATGTTTGAATAAATCTCATTGTTACGATTAGATTTTAGAGATTGAGCCACCTGCTTTCACGATAGCTTCTTCAGCAGCTTTTGAGAAAGCGTTAGCTTCAACAGTGAGGGCACGTGTTACATTGCCATTTGCCAAAACCTTAACAAGCTGTTTGCGTGAAATGAAACCAGCAGCACGAAGTTCTTCGATACCTACTTTTGTCAATTCCTTAGCAGCTGCAAGGATTTCGATCTGTTCAAGATTTACAGCCTTGTATTCTACACGGTTGATATTCTTGAAACCGAATTTAGGAAGACGACGCTGCAAAGGCATCTGACCACCTTCGAAACCAATTTTACGGCTATAGCCTGAACGTGATTTAGCACCCTTGTGACCGCGAGTAGATGTACCACCTTTACCAGAACCTGGACCGCGACCAATGCGAGTTTTTGTTGTTACAGACCCAACTGCGGGGCGAATGTTATTTAATTCCATAACTGTCTGTATTGTTTGATTTATTAAGCGTTGGTCACTTCTACGAGGTGACGTACTTTGTTAACCATACCCATCACAGAGGGAGTGTCTTCTTTTACCACAGTGTGGTACATTTTCTTCAAGCCAAGTGCATCGAGTGTACGCTTCTGAACTTCAGGGCAGTTGATGCGGCTCTTTATTTGTTTGATTTTAATCTGTGCCATAGTGGGAATTATTAACCTTTAAATACTTTTTCTACCGAGATACCGCGGTTCTGTGCTACCTGAGCAGGAGAACGCATTTCACCAAGTGCAGCGATTGTTGCTTTTACAAGGTTGTGGGGGTTTGACGAACCTTTTGATTTTGCAAGTACGTCAGTTACACCAACACTTTCAAGTACTGCACGCATCGCACCACCAGCCTTCACACCAGTACCGTGTGATGCAGGCTTAAGGATTACACGTGAACCTCCGAACTTAGCAATCTGTTCGTGAGGAATTGTACCTTTGTGAAGGGGTACACGGATCAAATTCTTTTTAGCAGCCTCTACACCTTTTGAGATAGCGGTGGTGACTTCATTGGCCTTGCCAAGTCCCCATCCAACAATGCCATCTTCGTTACCTACTACGACGATAGCGGCAAAAGTGAAGGTACGGCCACCCTTAGTTACTTTTGTAACACGGTTAATAGCAACGAGGCGTTCTTTTACCTCGATGTCGTTGGTCGATTTTACTCTATTATTTTTTGCCATGATTTGTTAAAATTTAAGACCGCCATTACGAGCGGCGTCAGCCAATGATTTTACACGACCGTGGAAGAGGTAACCATTACGGTCAAATACTACTTCTGTAATGCCAGCAGCCTGTGCTTTCTGTGCTATAGCTTCGCCTACTTTTGCTGCAATTTCAGTTTTTGTACCACCTTCGAGGCCTTTTGATGATGCTGCAGCAAGTGTCTTGCCTGCGAGGTCGTCAACGAGCTGTACATAGATAGCCTTGTTGCTGCGGAACACTGTCATACGCGGACGAGCTGCTGTGCCCGATACTTTACCGCGGATGCGTGCTTTAATTTTATTTCTTCTTTGTATCTTAGAGATCATAGTCGTATTCAATTAAAATTATTTAGCGCTTGCCGATTTACCAGACTTACGACGAATAACTTCGCCAACAAACTTGATACCTTTGCCTTTGTAAGGTTCAGGCTTGCGGAGTGAGCGAATCTTGGCACATACCTGGCCGAGAAGCTGCTTGTCCTGGCTTTCGAGAATGATGAGCGGGTTTTTGTTACGTTCGCTCTTTGTTTCAACTTTGATCTCAACGGGGAGCTTGATATATATTGCGTGTGAGAAACCGAGCGAAAGTTCGAGAACCTGACCGGTTGCATTTGCACGGTAACCTACACCAACTAATTCCATTTCTTTACGATAGCCTGTTGATACACCAACAACCATGTTGTTGATCAAAGCGCGGTACAAACCGTGCTGTGAACGATGTTCACGGTTGTCGCTGGGGCGTGATACTGTAAGTACATTGCCTTCAACCTCGATTGTAAGTTCAGGATTAAATGTTTGTTTGAGTTCACCCTTGGGACCCTTTACTGTGATTACGTTGCCTTCTACCGCTACGGTTACACCTGCGGGAATTTCAATGGGAGCTTTACCTATTCTTGACATAATTGTATCCTCCTCTTATTAATATACATAACACAGTACTTCACCACCGATTTTCTTTTCGCTAGCTTCCTTATTGGTCATAACACCTTGCGAAGTTGAAAGGATGGCAATACCTAATCCGTTTAACACTCTGGGCATATCTTTGTAGCCAGTGTACTGGCGAAGACCCGGACGAGAAACACGCTTGAGTGATTTGATAGCGTTTACACGGTCAACGGGATCATACTTGAGGGCAATCTTGATGATGCCTGCGGGGGTTTCACCCTCTATAAACTTGTAGTTAAGAATATAGCCTTGTTCAAAAAGAATCTTGGTGATTTCTTTTTTCAAGTTTGAGGCAGGAACTTCTACAACGCGGTGGTTGGCTTTAATAGCGTTCCTCAATCTTGTAAGATAATCTGCTATTGGATCTGTCATTTTTAATAATGTTTAAATTGATTCGGTCATCCGAACAATATTTAATACTCTTTGCAATATCCCGAAAGATATCGGCAAGGGTAATAATCGATTGTCGGGAAACTTAATAATAAATCGATAATTACCAGCTTGCCTTCTTTACTCCGGGGATTAAACCTGCAGAGGCCATTTCGCGGAACTGGATACGCGATAGACCAAACTGGCGCATGTAGCCCTTGGGACGACCCGTAATGCTGCAACGATTGTGCAGACGAACGCTTGACGCATTCTTGGGAAGTAGCTGAAGAGCTTCATAATCACCTGCTTCTTTAAGAGCAGCTTTCTTGGCTGCATATTTTGCAACCAATTTTGCTCTCTTGACCTCGCGGGCTTTCATTGATTCTTTTGCCATGTCAAAAAATTTCTTTCTATATTAATTATATTAGTCTTTTTTGAAAGGGAGTCCGAACTGTTTGAGCAATGCATAGCCTTCTTCGTCTGTATTTGCTGAAGTCACAAATGTGATGTTCATACCGAGAAGTTTGCTGATGTTGTCAATGTTGATTTCGGGGAAGATAATCTGTTCGGTAATACCTAATGTATAGTTACCACGACCATCGAGCTTACCTGCAATACCCTTGAAGTCACGGATACGAGGAAGCGCCACACGGATAAGACGTTCGAGGAATTCATACATTTTGTCGCGACGAAGTGTTACCATCACGCCTACAGGCATTTTCTTACGAAGCTTGAAGTTTGAAATGTCTTTCTTTGAAAGTGTAGCAACAGCTTTCTGACCTGTAATAGCAGTAAGCTCGTTGATTGCAGTTTCAATGATTTTCTTATCCTGTGTAGCTTCGCCAAGACCCATATTGATGACGATTTTCTTCAGGCGGGGCACCTGCATAACGGTGCTATAGCTGAACTCTTTCACAAGAGCAGGAACGATACGTTCGTTATAGTCTTTCTGAAGTGTTGTTGTGCTCATTACTTAATCTCCTCTCCTGATTTTTTAGCAATTCTAACTTTCTTGCCTTCGTCATTTACGCGATAAGCCACGCGAGTGGGTTTACCTGATTTAGGATCGATAAGGCTGAGGTTTGAAATGTGAACGGGAGCTTCCATCTTTACAAGACCACCCTGGGGGTGTTTTGCATTAGGCTTGGTAGCTTTTGTTACGAAGTTAACGCCTTCTACGATGGCACGGCTCTTTGAAACGATGACTTTGAGTACACGTCCAGTTTTACCGCGATCTTCACCGCTAAGTACGTAAACGTTATCGCCTTTTTTAATATTTAACTTACTCATTACTTAATGTGTTTCTACGGGGTTAAAGTA
Source organism: Alloprevotella sp. (assembly GCA_045636885.1). GTDB lineage: Bacteria > Bacteroidota > Bacteroidia > Bacteroidales > Bacteroidaceae > Alloprevotella. The sequence goes on from JAZTYI010000058.1 coordinate 12,195, forward strand.
CTTCTGGCGCCAATGAAACAATCTTCATGTTTGTTGCACGAAGTTCACGTGCCACAGGACCGAAGATACGTGTACCACGGAGTTCACCGGCATTGTTCAATAACACACAAGCATTGTCGTCGAAGCGAATGTAGCTTCCGTCTGCACGACGAATTTCCTTCTTTGTGCGTACTACGACTGCTTTAGACACAGTACCTTTCTTTACATCCGATGAGGGGATAACGCTCTTCACCGTAACAACGATGATATCGCCTACAGTCGCATAACGGCGACCTGTACCGCCCAACACACGAATGCACAAGGCTTCTTTAGCTCCGCTGTTATCAGCAACGGTTAAACGGCTTTCAGTCTGTATCATATCTTTTACTTAACTTTTTCGATTATTTCTACTAATCTCCATCTTTTGGTTTTGCTCAGCGGACGAGTCTCCATCAATCGCACTGTGTCGCCGATGCTGCACTCGTTCTTTTCATCATGGGCATGATATTTCTTTGTCTTGTTGACAAACTTGCCGTAGATGGGGTGTTTTTCTTTCCATTTCACACTTACTGTGATGGTCTTGTCACCCTTATTGCTCGACACAACCCCAATACGTTCTTTTCTCAAATTTCTCTTTTCCATTTGTTTCTATTTCTTGGGATTATTTATTGTTAAGCTCGCGCTGACGCAACTCTGTCTTGACGCGTGCGATCATTTTACGGTCAGCAGTGATTTTTGCAGGATTGTCAAGAGGCGAGATTGAGTGGTTGATAAGCAACTGTGCATATTCCAACTCCATCTGCTCGAGACGATCCTTAAGATCCTGCGTGCTCATTTCTTTAATTTCTTCTTTCTTCATAATGCTTTACACGTTTTGAGTAGGATCATAATCACGACGTACAACAAATTTTGTAGTCACAGGAAGTTTCTGTGCTGCCAAGCGCAATGCTTCTTTTGCGATTTCGAAGCTTACACCTTCTACCTCGATAAGCATACGGCCGGGAGTTACAGGAGCAACGAAACCTTCGGGAGCACCTTTACCTTTACCCATGCGGACTTCAGCAGGCTTCTTAGTGATAGGTTTGTCAGGGAAAATTCTGATCCAAATCTGGCCTTGACGTTGCATATAGCGTGTCACTGCAATACGAGCCGCCTCAATCTGACGACCTGTAATCCATTTTGACTCCAAAGTCTTTATGCCGAACGAACCGAAGGCCAACTGATTGCCGCGATGTGCATTGCCTTTCATGCGGCCTTTTTGCGCGCGGCGGAATTTAGTTTTCTTAGGTTGTAACATTTCTTGTTAGGTTGAGGGGTTTAACGATTGTTTTTAGCTTTGCGACCAAGACCACGACCATTGCGGCCATTGCCTGAACCCATGCGACCTTCTTTAGCTGTATTGGTAAATGAAGGAGCAAGGTCACGCTTGCCATATACTTCACCACGGCAAATCCATACCTTAACACCGATAACACCTACTTTTGTGTGTGCTTCTACCAAAGCATAATCGATGTCTGCACGGAGAGTGTGCAATGGTGTACGACCTTCTTTCAACATTTCAGAACGTGCCATTTCTGCACCGTTCAAACGTCCGCTGATCTGCACCTTGATACCTTCAGCACCTGAACGCATTGTTGATGCGATAGCCATCTTTGCTGCACGACGGTAAGCAATCTTACCTTCAATCTGACGAGCAATAGTGCTACCTACAATCTGAGCGTCGAGTTCAGGACGTTTTACTTCGAAAATGTTGATCTGAACGTCTTTGTCAGTAATTTTCTTGAGTTCTTCTTTGAGTTTATCAACTTCTGAACCACCCTTACCGATGATCAAGCCGGGGCGTGATGTACATACAGTAATTGTAATCAATTTGAAGTTGCGTTCGATAACGATGCGCGACACACTTGATTTAGCAAGACGCACATTGAGATACTTACGCAGCTTGGAATCTTCGAGAATGGCATCGCCGTATTTCTTACCGCCATACCAGTTTGAATCCCAGCCACGAATTACGCCTAAGCGATTGCTGATTGGATTAACTTTCTGTCCCATGTTTGCCTTTTAATTAATTAGCGTTATCAATTGTGTCCACGATCAATGTCACGTGGTTTGCACGTTTACGGATTCTATAGCCGCGACCCTGGGGTGCAGGACGCAAGCGTTTGAGCATAGGAGCGCAGTTTACAAAAACTGTGCTTACACGGAGCATACCTGCTTCTACCTGCTGGTTATTCTTAGCTTCCCAGTTTGCAACAGCTGATTTGAGGAGCTTGTAAATGTGTGCTGCAGCTTCCTTATTTGAGAATTTGAGAAGACCAAGCGCACGATTTACTTCAACACCGCGAATCATGTCGGCAACGAGGCGCATTTTGCGGGGAGATGAAGGAACGTTAGTCAATTTAGCAAATGCTACAGACTTAAGCGCTTCTTTTCTCTTATCTGCGGATTGTTTTTTTCTTACACCCATTGTATTTAATTCTTTTCTTTTCTAAAAAATTACTTTAGGGCCCTATCATTTCTTGTTACCGCCGTGACCACGGAAGTTACGTGTTGGAGCAAATTCTCCAAGCTTGTGACCTACCATGTTTTCTGTCACATAAACGGGAATGAATTTATTGCCATTATGCACTGCGAAAGTATGACCTACGAATTCGGGAGCAATCATTGAGGCGCGGCTCCAAGTCTTGATAACTGCCTTTTTGCCGCTTGCTTCCATCGCTTCAACCTTCTTTTCGAGCTTAACGCTGATAAATGGGCCTTTTTTTAATGAACGACTCATAAGTTTGCTTAATTAATCAGATTACTTTTTCCTTCTTTCAATAATGTACTTCGAAGAGTTTTTCTTCGGTGCACGAGTCTTGAGGCCCTTAGCATACAAGCCCTTGCGTGAACGAGGATGTCCACCTGATGAACGTCCTTCACCACCACCCATCGGGTGATCAACAGGGTTCATAACAACACCACGGTTGTGAGGACGACGACCCAACCAACGTGAACGACCTGCTTTACCGCTGCGTTCCAATGAGTGTTCGCTGTTACCTACAACACCTACTGTTGCTTTACATGCTGAGAGAACTTTACGTGTTTCTCCAGAAGGTAATTTGATAATTGCATAGTTGCCTTCGCGTGATACCAACTGAGCGAAAGTACCTGCCGAACGTGCCATGAAAGCACCCTGACCGGGACGAAGCTCGATGTTGTGGATGAGCGTACCTACAGGAATTTTGCTCAAAGGAAGAGCATTTCCTACTTCAGGAGCTGCATCAGGTCCGCTAACAACTGTTGTGCCTACTTCTAAGCCGTTGGGCGCAATGATGTAAGCTTTAGCACCGTCAACATAGTAAAGCAATGCAATACGAGCCGAACGGTTGGGATCGTATTCGATGCTTTTTACTACTGCGGGTACACCGTCTTTTGTTCTCTTAAAGTCAATGATACGGTATTTGCGTTTGTGGCCACCACCCAGGTAACGAGTGGTGAGGTGGCCTTCGGAGTTACGACCCCCGGTTGAACGCTTGCCGACTGTAAGAGATTTCTCTGGCGTGGTAGCAGTGATTGTACCTTTAAACACGCCAATAACTTTGTGTCTCTGCCCCGGTGTAGTGGGCTTGAATTTTCTTACTGCCATTTTTTAATTATATATTGCTATAAAAGTCAATAGTTTGTCCTTCACCTACAGTCACATATGCTTTCTTGTATGATGAAGTGCTACCTTTGAGCAAACCGCTCTTTGTCCAACGCGATTTGTTCTTGCCGCGTACCACAGCAGTGTTTACATTAACAACCTTTACCTCATAAAGCTTTTCAACAAGCGCCTTAATCTGGTACTTGTTTGCTTCAGGAGAAACACGGAAGGTGTAGCGGTTAAGCTTTTCTGTAAGCTTTGTTGCTTTTTCTGTTACGATGGGTTCAATTCTGATATCCATTACTTAATTTCTCCTTTAGTTAAAAATTATTAACCACATCAAGGCTACCTTCAGTGAAGAGGATAGCGTTGCTGTGCATGATGGCATATGTATTAACATCCGATGCTGCAATGATTTGCACACCCGGAATATTACGAGCTGACAAATATACGTTTTTATTCTGGGGCGCTAAAACGAGAAGGACGTTTTTGCCTTCTACTTTAAGATTTTTAGCAAAATTTACGAATTCTTTAGTTTTAGGAGCCTCAAAATTAAGGTTTTCAACTACCTGAATCTGATTATCCTGCAACTTGTATGTCAACGCTGATTTACGAGCCAACTGCTTAACTTTCTTGTTGAGCTTGAAGCTGTAGTTACGGGGACGCGGACCAAATACACGGCCACCACCTACGAGTACAGGTGAGTTGATATCACCAATACGTGCGCCACCGCCACCTTTTTGCTTGTGAAGTTTGCGAGTAGAGCCTGAAACTTCGCTGCGTTCTTTGGATTTGTGGGTTCCCTGACGCTGGTTGGCCAAATACTGCTTCACATCGAGATATACGGCATGCTCGTTTGCTTCGATTGCAAACACTTCGTCGTTAAGCTGTGCTTTACGACCGGTGTCTTCTCCTTTAATGTTATATATTGCGAGTTCCATTATTTCTCAATTATTACGATTGAACCTTTACTTCCGGGGATTGAACCCTTGATCATCAAAAGATTGTGTTCAGGCATTACCTTCAACACTTGGAGGTTTTGAACAGTTACCTTTTCATTACCTGTCTGGCCTGCCATGCGCATACCCTTGAATACTTTTGCAGGGTAAGAACAAGCACCGATTGAACCGGGCTTACGCTGGCGGTTGTGCTGACCGTGTGTTGCTTGACCTACACCACCAAAACCGTGGCGTTTTACTACACCTTGGAAGCCTTTACCTTTTGAAGTTCCCTGAATGTCAACGAAATCAGATTCAGCAAACAAACCACCTACTGTGATAGTGTCGCCCAATTTGTATTCGCCTTCAAACCCTTTGAACTCGGCCAAGTATCTTTGTGGTGCTACACCGGCTTTTTCAAAGTGTCCAGCCATGGGTTTTGTTGTGTGCTTTTCCTTCTTCTGCTCAAAACCGAGCTGGATAGCAGCATAACCATCGCTTTCTACTGTCTTAACCTGAGTAACTACACAAGGACCTACTTCGATAACAGTGCACGGCACATTTTTGCCGTCGGCACTGAAAACGGATGTCATTCCGATTTTCTTTCCTAATAATCCTGGCATTTCTCTTTATTTTTAAATGTTTGGGTTGATTTGATAATTCTTACTTGTGTCTTTAATTGAGACTTAGACCTTGATTTCTACGTCAACACCGCTGGGGAGTTCGAGTTTCATCAACGCATCAACAGTTTTTGCTGTTGAATTGAAAATGTCGATCAAACGCTTGTAGCTTGCAAGCTCGAACTGTTCACGTGACTTCTTGTTAACGAAAGTCGAGCGGTTTACAGTAAAAATGCGTTTGTGAGTAGGTAGAGGAATTGGACCACTGATTACAGCGCCTGTGCTCTTAACCGTCTTCACAATCTTTTCGGCCGACTTGTCAACCAAGTCATGGTCGTAAGATTTCAATTTGATTCTGATTTTTTGGCTCATATTGTTATTTGTATTTGCTTTTTATTTCAATAAGTCAACGCGTCCCTGGCATTCAGTCAACACTGTACGTGCGATTGAAGTGCTTACTTCTGAATAGTGGCTGAATGTCATTGTGCTGGTTGCACGACCTGAAGTGATGGTACGAAGTGCTGTTACATAACCGAACATTTCTGCAAGAGGTGCTTTTGCTTTTACTACACGTGCACCGCTACGGCTTGTTTCCATACCTTCCACCTGACCGCGACGCTTGTTAAGGTCACTAATCACATCACCCATTGATTCTTCAGGAGTTACAACCTCGATCTTCATGATAGGCTCGAGCAACACAGGACCTGCCTTTTCTGATGCCTTCTTGAATGCCTGAATAGCACAAAGTTCGAATGAAAGCTGATCAGAGTCAACTGGGTGGTATGAACCATCAACTACAGTCACCTTAAGCTGTTCTACGGGATAACCAGCAAGAACACCATTCTTCATTGCAGTTACGAAGCCCTTCTGGATTGAGGGGATATATTCCTTAGGAATGTTACCACCCTTAACTTCGTCAACAAACTGAAGATTTCCGGTAAAGCCTTCGTCAACAGGTTCAACACGTACGATGATATCAGCGAATTTACCACGACCACCAGTCTGTTTCTTGAACACTTCGCGAAGTTCAACAGGAGCAGTGATAGCTTCTTTGTAAGTAACCTGAGGACGACCCTGGTTACATTCTACCTTGAATTCACGACGCAAACGGTCGATAATGATATCGAGGTGAAGCTCACCCATACCTGAGATAACTGTTTGACCAGTTTCTTCGTTAGTCTGTACACGGAATGTAGGGTCTTCTTCTGCAAGCTTCTGGAGACCAACACCGAGTTTATCGAGGTCTTTCTGAGTTTTGGGCTCAACTGCGATACCGATAACAGGTTCAGGGAATTCCATTGCTTCGAGCACGATAGGATGTGCTTCATCACAGAGAGTATCACCAGTGCGTATATCTTTGAAGCCTACGCCTGCGCCGATATCACCGCAACCGATTTCTTCCATAGGATTCTGCTTGCTTGAGTGCATCTGGAACAAACGTGACACACGTTCTTTTTTACCAGAGCGAGCATTGAGTACATATGAACCTGCAGCCAAGTTACCAGAGTAAACGCGGAAGAATGTCAAGCGACCAACATAGGGGTCAGTTGCAATCTTAAACGCAAGAGCACACATAGGTGACTCAGGGCTGGGTTCGCGCACTTCAACCTGATCAGCATCATCGGGATGAGTACCTTCGATGTTACCACCATCAACAGGGCTGGGCAAGTATGCACAAACATTATCAAGAAGAAGCTGAACACCTTTATTCTTGAATGAAGAACCGCAAGTCATAGGCACGATGTGCATTGCGAGTGTTGCATTGCGGATAGCGCGACGAATTTCTTCTTCTGTGATTGTTGAGGGATCGTCGAAATATTTTTCCATGAGAACATCGTCGAATTCAGCAATCTTTTCAAGCATTTTATCACGCCATTCTTCTGCTTCTTCAACGAGATTTGCAGGAATTTCTTCAAGTGTGTAGTCAGCACCGAGGTTTTCATCTGGCCAGAACACAGCTTTCATAGTGATAAGGTCAACCATACCCTTGAAAGTTTCTTCTGCACCGATAGGAATTTGGATGGGGCAAGGATTTGCACCGAGAACATCCTTCAACTGACGAACCACTTCAAAGAAGTTAGCACCCGAACGGTCCATTTTGTTTACATAACCGATACGGGGAACATTGTATTTGTCAGCCTGACGCCATACGGTTTCTGACTGAGGTTCAACACCACCTACAGCACAGAATGTTGCTACAGCACCGTCGAGTACACGGAGTGAACGTTCCACTTCCACAGTAAAGTCAACGTGTCCGGGGGTGTCGATCAAATTGATTTTATACTTATTGCCGGCGTAGTTCCAGAATGCAGTAGTAGCAGCTGAAGTGATAGTGATACCACGTTCCTGCTCCTGCTCCATCCAGTCCATGGTAGCAGCACCATCGTGTACTTCGCCGAGTTTATGAGTTTTACCCGTATAGAAGAGAATACGCTCTGATGTGGTTGTTTTACCAGCATCGATGTGCGCCATAATACCGAGGTTTCGGGTAAAAGCTAATTGTTCTTTGCTCATATTATTGATTGTGAGAGGTTATCAATGAATCGGTAATTAATTAGAAGCGGAAGTGAGCGAATGCACGGTTAGCTTCTGCCATCTTGTGCATATCTTCTTTGCGCTTGAATGCACCGCCCTGGTCATTGTAAGCGTCAACGATTTCAGCTGCGAGTTTGTCAGCCATAGTCTTACCGCCACGTTTGCGAGCATAGAGAATGAGGTTCTTCATTGATATTGACTCCTTGCGGTCAGCGCGGATTTCTGTGGGCACCTGGAATGTAGCACCACCTACGCGACGTGATTTAACCTCTACTTGGGGAGTAATGTTTTCGAGAGCTTGTTTCCAGATTTCAAGCGCTGTCTTTTCTTCGTTAGGCATTTTTGACTTCACAGTCTCAAGAGCGCTATAGAAAATTGTGTATGCAGTGTTCTTTTTGCCATCATACATAAGATGATTTACAAACTTAGACACTCGTACATCATTGAAAACGGGATCAGGCAATACGATCCTTTTCTTTGGTTTAGCCTTTCTCATTTGTTTGTTTACGTAATTGTCGTTTTTTGTTTGCTTGGTTGCTGCTTCTTTCATCTTCAACGGCCGTTCTCCAACGCGCCATTTACTCAACCATCGAATTAGCCTTCCAAATAAATCAAAAAGCGAAGTTAAAAAACTCGTTTTAATAATTTATTTTTCGATCCTATTTTTACCCCGCGGACCGATGTGGGGAGTAAGCAAGCTGCAGGTCTTTATTATTTCTTAGCAGCTTTAGGACGTTTTGCACCGTACTTTGAGCGACGCTGTGTGCGATCTTTAACACCGCTAGTGTCGAGAGTACCACGTACAATGTGATAACGTACACCGGGAAGGTCTTTTACACGACCACCACGAACGAGAACAATTGAGTGTTCTTGCAAGTTGTGTCCTTCACCTGGAATGTAAGAGTTAACCTCTTTACCGTTTGTGAGACGCACACGGGCAACTTTACGCATTGCAGAGTTAGGTTTCTTGGGGGTAGTAGTGTAAACGCGCACGCACACGCCACGACGCTGTGGACATGAATCCAACGCAGGCGACTTACTCTTATCCTCAAGAGCTACACGTCCTTTTCTTACTAATTGCTGAATGGTAGGCATCTTAGTTCTTGTTTTACTTTACGTTTATTAAATCT
>JAZTYI010000059.1:0-7343 GCA_045636885.1 Alloprevotella sp.
ACAAGGTTTTATATCTTCAAAAGCGTTTGCAACGTATGGAGTTAGAACTAGTTAATTGCGGGTAACTAATAATGGTTGAGGTTTTGTTATATAGTACCGAATTGGCGCCCCCAAAATGAGAGCAAAAATAACAATTTTTCACACGCCTGTATTTCAACTGTTTATAAGTTTGTTATATAGAAGCAATAGCTGAAAATAAAGTCCGACTTGCTTCAAACTATTCGGCACTTAGTTTGAAACAAGTCGGGCTTAGTTTTTGCTATATCTTAAAAGTTAGAAAGCGAAGGTGATACCCGTTGACCAAGATTGGAATTTCGGACCCTTCCCGCTCTCAAAGACGTTGCAAGGACTGTATTTTACGTACAAACCAAAGGCGCCGTACTTCACATGTCCCATGAAGTCCACCGTTACGGGGTTTTGGTGGATGTGTTTATCAAGATCCTTTACAGAATGTCCTTCAGACGTTGAATAGCGTGTTTTTAGCGAAGCGTAAGTGTTGAAATTCACAATACTCGAAGCGCTGAGGCTGACCTGATCCGTCAAATAGTATTTCACCTCAAAGGGAATGGTCCAACTGAATACCTTTATGCGTGAAAAATCTTTGTGTACATCATCAGGGTAACTTGTCAAGATAGTATTGCCATTGGGTTCTCGTTCAAAGCGCACTTCATCCGTCATGCGGAAGTTCTTCCAGTTCGTACCCACCCCGATGCCGTAAGAGAAGCGACTCATGCGCGGTTGGTACATAAACATTAAGCGGGGACCAAGGAACTCATACGAGTCAAACATTTCCGTGTGCATGCCCTGAGGAGTGTTAAGGCTGGCAACATAACCGACACCCAAACATCCAAGATTTATACTCAACTGTGGAGCCGCATTTTCCCACTTGTGTTTCTTGATTCCATTGCCGTCATTTCGTTTAGAAGTCTGCGACTTACTGGAACTAAAGAACGGCATTTTGAAGTTCCATTCTGTCTCTGACTCGTTGATGATCACAGGAGTAGTCTTGCTGAGTGGAATTATCTGGCGATAAGCAAAATCAGGGTTCCCCTCCTTTCCTTGAATACTAATGACGCAAGTGCTGTCGGTGTTGATAACGCTGACCTGAGAGGGGTTGGTTACGGTGAGCGTGTCACTTTGAGTTCTGGCAAATGCAGTGGGTGCGGTGAGTAATGCTGTGGCCGCAAGGAGTAAAGTGCGTTTCATATAATTAGTTTTTGAGAATCGTTATTTGAATATCTTTTTAAGTTCAGCGGGCGAAGCCTTCCCCTCAATATAGACAAGCATGATTTCTTGAGGTTTTGCCTCGGGCTTTAGGCAGTTATTGCGGTAGAAAATGTAGCGATTGGTCTTCCCGTCTTTTGGGGGCAATACGTAGAATCCGTAATAAAGTCTGCCGCCTATCATAGCCACCTCTTTCTTCGTGGCATGTTTCCCGTCTTCAATGACGCGCTGCTCCATCAATTTTCTTGAGTTGTCAGGCGTACTTTCAGGTGTGAGGCGAATACTGCGAAACAAGGAAAGGTTGTAGGGCACGAGGTCGTTACCTTCAATATGCACGTGCGAAAGTCCTACCAATTCCAGATAAGGTTTCGAAAAATAGCCCGCTATGTTAAGGTCCTTTTGCGCCGTTGCCGACATGAGGCAAAGGCAGAGGGTGGAGAGTAAGAATATGCGTTTCATGGTCAAAATTTATTCTTCTGTGTTCAATGTGTTGAGTAGGTCGCTCATGCTTGCCTCCATGGTGCTGGTGGGCGTGTCGGCATTGATGTCTGCCATAACGCTGTGCATCTGTGCGATGACTTCCATTTTGTTGGTCGTTCGGTGTCCGTCGACATAAGCAATGTAGGTCGTGCGGGGCTGAAGGTGATAAATACCTATGCCTCCGAGGATGAAGAAACACGCAGCGGCACTCCATTTCAGCACCTTGGGATTGCGCCAAAGGGGAACGACCTTTTTCTTGTGAACGTCCTTACCTACGGCGAGGTATCCCATAACGGCGCGGAGCTCTTCAAAGTCTTCCGTTTGCGCCATCTCTGTCGTGATAAATTGTCGCAGAAGGCGCTCTTCTTCCTTCGTGGTTAGTCCTTCAAAATAGCGTTCTTCAAGGGCTTTCCAGTATGTCTTATCAGTAGTCATGACTGCCTCCTTCCTTTTTGTTTTGTTCTTGGTAAACGGTGCGAATCCTTTTGCGTGCCCTCGACAACTTCATGCGCACGGCGGCTTCTGTGAGGTTCATCATCTCGGCAATTTCCTCAATACTGTGCTCCTCATATTCTTTTAAGTGCATCACGCGGCGCTCAGAGGGCGAGAGAGCGGCTTCGATAATGGTTTCAACCTGCTCGAAGCGCTCGCGGATTTCAATTTCTTCTAAAGCGGAGCGTTGCAGAACCGTGTCGCGTTCGGTGTCAAGGGAGAACTGCGGCCGTACTTCCTGCTTGCGCAGTTCGTCAAGTGAGAGATTTCGGATTGTGGTGCGCGCCAGTGCCTCCGCCTCGTTCGTTGTTTTCAGCGTGTAGCCACTGCGCCATAATTTGCAGAAGGCATCTTGCACGACATCCTCTGCATCCTCTTCCGAAGCGAGGATGCGCTGTGCCTGCTTCAGGAAGTTCTTCCGCAGGGAGGTGAAAACGGTGGTTAAGATGTCTTTGCTCATGTCGTTTGTGGGCGTTCTTCAATAGGGTAAACGTACGAAGTGCAAATTTGTAACAAAATTTTGGACTTTTTTTTGTTGAGGAACTTTTAAAATGAGAAGAATGTATAGACAATGCCCCCCCTAAGGATTAAGTTCGCCCCTTGAATTACTGCCTTTTGTCAATAATTCTGTTAAAATGTTCGTTAGGTCCTCTGATTTTCTTACTTTTGTACTTTCAATCAAGAGAAACATATTTGAATTATAAACCCCTATAAAAATAAAATTGCTATGCTTTCAGACATTGAAATTGCTCACAGCACCCCTTTGAAACCCATTGAAGAAGTTGCCGCAGGCATTGGTATTGATGCGAATGACCTTGAGCACTATGGTAAATATATCGCAAAGGTTCCCCTTTCGCTCATCTCTGAAGAGAAGCAGAAGAAGAGCCACTTGATTCTTGTTACAGCCATTACCGCTACGAAGGCTGGTATTGGTAAGACTACTGTTTCTATTGGTCTTGCGCTCGGTTTGAACAAGATTGGCAAGCGTGCCGTAGTTGCGCTTCGCGAACCCTCACTCGGTCCCTGCTTCGGTATGAAGGGTGGTGCCGCTGGCGGTGGTTATGCTCAGGTGCTCCCCATGGAGAAAATCAATCTCCACTTCACGGGCGACTTCCACGCAATCACTTCTGCGCACAACATGATTGCTGCGCTCCTCGACAACTACCTGTTCCAGCATCGTGCGGAAGGTTTCGGTTTGAAGGAAGTGCTTTGGCGCCGTGTGCTTGACGTGAACGACCGTGGCTTGCGCCAAATCGTTTCAGGCGTAGGTCCTGCTGCAAATGGTGGCGTTCAGCAAGCTGGTTTCGACATTACGCCCGCTTCTGAATTGATGGCAATTCTCTGTTTGGCTACAAGCGAAGACGACCTCCGTCGTCGCATCGAAAATATCCTCCTCGGTTACACCTACGAAGGCAAGCCTTTCACTGTAAAGGATCTTGGTGTTGCGGGTGCGATAATGGTGCTCCTCAAGGACGCTATCCAGCCCAACTTGGTGCAGACTACGGAAAACACTCCCGCCTTCGTTCACGGCGGTCCCTTTGCCAACATCGCTCACGGTTGTAACTCTATCTTCGCAACCCGTATGGCGCTCTCGCATTCGGATTACACGATTACGGAAGCCGGTTTCGGTGCTGACCTCGGCGCAGAAAAGTTCTACGACATCCTTTGCCGTAAGAGCGGTCTCCAACCCGACCTCACCGTTATCGTTGCTACGGCTCAGGGTTTGAAGATGCACGGTGGCGTTGCGCTTGATCAGATTAAGGAACCCAACCTTGAAGGTATCCGCACCGGTCTTGCCAACCTTGACAAGCACGTGCGCAACCTCCGTAAGTTTGGTCAGACTGTCCTCGTGGTCTTCAATCGCTTCGCAACGGATACTGATGAAGAAATGGCGTTGCTTAAGCAGCACTGTGAGGAAACTCTTCAGGCGCCCTTCGTAATTAACAATGCCTTTGCCGAAGGTGGTAGCGGCGCAGTGGAAATGGCAAACCTCGTAGTGGATACTATTGAGAAGAATCCCTCAAAGCCCCTCCAACTCATCTATAGCAATGAGGACGACATCAAGACAAAGATTGAAAAGGTGTGTCGTGAAATCTATGGTGCGGCTTCTGTAAGCTTCGCAACACCTGCGTTGAACCGCATTAAGTTGGCAGAACAACACGGAATGGCTTCCTTCCCCGTGTGTATCGCCAAGACGCAGTTCTCATTCTCTGCCGACCAAACGAAGTACGGCGCTGCCGACGGTTTTGCTATTCAGATTCGCGACGTAGTCTTAAACGCTGGTGCCGAAATGATTGTGGCGCTTGCGGGAGACATTATCCGTATGCCGGGTCTGCCTAAGTCTCCTCAGGCAAACCGCATTGACTACGTGAATGGCGAAATTATTGGGTTGAGTTAAAGAATTAGGTTAAAGGTTATAAGGTTTTAGGTTATAAGGGCTACGCAGACCGCATGACAACCTCGAAACCTCAGAACCTCAAGACCTCAGAACCTTAAAACCATGCTCCGCATCCATCTCGATACAGTAGATTCTACCATGCAATACCTCGCACGTCCGGAACTTTCGGCGTGCGAGGATTCTTTTATTGTGGTAACTGCGGACTATCAAACGGCAGGTCGTGGGCAGAAGGGCACTTCTTGGGAAAGCGAAAAGGGAGAAAATTTACTGTTAGGTTTACTCCTGCGCCCCACATTCCTACACCCACAGGAACAATTCTACCTTTCAGAAATCTGTGCCTTGGCCTTGGTGGAAACCCTCAATACTTATAGCGACGGATTCACGATTAAGTGGCCCAACGATATTTATTTTGCCGACTATAAGGTGAGTGGCATGCTTTTAGAACACACGGTGCAGGGCGCATCCCTTTCACAGTCTATCGTAGGTATAGGTTTAAACGTCAACCAACAGACCTTCTACAGCGACTCCCCCAACCCCGTGTCGCTCTACCAGATTTTGGGGCGAGAAACCGACCGCGAGGCGCTTTTGCAGGACTTTCTCCAACGCTTCCAAACCTACTACCAGCGCTTGGAACAGCAGGACTTTTCCGCGATACACTCCGCCTATGTGCAACGTCTCTATCGCCGTAACGAATGGGCGAAATTCCGCGATGAAATCGGCACTTTTGAGGGGCGCATTGTGGATGTAGAACCCACAGGCCGCTTGGTAATTGAACAATCTCAAGGCACGCTCCGCAAGTTTGCCTTTAAGGAAATCGCTTATATATTATAATGAGTAGCGCAAGGGGACGGAGCCAACTTTCTCCCCTTGCGCGCTTGTCTTTATCACCATCCATGAACAAAACCATCCTCAAAATAGCAATCCCCAGTATTCTCACGAACATCACCGTGCCTTTATTAGGATTGGTGGACACCGCCATCGTGGGACACTTGGGAAGTGCGGCATACATCGGCGCCATCGCTCTTGGCACGACGCTGATGAGTATGGCGTATTGGGGATTCGGTTTCTTGAGAATGTCTACTGGCGGACTCACCGCTCAGGCGGTAGGTGAAGGCAACCGTGAGCGCTGCTTCACCCTGCTGGTTCGCTCACTCACTTGGGCATTACTGATAGCCACACTACTCATTCTGTTACAAACACCCCTGTTGCACGCGGTGCTTTACATCGCCGAAGGCACCGAAGAGGTCAGAAAACTTGCCACCACCTATTTTCGCATTCTGATATGGGGAGCACCTGCCGTACTCTGCCTTAATAGTATGAACGGATGGTTTATAGGGATGCAGAACGCTACCATTCCGCTCTTGATTGCCGTGGTGCAAAACCTGGTGAACATTGCCGTAAGTTGTTTCTTAGTATTTGGACTACATTGGACCCTCGAAGGTGTTGCTACGGGAACTCTTGTGGCACAGTACACGGGATTTATCCTCGCTTCCTGCCTTGTGCTACGCTTTCGCCCCCTGCCGTCTCTTGCTACGCTCCGCTCCGCACTGGGGAGAAATAGTCTGCTCGACACCACCTTCCTGCGCATGAACCGCGACATCTTCCTGCGCACCCTCTGCCTGCTTGCCGTAACGAGTTTCTTCACCTTTTCCGGCGCACGCCAAGGCGATCTTATCCTTTCTGCGAATGCCCTCTTGATGCAGTTTTTCCTGCTGTTCAGTTACTTCATGGACGGTTTTGCTTATGCTGGGGAAGCACTCTGCGGAAAGGCATGGGGCGGTGCAAACAGGGATGCGTTTCAACGCACTACGCGCCATCTATTCATTTGGGGTTGTGGACTCTCCGTTGTCGCTACATTGATTTACTACTTCGCTGGTTCGCAACTGCTTACCGTTTTGACCGATCACTCTGCTGTCATTGAGTGTGCCCAAGCGTACCTCCCTTACGTCTGCGTCATTCCCCTTTTCAGTTTCTCAGCCTTTCTTTACGACGGTATTTTCATCGGCATTTCCTTCACCTCGGGAATGCTACGCGCCTTGGCGGTTGCCACAGTCATCTTCTTTGTGCTCCACCTGTTCCTCTCCCCCTCTATGGGCAACACCGCCCTGTGGTTGGCATTTCTTGCCTACCTCGGCACGCGTGGTGCGGTTTCGTGGTGGATGTTAAGAGGGAAAGTTATGACAGTATGACGCATGGGAGCAAGGCGCCATTTTTTTTACCCTTAGAGAGAATTGAATTTTCAATACAAGAAAATAAAATTATCTCTCAAGAAAATAAAATTATCTCCCTTGGAAATGACCTGTACTGAATATTTCTGATTGTTAAAATTTCAAGGGAAAATAGTTTTGTACCAAAGTCTGGTATTTTTTCTACCAGTAGTGGTACTTAAAATACCAGACCTTGGTACAAAAAGTACCACTACTGGTACAAAAAATTATTGCTGTCTGGTAAATATAGATAACTCTTTGTTTGATGGATAGTTGTACTCATACAAGCCCCCTCCTAGATATTCAACCGAAAAAACGAGAATTTCTATGTTTAAGAGAACACGAATTTCACGAATAACACTCTCCATGCGGGATGAATATTTCTTAATTATTGCTGTCCGGTAAACATAAGATTTGAGTAGCATCTAATTGAAATTCAACATAATATTATACTGAATATTTTGACAAGCCCCTCATGTTTGAAATATTCCCCTGGAAGGGGATAAAGCCATTAGCCCAGGGTAACACCCTGGGTGAGGAGT